>NZ_JBHILZ010000002.1:0-215015 GCF_042193725.1 Bartonella sp. OT172YNZD | reverse complement strand
TCCTACTCTCAAGCATGAGAGTCCCTGCGAACACAGATTCCAAAGCCGTTGTCCTATCCTATAGCATGATGCTGGAAAAAATTTCAGCATATGCTCTGAAAAAGGGTGTCGAAGATATCGTAACTGGTCAAGCAATTGGGATATCAAAAACATTTATGCCAACTTGTGGAGAGCTTTTAGCTTATTGCCAGACAGTAGAAAACACCCTTCTTTCAAAAGCCGAAAGTGTACGTAGAGCAATTGAAAACACACGTGAGAAAGCACTCAAAGAAAAAACAGCGAAAGAGCATTTTAGACCACTAACGCTTGTTCACAAGCAAGAGCTTGAAGAAACTTTAAATGGTCTTGGGAGAACAGTGAAAAACATTGCAAGTTAACAAAATCGTGAAAAGTGGTGATCATTTTGGGATTAGGTATGTGTTTAAATCGACAAAAAGGCACCGTACAAAGCGATTTAAAGATTTTACGATATCCCTCTACGCTTCCCCCAGTCATCACGATCTGTCCATTATAGTTTTCTGCATAGAGTGCAGAATCATTAGATATAACATTAACATGATCATTTAGAATGATCGTAGATCTGTATGAAGCCTCTATTCCTTTTATATCTCCTTGCAAGGATCCACCAGATACCGTTATTAGCGAGTTGTCAACTGAAAATGAATATATAGCTGAAATTTTGCTCGTAATAGTTACGTTTTTTTAAGTGGCATTATAATTATAGTTATTTATTCCATGTGCGCCGGCATTAATCTTCACATTTTCCAACTTAACATTTTCTAGTTGAGTATCAGGAGATCCGTTAATAAGGAGATCAACACCATCATTTGCAGAAGTAATGGATCCCCCTGTCATATACCCTATGCCATTGTGGTGTATAGCAAGACTTATGTATCCTGCATTAATGGTTACATGATCTAACTGAATAAAGGCATTTTTATCCTGAGCACTCGCTGCCATCGATGATTTTGAATCAATAGTACCACCGGTCATTTTTATCGTACCATTATCGTATGCAACAAGACCGTTGTTAGTGCTTTTAACAGTTGTATTTCTATATAATTCAATCGTGCTTCTAGGTGTGTTATCGTCGAGACTACTATAGACAGCACTTACAACACCAGCACCTGGGATACTAGGACCGACGAGAGTTAAATCAATACCATAGATTGTTCCACCGTTTTCTGCAGAAATACTCTCGTAACTTTTTTTAGACTCTATAATTGTTTTTCCTTTTTGATCCTTAAGGATTTCAGCCTGCGCGTTAAAGTGTGCGCCCAACAATAGGATTGTTGCAACAGCTGTGCAGGATATAAAGAGATTTTTAGACATTTGTATTTTCCTAAAGGAATAAGTCGCCAGCACTCTTTCCCGCTTATAAGAAGGATGAACAATGGATATTTTAATTATATTATTTACTTATTAGTTAAATTATTTTTTATTGTCATATATTATAGATTTACTTAATTTAATAAAATAAATCATTTTTATTATTTAATAGATAATGTGTTTATAATTAATATATATTAATAATTAAAATACTTTAAAGAAAAACATTCAATGATATACAAAATAATATTTTTGTTATGAAATAATTTAGGATTGAGATATTTTCTTTTAAAAGCTTTATCTTGAAAGAGTAAAAGCACTTTCAGTAATAATAGTGGAAACAAATGATAGGTTGGTAGAGATTTTTCTGTCGGAAGCTAAGTACAAGTTTCTACTCATCATCTTGATAAAGAGGAAGTGATGCGATTTCTGTATCAAGTGCATCCATAAAATCGATAATAAAAGCAGCATTCGTTCCCAAATCTCTAGGCAAATAACGAGAAGCAGAGCGCATATCAACAAAGGTGGTATCACCTTCATCAGTTAAGCGTATCACAATATCTGAAATGAAACCAAGGTAAAAAGTTTTTGCTATTGTTTCAATATAAAGCGCATCTTCTTCACCTTGAAACTTTCTTTGAGCCACAACAGGCCAATCATAGGTTGCTAAAACATTGAGAACAGATTCGCGAATACGCTCAGGTGAGCCATCATAACGGCGCCCCGATATTTCTGGCCATTGTGACATCTGTAATGTTGTTTGTTCAGTCAAAACACTTTTAAGCGGTAAAGCATCGCTGGGACGTATTGTGCGAAAAAAAGCTGGCGGGTTTTGTGTATCGGTAGAAATATCGTAAAGAGCCGGGAAGGTAAACCAAAGTCCAAAAAATAACATCAATGGTGTAGCAGTTATTAATGAATAAATGATCCCTTTTAAAGCTTTCATTCCCCCTAGGGCTCCATAGACCCATAAGCTGTAAAGTGCTTTTAAAGCAAGAAAAAGAGAAATAATTACACAGCCAGTAGAGATGCCTATCAAAATTATGAAGTCGGTTACGTTAATGACGGAAAAACGTTGTAAAATGACTGAAAATAATAAAATAAAGAACGCCAATCCACCAAATCGAGGGGACCATACCGCTGCTCTTGAAACGAACTGAACATATCTCTTCTTCATGAAGTTTTTCCCCTCAATTGTAAACTATAAGCCAAGTTTTTTTTCAGAGTGCATACCTTACGAAAAGCTTCTGCTTATAAGACAAAAATAAAGCACTTATTTTTGAGGTCAAGGATGCGTAATGTGTTATAAGTTTCCAGCGATTATTTTAGCACTTCATTGAAAGTAATCAGTATTTCTTCTATAGTTTATCATGTGATTGATGCGAATTGTATGGGAATGTTTGTAAATAAAAAGAAATAAACTCAAATAACAAGTTTTACGGTTGTTAGCAGCATATTTATTTAGAATTTTGATTTTGCTCTTCTAATCGCGGGGAGTTTTTTCTGTCAGATAATGCGTATCAAATATGGTATGATGATGTGCAATAGAGATTTCATTCTATCTCAATAAAAAATTTAGGGATCTACAATCAGACAAACCTGAATTCGAGTATTCGATTAATAGAGAAAAAAGATAACCATTTTGATAGGCTTCGTTTATTTTGTATAGAAAGTAAGGTGTTGTACAAATGAGAGGTTAGTCCGTTTTTATTCATAAAATATGCGGCAGGTTGCAGATGAAAGGAAAGCTTCACTTTCTTTTTTTGCTAGTGAAGAAGGGGCAAAAATACGTAAAATGACAAAACCTTCATTCAAATTTTTAGCAACCAAAACTGAATTGGCATTTTTTTTAGGTTTTGATTTTTTGAGTTCTATTATTTGTATTGGTTTTCCAATAATAAGATCGAGTGTATTATCAGGGGCTGTTCGGTCATTAAGGCTGTAGAAAATAATTCCGTTGTGTGTGTAGGCTGCCAGTGACCAAAATTGTCGTGTTTTCGAAGCTTTTAAATGAACAGGTCCATTTTCAAGATTAAATCTACAGACTTTAAGAAGAAAGAGTGGATCAGCAAATTGTTGAATAGGATTATTGGGAGTAAAGTCAACAAATTGATAAGGGAATCCAGATTTTTTAAGAGTTGTCCATATATTATTTTGTGCCCAATAGGGGATTAGAAATAAAACGCAAATATGAACAATGATAGCGCCAATGATTGCAAGAAGTGCGGTATGAATAAATCTAGTCACAATTTATTTGTCCTGATGGAATTTGTTCTATTGAGGGCATCGTAAGCTTTTGTAGTGCCGTTGCAGAAATGATTGAGGTATCGTATAAGGTAAGAATAAGCCCAAATTCTTTTTGACTAATTGCTGCAAGCCAATTACCGGCTTGCGGTGTAGGTGAAATATTGATGCGCAATGAGCCATCATGTTCATAAGTAATAGCGTTCGTGTGGAGTTCAAAAGGGATTTCTTTAGATGAAGTATAGGGTTTAAGGGATTTGTTAGCTGTATAAAGGGTAAAAAGACGGGTTTCAGGGATGGTGCCTTTGAGCAAATAATGACAGTGCGGATGGAGTGGACGTCCTTGGTTATCTTGCCAAATCTGGAATTGAAGACCTTCAGTGCGTTCGAGTGAAACTATGCCTCGTTTGGCCGTGCGGGCGCGAGTGTAAGGGTCCATATTGGCGGTTCCCACTTGTGGATAAGCACTCCATTTTCCAATTGTGAAGCGTCCAAAATGAGGAAAGGAATTGAGCACATAATCAACACTCAGTTTTCCACATAAAATGGAAAAAGTGACGATAAAAAAGAAAATGGTGATATTAAAAAACATCAGTGAATATCTTGAATTCAAAATGTTGAATCTCCAGTTGTTTTCATCTTCACAGAAATTGCAGATGTTTTTTTCAGATCTTTGTTAATCAATCGCACGATATTCAATGTTTCAGGAGAAAGCGTAGAGGGTATTGGGGAAAAAAATTCAGAATCTGCATGGGAGGAAAGTATTGGGGGATGATAAGGAAGAAGAGAACTTTTAACACCATAGAGTTGTTTGAGCATAATATTTTGGTGTGCAGTAAGCATGATGCGATGCCATATCATGGCAGGAACGCCACCCCCAAAAGCACGATTCATCGGTGAAAAGTTATCATTTCCCATCCATACCGCTCCAGTATAATTGCCTGTAAAGCCAACAAACCAAGCATCACGATAGGATTGTGATGTTCCAGTTTTCCCAGCGACAAGAGTCATGGGCAGAGCAGCACGCTTACCAGACCCTCGTGTTGTGACACCCACCATCATTTGGTTCATATAAGCAGTTGATTGTCTGCTGAGAACTCGGTGTAACTTATTTCCGTTATGCTTGAAATCCCATACCACACGCCCATCGATTGTTCTGATTTGCGTGAACCCATGCCGATTACCAGCTATCCCGCCATTCGCAAAGACATTAAAGCCAGTTGCTTGATCCATGGGGGTCATGTTGGAAGTGCCAAGAACCATCGTTTTGTGTGATAAAATATGCGCGTTAATCCCCATATTCTTGATGAGATCTACAATAGGTTGGGTATCGCGGTTAAGATATTGATAGGTGAGATACACAGGGACTGTATTAATGGAAAAAGCTAAAGCTGTTGCTAAATCAATTTTCCCCAAATAACGACCAGAATTATTTTTTGGTGTCCAACCTCCCCAATTGATGGGAGCATCTAAAACGATTGTTGAGGGAGATAGACCGTGTTCCAGTGCGATTGCGTAAACATAAGGTTTGAATGAAGAACCAGTTTGCCGTCCTCCTTGTGTCGCTCTGTTAAATTGGCTCTTTTTATAATTCAGTCCTCCAACAATTGCACATACGGCACCATTATTATCGAGTATAACAGTGGCAGCTTGTGTTACGCGATATTGTTGACCATATTGATGTAAATGATATGCAATTGATTCTTCTGCTGCTTTTTGAATATTCGGATCAAGGGTCGTTTGAATGATTAAACTATGGCTTGGAAGTTGATTACGCATTTTTTTGACTTCCTCGAATGCCCAATCAAGAAAATAATCAGGCTGATTATTTTCTATTTGGGGAAGTGCTCTAGCAGGGTGGCGATGCGCATTGATAATCTGACTCTTCGTCATAAAGCCACTATTAACAAGATTAGAAAGGACGACATTGGCACGTGTTTGAGCAGCAAAGAGATGACTATGAGGAGCATATTTTGTTGGAGCTTTAAAGAGTCCTGCTAACATAGCAGATTCACTTAAAGATACATGACGTATGTTTTTTCCAAAATAAAATTTTGCCGCTGCGGCAATACCAAAATTGTTTCCTCCCATATAGGCTCGGTCAAGATAAAGTTGTAAAATCTGCTTTTTGCTAAAATTTGCTTCTAGCCAAAGAGCAAGATAAGCTTCTTTGATTTTACGTGTTATGGTTCTTTCGTTTGTTAAAAATAAATTTTTAGCCAATTGTTGTGTGAGAGTTGAACCACCTTGCACCACACCTTTAGCTTGCATATTTTGTGAAATTGCCCGTGTAAGTCCTTGAAAATCAATACCCCAATGATCAAAAAAACGACGGTCTTCTGTAGCAAGAACCGCTTTAATGACAGTGTCAGGCATTTCTTCAACGGGGACAGAGATTGCCGGCAGTGCACCACGGTGCCCAATGGAATTTCCATAGCGATCTAGAAAAAGAATGGAAAAGTTTTTAGGAGAAGACCAATCTGTTTTGGTCAGTTCAAAAACAGAAATGCCAAAAATGGTAAAAAGAGTAAATCCCATCAACCCTAATGTTAGTATTTCATCGAGAACTTCAACGATAAAACGTTTCCATCCTTGAAGATGAAAATTTTGTGAGACGATTTTTGCCTTTTTCCAGAAAAAACTGTTAGCAGAACGAATGTGATAAAGCGCTGTGTCTAATCGTGCGTCTAATTCAATGAGAGCAGGACTATGAAATGGCTTACGGTGTTGCCCTTTCTTTTTTTTTAAAAAATCAAACATTTAAAGAGAGCCTATGGCAAAGCAATACAACCAAACAAATCTACAATAATTATATGGAGTAGAAGTATTTTTTTTCTATAGTTCTAACAGAGAAAGAATTTGTTTTAGAATTATGCATTTTTTGTAAGATAGTATATTAATATTTTATTATTTTATTGAATAAATTTTATTCTCATTATTAAAAATATTTTTTTGATTTTTTAAAAATTTGGAGTAATGTTAATATGTTCTTCTGTAAGATAGAGGATAAATTGTTTTCATTTGTGATTTTTTAATCGACCAAAAAAAACCATTATTTCTTTTATCCTTTATCAAGGAAGAGAGGAGATGGGTTACTGAAATATTTATGATGAAAAAAAAATTCTTGTTCGTAATAATAGCAGCTTTTTTAGAAGCAGATTCTGTTCTAGCTTCTGGGTGTGCTGAAGTAGGTAAGAAGGCTGCCGCCCAAGAGAGCGGGGTTCTCGTCCGTTCAAAACCGGTTGTTCAGGATGGAAAGGACATGTGTGCAATTGTGGTTGTTGTACCAGCCCGTAATGGTGAAAAGTTACGTCGTGTTGAGTTTTTTGTTCCTGCTGATTAGTCTTTAGCAGATGGTGTTGTGATGCGTATCTTAATTGTTGAAGATGATCGGAATCTTCACCATCAATTAGCAGAAGCTGTAAGACGTGCAGGATATGTTTCCGATAGTGCTTTCGATGGTGAAGAGGCTTATTTTTTAGGTAGCACAGAGTCTTACGATGCGGTGATACTTGATATAGGTTTACCGCAGATTGATGGTATTAGTGTTGTTGAAAAGTGGCGTCAAGAAGGGATCTCCATGCCTGTTTTAATGCTAACAGCGCGAGACCGTTGGTCTGATAAGGTGCACGGTATTGATGCTGGAGCTGACGATTATGTTGTGAAGCCATTTCATTTGGAGGAAGTGATGGCGCGCTTGCGAGCATTAATTCGTCGCACTACGGGACATGCGACGAGTGCATTATGTTGCGGAAATGTTTTGTTGGATACAAAGACGTCTCGTGTTTTTGTGGATGGTCAATTGATTAAACTAACATCTTATGAATTCAGACTGCTTTCGTATCTCATGCATCATTGTGACAGGGTCATTTCAAGAACAGAGCTTACTGAACATCTTTATGATCAGGATTTTGATAAGGACTCGAATACAGTGGAAGTCTTTGTAGGTCGGTTACGGAAAAAGCTTGGAGTGGATTTGATTGAAACTATTCGAGGAATGGGATATCGCGTGAGAACGCGAGGTGATTAATGACTATTTTCGAAGAGAATAATTGGTATAGGAGGTTCTTTTTTGTAATTACTCGATCTCTCAGTTTACGTGTTATGATCTTATCAACATTATGGGTTGTTATTTCTCTTTTATCGATTTCTGCAGTAAGTATTTTATTTTATAAGCGTTCGACTGAACAAAGCCTAGAGCGTATCCTTTCTGCTCAACTCTACAGTCTTATTGCAACAGTGACGGTGTCATCAGAAGGTACTTTAAGAGGAGGGGCTGGGATTGATGATATTCGTTATTCTGATCCAACAACAGGATGGTATTGGGAAGTTGTTGCGATATCCCATAATTTAAAAGGAAGATTGACATCCCCCTCATTGGGAACAGGCGAGATATTTACACCAAGTGATGTTGATATACCTTTTAACAATAAATTCTTTCGCTCTTATCGGATAACGGGGAACAATGGTCAAAAGCTACAAGTGATTGAGAGTGATGTTGTTCTTGATAATAAAAATCATATTGCACGTTTTCGGCTTGTTGGGAATATCGATGAAGCTCATGCCCAGGTAAAGGAATTTAAGCGAACTTTGCAAATTTTTCTTTGGAGTTTCGGTATCGGGAGTGTTCTTATTAATATTGCTATTATTTTCTTTAGTTTTCAACCGTTGAAGCTTATTCGACGTGCATTGAATGATATTCGCGAAGGAAGAGTTCATTATGTGAATACGGATTTAGTAAGCGAAGTGATGCCGCTTGTACAAGAGATGAATGCTCTCATTAATAATAATCAGCGTATTATTGAGCGATTTCGCACACAGGTTGGTAATCTTGCGCATTCATTGAAGACGCCTCTATCCGTGATTATGAATGAGACAGATAAGATGCGTGGAGAAAAGGCTTGTTTGTTGAGAGAGCAAACGCAAATGATGCAAGCTCAAATCAATCATTATCTTCAGCGTGCGCGGATTGCAGCACAATGCGATAGTATTATCTATCATACGTCTGTTCGCAGTGTGCTTGAACGTTTGGTGCGGGTTATGAAAAAGCTTAATCCTGAAAAACAAATTCAATTTATTATGGATGTTGATGATATTGTTTTTTCTGGAGAGAAGGAAGACTTAGAAGAAATTATAGGGAATTTGATTGAAAATGCTACTCAGTGGTCTCGAGCAAAGGTTTTGATCTCTTGTTGTTTAGAAGAAAATGTTGAAGAAACAGAATATTTCAGTATCTTTGTAGAAGATGATGGTCCTGGTCTAACAGAAGACAAAATGGATGAAGCATTAAAAAGAGGGAGGCGGTTTAATGAAAGTAAACTGGGGGCAGGCTTAGGGTTAGCAATTGTTTCAGATATGGTCAGTGAATATGGTGGAAATCTCTTTTTATCACGTTCTGATTTGGGTGGGTTGTATGCAAAAGTTTTATTACCTAAGATGGGAGAATAACATATTTTCTCCTTAAGAAAGAAATGTCTATAAAGTTTGTAAAGCAGTATTTTCAGACAATACATAAAGAGTAGGGAAACATTTTTTTAGTTTCTTTGTTTAATTGAATATATAATAACCATGTACAATAGATTTTATAATATTTTCCATGAAAAGATAAATTTTTATCAATTCATATCACTCTTCTCATGAAGAGGGTAAAATGTAAGCGAGTTATTCTCTGTTCGTATTGGAAAAAAATGATATGCTCTTATTAATTTTTGCAGCATTTTTTCTGACTTTACTGGCAAGTATTCTTTTTCTTTCACTACGTTTTGACGATGAGATAAAGAAAAAATGGAAAGTTCAAATCGTGGATGGTTATAGAAGTCATAAGCATACGATTGAGTTTAACAAGCTTTATATGCATTATAAAAAAAGAAATATTCTTAAGGCTTTAAGTATTTTGTTTGTTCTTCTTATGACATGGAATATTTATGGCCTGACAGGCAATCCAGAAGTGAAAAGTTATTTTTTTAGCGAATTAATGGATAAGGATCCTAAAACTCTCAGTAAGCAAGAAAAGCTTATTCGTTTACAAGTGCTTTTTTTCCGTGCACCTCATGATGGTAAGCTAGCAGATGCGTTAGCGGTAGGGTATCTCGAAGAAAGCTTTTTTCAAGAGGCTGTGAATACTTATTTAGACGCACTTCGTTTGAATGGAGAAACAGCTCCCAGACTTGTAGGATATGGTTTAGCATTGGTTGGTTATGAAGGGGGAGTGATAACACAAGAAGCACAAAATGCTTTTCAAAAAGCAGCAGATTTAGCGCCAACAGATTTTTATCCACGTTTATTGTTGGCCGATGCATTTCATCAAGCAGGAAAAACTGCGCAGGCAGTGCAATTTTTACAAAGCTTTCTTGATACAATGCCTGAAAATTTTTCAGGAAAATCACGAGTTAAAAAAATGATGATTCAGTTACGTGATTTATCGAGTGAGCATACAAAGAAAAGCAATCGTCGCCAATTGAGATGATGAAATATAAAGAGAAAAGCTGTTTAGAAAGAACAAGAGAAGTAATCATCTTAGAAGTACGTATTTGTGAAGAAGATTGAAGAACAGAAATGAAGAATGTAAAGAGCGCGATATAAGTGGTTATAGGTTAAATAAAAATTGGTGGAAAAACTAAAAAAGGTATTGATAAGCTTGTTAACAAAGGTGAGCTATTGGATAAAAAGTTGCACCTATGTAGAAGATGTGGCAAAGCTCTTAAAAAATAAAATATTGATACTTAATTATAACGTATTTAAAATTTTTTCGTATAGTGTCTATGAACAGTCGATCTTTAAAGAATTCTGCTTCGTTGAAGATTATTTTAGAGCAGCGAAAAAAAAAGCGCTTACTGATCATATTATTATGTTGTTTGGTTATAACAATTGCAGCAAGTCTCATAGTGTATGCAATGCGTCATGCGGTCAGTTTTTTTAGAATGCCCTCTGAAATTACAAGAGAAGATATTTTAACGGGGCGCCCTTTGCGTTTGGGTGGCTTTGTTGAAAAGGGAACTGTTCAATATGTTGGAAAGAGAGGCGTTATTTTTTTTGTAACGGATAACAAAAAACATGAAAAAGTGGTTTTTAACGGTGCCTTACCGGATCTTTTTCGTGAAGGTCAGGGGGTGATTGTAGAAGGGTATTTCGATAAACAGGGTTTTTTTATAGGGACGCGTATTTTAGCAAAACATGATGAAACTTATATGCCTAAAGAAACAGCTGATCGTTTGAAAAAACATTACATTATGGAGAAATAATTCGATTGTGCTTGTCGAACTGGGTCATATTTTTTTAGCTGCAGCATTTTCAGTAAGCTTATTAGGGGCGTTCTTACCTGCTTTAGGTTTTTGGTGGAGAGAGCGTTTGTTAATGCAAACAGCTGTTCCTCTAACATATATCACTTTTACATTACTGCTTTTATCTTTTTTAGTGATAATTTATGCTTATGCCGTATCTGATTTTTCTGTTTTGAACGTTGTTGAGAATTCTCATTCAGAAAAACCGATGCTCTATAAAATTACAGGTGTTTGGGGCAACCACGAAGGCTCTATGTTGTTATGGGTTTTAAGTCTTGCTTTTTTTAGTGCATTGATGGCCTTTTTTAGCCAACATTTGTCAGAAGATTTTAAGACGCTTGTTTTAATTTGTCAAAGTTGGATTACAAGTGCTTTTCTTTTATTTATTCTTTTTGTATCCAATCCATTTTTACGTGTGAATCCACCAGCATTGCAGGGAAATGGTCTCAATCCTCTTTTACAAGATATTGCATTAGCGATTCATCCACCGCTACTTTATTTAGGTTATGTTGGTTTTTCACTTTGTTTTTCTTTTGCCGTTGCGGCATTGATTACCGGACATGTTGATAGAATTTGGGCGCGTGGGATTCGTCCGTGGCTTTTACTTTCTTGGTGTTTTTTGACATTGGGTATTATGGTTGGCTCCTATTGGGCTTCTTATGAGCTAGGATGGGGGGGGTATTGGTTTTGGGATCCTGTTGAAAATGTTTCGTTTATGCCTTGGCTTTCAGGAACGGCTCTTTTACATTCTTCTCTTGTTCTCGAAAAACGAGAAATATTGAAAAGTTGGACTTTGTTTTTAGCGCTGCTTACTTTTTCCCTTTCTCTGATGGGAACTTTTCTTGTGCGTTCGGGGCTTTTAGTTTCTGTTCATAGTTTTGCTGTTGATCCAGCACGGGGGAAAGCAATTCTTGCGCTTTTATTTTTTTTTACAGTAGCGGCTTTTCTTCTTTTTGCTTTGCGCACCCCTATTTTAAAGACAGAAAGATTTTTTCAACCAATTTCACGTGAAGGGTTTATTGTTTTAAATAACTTGTTACTTACAACAATAACAGCAACAGTATTGATTGGTACGCTTTATCCTTATTTTATTGAGATATTAACAGGGCAAAAAATTTCTGTAGGGGCGGCTTTTTTTAACCTTACCTGTGGACCGCTAATGGTTTTGCTGTTGTTGTTTGTTCCGTTTGGGGCAATGATGGCATGGAAACGCGGTGATTTTCTTGCAGTTTTTGAACGGTTGTGGTTTGTTTTTGTATTGGTTGGTATCGTCTGTTTTATAATATTTTATGCGACATCTGTGCGTGATATTTTTGCAGTTTTAGGGATTGGGCTTTCCGCGTTTGTTTTTTTAGGCAGTTTAGCCGATCTATGGGGAAAGAGTGGATATGGCAAGAGAGCTTTTTCAGTACGCGTTAAGAAATTTATTGGATTGCCATGGTCTACTTTTGGTGCAGCAATAGCACATATGGGATTAGGCGTTACATTATTTGGTATTGTTTGTGTGGCAAGTTTTGGGCAAGAACGTATTTTAATCATGAACGTAGGGGATAGGGTGACGATAGTGGATAAAACGCTTCATTTTGATGCAGTGTATGATGGTGTTGGTTCGAATTATTCGGCAATGGAGTTTTGTTTTAAAATATATGAAGATAAAAACATTGTGGGTCATGTAACAGCCTCAAAGAGATTTTATTCAAGCCAAAATACATCAACAACAGAAGTTGGTCTTCAAAATCATGGCTTATCGCAGCTATATATCGTACCGGGACGTATCGATAATCAGGGTCTTGTGGTGCACATATGGTGGAAGCCTTATGTAATATGTATTTGGTTAGGGGCATTCATGATGGCTGTAGGCGGATGTCTTTCTCTTCTGGGGTATTGGTTTCGCATTGGCATGTACAATAGGGTACTGCTTGCTTTAAATTTTTGGAAAAGACATTGAGATGAAAAAAATTCTTTGGATTGTATTTTTTTTAATTGCAACGTTTCCTTTTCGATTAGCAATAGCAGTAGAGCCGGATGAGATTTTAAAAGATAAGCTTCTTGAAGCGCGAGCACGTCATATTTCATCGCATTTACGTTGTCCGGTTTGTCAAAATCAATCAATTGATGATTCAGATGCTTCTCTAGCACGTGATTTACGGCTTTTAATTCGGGAAAGGCTAAAAATGGGCTATAGTAATCAGCAAGTCACTGACTTTCTTGTTGAGCGATATGGTGAATTTATTCTCTTGAAGCCACCATTGAATAAAATAACTTGGTTTTTATGGTTTTCGCCTTTGATCATTATCATCATTGGGGCAAGTATCATATTTTTCCACTTCAAACGGAATAATCATGAGAAAATAGTAAGTTATGTGAATGAAAAAGAACAGTCAAAAATGCCATTGCATTAAAAAAGATGTTATATAAAAGAAAAAAATCAGATCATCTACAATGAGCATACAATCTTATTGTAATTATATTAGGGAATACTGAAACCTTACAAAACTTTAATAATTTAGACAGAAAACGGTAAGGTCTGGTGTCTTATAAGTGATCGGAATTGGAATAAAGGTATGATTGAATAGGAGCATAGAGTAAATGGTTAAAAAGGCTTTCTTTAAAACATTTGTCGCAGTGAGTTTTTCTGCGATGTTGGAAAGTGCACTGTTTTTTAGTGGATGTACATCAAGCTTGTGGATGACAAAGGCTCATGCAAGTTCTGTATTTACTTCGTTAATGCAACAACAGGGATTTGCTGATATTGTTGCTCAAGTGAAACCAGCAGTTGTAGCAGTACAAGTAAAGAGCAATAAAAAGAAAGAAGATAGGTTCTTTAGCAACTTTTTTAGTGGTCCAGGTTTTGATCAATTACCAGACCAGCATCCTTTGAAAAGATTTTTTAAAGAGTTTTATGATTTTGATAAACCTAAAAATAAATTTCCCCACCAATCGCAGAGACTCCGTCCTGTTGCTTTTGGATCGGGTTTTTTTATTTCGTCTGATGGTTACATTGTGACCAATGATCATGTGATTTCTGACGGAACAAGTTATACTGTTGTTCTTGATGATGGTACAGAATTGAACGCAAAGCTCATTGGGAAAGACCCCAAAACCGACCTTGCCGTATTAAAAGTGAGTGATAAAAGAAAATTTTCCTATGTTGATTTTGGTGATGATTCAAAGCTTCGTGTTGGGGATTGGGTTGTTGCCATTGGGAATCCATTTGGCCTTGGTGGAACTGTGACAGCAGGTATTGTTTCTGCACGCGGACGTGATATTGGCACTGGTGTGTACGATGATTTTATTCAGATTGATGCTGCTGTTAATAGAGGGAACTCTGGTGGTCCAACGTTTGATCTTAATGGAAAGGTTGTTGGGGTTAATACAGCAATTTTTTCTCCTTCTGGAGGAAATGTTGGGATTGCTTTTGCTATTCCGGCAGCGACTGTAAAACAGGTTGTACAACAACTTATTGAAAAAGGTTCAGTTCAACGTGGTTGGTTAGGTGTTCAGATTCAACCGGTAACAAAGGAGATTTCTGATTCAATAGGTTTGAAAGAAGCCAAAGGGGCTTTGGTCACTGATCCGTTAAAAGGACCGGCAGAAAAGGCTGGTATTAAAGCGGGTGATGTAATTATTTCAGTGAATAATGAAAAGGTTGCTGATGCGCGTGAGCTGGCGAAACGTATTGCAAATATTAAACCAGGAGAAACGGTAACCATAGGGATTTGGAGATCAGGTAAGGAGGAGAGTATCAAGGTTAAACTCGCTTCAATGTCTGAAGATGAAAGTAAGAAAGAGACTTCAAAATATTCAAATGGACGGGGTGATTTAGATGAGACATTGGAAGATTATGGTCTGATTGTTATGCCTTCTGATGATGGTGTAGGGGTTGTCGTAACGGATGTCGATATCGATTCAGATGCTGCAGATAAAGGGATACGTCCTGGTGATATCATTGTGACAGTAAATAATAAACCGGTTAAAAAAGTCTCTGATATTATTAGCACAATCAAAAATGCTCAGCAGTTAGGACGAAAGGCTATACTCTTACAAGTGCGAACAAATGATCAAAATCGTTTTGTTGCTCTTCCAATTTTCAAAAAATAAGGCTTTAGTTGTAGGACAAATGTTTATTAAATATTTGTCCTACAACATAACAAGATAATGGAGATGCGTTTTATGAAAATACTCGTTATTGAAGATGATCATGAGACGGGGCATTATCTCGAAAAAGCTTTTTCAGAAGTAGGGCATTCTGTTGATGTTGCTTATGATGGGGATACGGGATACGCTTTAGCGACCACGGAAAATTATGACGTTATGGTTGTTGACCGAATGCTTTTGCATCGTGATGGTCTTTCTATTATTGCTGAATTGCGCGCTAAAGGCAATGAAACACCGGTTCTTATCCTGTCGGCTTTAGGGCAAGTTAATGATCGTGTAACGGGATTGCGTGCAGGGGGAGATGATTATTTGACAAAGCCTTATGCTTTTTCTGAACTTCTTGCGCGTGTTGAAGTTTTACAACGGCGGAAAAATCCTAAAGAAGCAGAAACTGTTTATTGTGTAGGTAATCTTGAACTTGATCGGCTAGCACATACGGTAAAACGGGGTGATAGAAACATCCTATTACAACCACGAGAGTTTCGTTTACTTGAATATTTGATGCGCTATGCGGGGCAGGTTGTTACACGCACTATGCTTTTGGAAAATGTTTGGGATTACCATTTTGATCCACAAACGAATGTCATTGATGTCCATATCTCCCGTTTGAGAGCCAAAATTGAAAAAGATTTTGATGTTCCCCTTCTCCATACCGTGCGTGGAGCTGGATATATGCTGAAAGCACCAGATAACAAAGCATGAATCGTTTGATTAATATAATGCGCACGACGGCGCTAAGGCTTTCAGCACTTTACATTTTATTGTTTGGATTGGTGGCAACAGGGCTTTCTATTTATATGACGGCATTTTCTGCTTCATTGTTAACAGAGCAAACTGAACAGGCTTTACATGAAGAATTAAAGTATATTGAAAATGCTTATAATTATGGGGGATTATCCTTATTAATGCGCACTATTGATTATCGTTCAAGACAACCAGGAGCATTTCTTTATCTTGTTACGGATTCTATGGGGCGTATTTTAGCAGGAAATGTAGCACGTATTGAATTAGGTCTTTTGAATCAGAGTGGTTTTATTTCTACCTCTTTTTTGTATTCCCGTTTTGGAGAACATGGCAAAACAAGTGAACATCGCGCTTTGGCGGTTATTGTTGATTTACCTAATGCTATGAAGATTCTTATAGGACGCGATTTGGATGAGCCAGAACGTTTTGCAGTGGTTATTCGTAAAGCTGTGATCATTGCACTTGTTGCAATGGTTGGAGGCGCTTTACTCATATGGTTTTTTGTTGGCAGGAGAGCTTTACAAAGGATTGATCATGTAACGGCTGCATCACAGCGCTTGATGGATGGTGATTTCAGTGGGCGTTTACCTGTTTCTGGAGTAGGGGATGAGTTTGATCGATTGTCAACTAATCTTAATGTTATGTTAGACCGCATTGAAGAGTTAAATATTGGTTTACGTCAAGTATCAGATAATATTGCTCATGATCTGAAAACGCCGTTAACGCGTCTTAGAAATCGCGCTGAAGAGGCGCTTTCAGGAAATAAGACAAAGCTTGAATATCGTCAGGTCCTTGATAGGGTTATTGCAGAATCAGATCAACTTATTTGTACGTTCAATGCGATTTTAATGATTTCACGTATTGAGGCTAGCAGTGCAATTGAGCATCTTGAAATGATGAATATGAAACTGATCCTTGAAGATGCTGTTGAGATTTACGAACCTTTTGCTGAAGAGACAGGTGTTTTACTTCGGTTAGGGAATATATTTGATAAAGACCTTAAATTGAATCGTGAGCTTGTTGCACAATCAATTTTTAATCTTATAGATAATGCCATTAAATATGCGTCTAAAGGTGAAATGAAAGCCGAGGTTTGCTTATCAATGGAATATCGTGATGAACATTTATTAGTGGTTGTGAGCGATAATGGACCAGGAATAGCAGAGGATAAACGTGAAAAAGTGACAGAACGATTTGTTCGTCTTGAAGAAAGCCGCACACAACCTGGGTTTGGGATTGGTTTAAGTATAGCAAAAGCAGTTATGAAACTTCATGGGGGTGAATTATTACTTGAAAATGCAAATCCAGGGCTTAGGGCTGTTTTGTTATTTCCTTAAAGATATTTTTCTTCACTTTTCTCTTTTCATACGTAACAACTATTTTAAAAGTATAAAGCAATAGAAAGGAAGGCAACATGCTTTTCAAGGGAGCGCAAACGAAACAAGCTTTTTTAAAAACACAGCTTCTCCCTTTATGCCCTCTCAATAAAAGTGGTTCCCAATGGTTAAAAGACCTGGAAGAACAAGCAAGGAAAGAAGGTTTAGAATCGCTTGTTTCTATTATTTCAGAAAGTGGAACGCAGATTGATTTTATCAGTTCGGTTATGACCTTATCTCCTTTTTTGCGTGAGGTTTTAATTGCCAATCCATCATATCTTAGTGCTTTATTAAATGTTGATATAGAAACAAGGTTGAGAGAAATTATAGATGATATTACGGCTATTGATAAGGATGAATCTATAAATGAAACTTCATTGATGGTTGCTTTAAGGCGCAAAAAACGAGAAGCGCATGTTCTCATTGCTTTAGCTGATTTGAGTGGTGTTTTTACTTACGAAGTTTCATGTTTTTGGTTGACACGTTTGGGCGAAGCAGCATTAAGTGTAGCACTACGTTTTCTATTAAGAGAAGCGCATGATCATGGTAAGATCAATTTATTAAGCCGTGAGAATCCAGAAAAAGACTGTGGTTTAATTATTTTAGGGATGGGAAAATTAGGAGCAGGGGAACTTAATTATTCTTCGGATATTGATCTTATTGTTTTAATTGATGAAACATCACCTCATATTGGTAATCTTTCTGAAAGTGTTGACGTATTTTCTAAAATGGTACGCCGATTAATCCGTATCATTCAAGAACGCACTGCGGAAGGATATGTTTTTCGTCTTGATTTTCGGCTTCGTCCAGATCCAGGATCAACTCCTTTGGCCTTACCAGTAAGGACTGCCTTGCGTTATTACGAAGGGCGTGGGCAAAATTGGGAACGAGCAGCCATGATTAAAGCACGTCCAGTTGCTGGTGATAAGAGGGCAGGTTCTAACTTTCTCAAAGAGCTTTTTCCTTATGTGTGGCGGAAATATTTAGATTACGCTGCTATTGCTGATATTCATTCGATCAAACGTCAAATTCATGCGCATAAAAATTACGATCAAATTGCAGCTTATGGGCATAATATAAAGTTAGGTCGTGGTGGTATTCGTGAGATTGAGTTTTTTGTTCAGACACAGCAGCTCATTGCCGGTGGGCGTTTTCCTCAATTACGTGGACGTCAGACAGTTGCAATGTTAGCAGAACTTCACACGCTTGGTTGGATCAGTGAGAAAACAAGAAATAGCCTTATAAAAAGTTATGCTTTTCTTCGAAATGTAGAACATCGTATTCAGATTCTTTTCGATGAACAAACACATCTTCTTCCAAATGATATTGCTCAATTCACGAGTGTTGCCTATTTAATGGGTTATCAAGACAGTAGCAGTTTTATCCGTGATTTATTAAAAACACTTCAGGTTGTTGAAAAACATTATGCAGTACTGTTTGAGAATGAGCAAGAACTTGGTTTAGAAATTGGTAATTTAGTTTTTACAGGTGAAGAAGATGATCCGGAGACATTAATAACGTTAAGCCGTTTAGGCTTTGAAAGAGCAAGTGATATTTGTCGTATTATGCGCACTCTCCATTGTGGTCGTTATAAAGCAACGCAATCAGCCGAAGCACGCGAGAGATTAACGGAATTAACACCAGCTCTTTTGAAAGCTTTTGGTGGGACAAAACGAGCTGATGAAGCGATGTTGCGTTTTGATAGTTTTTTACAGGGCTTACCTTCAGGAATTCAGCTTTTTAGTCTTTTGCAGTCTCATCCCTCTCTTTTGAATATGCTTGTCCTTATTATGGGTGCTGCTCCACGTCTTGCAGAAATTATTACACGCAGAACCCATGTTTTTGATGGAATGTTAGATCCGAATATTCTTTCAGAATTACCAACAAAAACGTATTTAGAAAAACGGCTTGAATATTTTCTTGAAAATATTCTTTCTTATGAGGAAATTCTCGACCATTTAAGGATTTTTGCAGATGAACAACGTTTTTTGATTGGTATTCGAATTCTGAATGGTGTAATTACAGGAGAAAAAGCGGGTTTTGCTTTTACTGCGCTTGCTGATCTCATGATTACAAAAACATTTGCTGCCGTTCAAGAGGAGTTTTCTCGTCTTCATGGTAGTATTAAAGGGGGGCGTGTTGGCATATTGGGTATGGGGAAGCTTGGAAGTCGCGAATTAACGGCAGATTCCGATGTTGACCTCGTTTTTCTTTATGAACACGATGATGATGCAGAAATATCTGACGGAGAAAAGCCTCTTTATATCTCTCAATATTATACGCGTTTAGCACAGCGCCTCGTTTCTGCTTTATCCACTCTTACAAGCCAAGGTGTTCTTTATGTCGTTGATTTAAGGTTACGGCCGTTAGGTAATAAAGGTCCTGTTGCTGTTTCTTTTCCATTTTTTAAAAAGTATTATCGCCAAGAAGCATGGATATGGGAATATCTTGCTTTAACAAGGGCTCGAGGCATTGCAGGAGATCCTGATTTTTTACAAAAGCTAGAAGATGAAGTGTGCGCAATTGTTGCTATTTCTCGTGATAAGAAGGAAGTTGTAAAAGAAGTATGTGAAATGCGTTCCTTGATTGCAAAAGAAAAGCCACCAAAAAATCAATGGGATTTAAAAACGATGTCTGGTGGCATTATGGATTTGGAGTTTATTGCTCAATTTTCTCTTATTACGCATGTCATTGAGTTTCAAATTGGAGCGACGACAGCGGATATTTTAGATCACTTACCAAACAGTTTTCTTAATCAGTCATGTATTGCTGATTTACATTATGCCTATCGTCTTTATACAAATTTAAGTCAAATTATACGGCTTTGCTTAAATGATTCTCTTGATCCCAATGATATGCCATCTGGATTAAGTGACCTGTTGTTAAATAGTGTTGGGGAACCTGATTTACTTCGTGTTGAAAAATTAATTGCAGAAACTGGGCAATTGGTCTGTTCAGTTTTTACAAAAATCATGAAATCTTAAAACAATTCTATAAGAATAATAAAAATTATTAATTCTATTTTTATATATTAATTTTTATCTTTTATTTCATTATACGCTTGAGAGGGTTAGAGTGAAGTTCTCTACTGGTTTCTCAAGTGTGATGAAAAAAATTCTCAGTTAAATGTGCTATTTTAGTTGTTATTCTTTATACAAAAAGCGATGAGTGACTAGTTTAGTGAATGATATTCTTTATGAGCCTTATCTCATGTGTATGATAAAAGCATATGGGTCATTTATTAAGCAGCAGTATATCAGATACATTTATGAATTGAGAGATATTCAACACAAGAATATATGCAAGAGTTTTTATCGTACAGAATAATTATTTATATAATTCTGGATAATAACGATTAATATGAAGCTATAAAAGATAACATGTAATAATTAATTGAAATATAAAGCATATTTAATTTTTTTTATAATACTATTTATTAAAACTAATTTTATTTTTAAATATAAAATTTATTTTTTTTGTAACTGTGTCATTTTTGCTATATATTTTTTAAAAAAACTGTGAAACGATTTACTATTATTTATGTAACATTAGTTTTTAGGGGAGCAATTATGATTACAAAGTATTTAGCCTCAACATCTATCTTTTCTTTAATTTTAATTTCTGTAGTACAGGCATCGGATATCATTACTTCTGAACAGCCTGTTCCTGTTATTGCAGTTCCTGCTTTTTCTTGGACAGGATTTTATTTTGGAGGACAGATTGGTAACTTTTCAGATAAAACAACTGCAAGTTATTTAAAAGATGAGACAGGGATATGGAATCCAATTGGAAAGGAGAATTTACCTAAACTTTCTGGTTTTATGGGGGGGGGGTATGCAGGTTCCAATATTGATATCGATAATGGTTTTATTATAGGTATTGATACGGATATGATGTGGTCTGATAAAAAGAATACAAAAGATATTAGTCTACCAAAAAAAAGTCAAACTGAAGAAGCTTCTCCAGAAGAAAAAAATCGAACAAGAGATTCTCATGAGGAGAATTCGACAACACCTATTGAAGCTGTACGTCATACTTTAAAACAAAAATGGGTTGGTGCTACGCGGGTAAGAGTTGGTTTTGCGATTGAGCGTATGATGCCTTATGTTTCTGGAGGGATTGCTTATACGCAGCTTCAGAATATTTTTGGGTTAGTTGCTGATAGCAAAAATAGAGCAGTTAATTTTTCTGATTGGTTGCATGATGAAAAAAAGACCATGATTGGTTATACCCTCGGAGGTGGTGTTGATTTTGCAATGACTGATAATGTTATTGTGCGTGCAGAATATCGTTATTCAGATTTTGGTAAGAAGAAGTTCGTGCATGATAAATTTGAAATGGGCTACAAGACAAATGATTTCCGCGTGGGTGTAGCTTATAAATTTTAATTTTTTGCAGAATTAAAAATTCAAAAGTCTCATTTTCAAATGAGGCTTTTATTTTTCAGATATGTTCTGGAAAATATCCTTCACTCAAAAGAGTTACTATTTTATTCGAACAATACTTTGATTTGTAAATATAATTTACTTTTTTCATGTTGAGTGAGAGCCCCAAGTATCATAAAATTTTCTCATTTTAAACCTATACTATGTTAAACCAATCAAAACTATGTCTTTTGCACCTAAAAAGGTGGGAAAGCTGTAAGATAAAAAACATTAAAGAAAGAATAAAAATGCTTCGTATGAACCATCTCAAGTGCCAAAGTTTGTCGCTACATTGGGGGGGCAAAGTGTGAGATTTGCTACTAGCTTGATTTTTATAAATGTAAAGATGGTGCTGCTAAATGGACTTATCATTACATCATTCATAGGTGCCGTCGCGAAATGGGTTTGGGTGCTTTAAAAGATACTTTTTTAAACAAACATATAAATTAGCAACTTAATGGCGTTTTATTTTATTTGAAATACCTCTCATACAATCGACTTTTCTGTTTTGCATTATCGTAAAATATTTTATTTAATGACAAAAAAATCGCAAAAAAATTTCTAAAGCCCGTCAAATTACATCTGAAATATGACTTAATAATAATGAAAATTCATATTATAATTTTTATTATTATTAGATATTTTATGTTATATTATAAATAATAATTTACAATAATAAAATAATTATAAAGTAATTTATAGGAAAAAATAGATAGAAAATTAGGAATTTATCGAGACATAAAAAACATTATTACCTATGCTTGTTATCGAAATAGAATCTATTATTTTTTATAAATCTTTTAACTGTACGATGATAAATATCAAGTGAAATAGTAGGGGATAATTTCAAATCTATTTACGATAAATCAATCAACATCATTTGTTTACGAATTACAAGTAGGATTGGTTATTGAAATTATATACTTTAAGTTATTATTGGGCTTTTTTAGGCATTGATTTTCAGGTATAGAAGCTGAATGAGCTTCTCATTATTCTATAAAATATCATCACTGTAGTGGTATAATGATTGTACACATTGATGCTTTTGGTAGGAATGTATGATGAAATTCAAGGCAGGATTTGTTTGTAGGGCTTTATGAAGTAAATCACATGCGCAATTAGCAGGGGAAACCCGTGCGACAAGAATCCGGATTATTTATAGATCAGGTGTGGTAGAAATTTTCGGCCTTTAGGACGGGAAGGAAGTGAACCGATGAGTTTTTAAAGCCAGTCACATAAGTGGGGTAGCAGACGGAACTCTCTGAGAGAAATTGATTTATCGACAGAGAAGGGAGAACTTTATTTTTTGAGGAGAAAAAGGGAAATAAGAATTATGATTTTCAAAGGGACATGAAATAAAAATATTTTCGTTTTTGGTTATTGTGGCAACTATAAAGGTGTTTAAAGATTAATTATTTCAGTACATGCAATCTCGTTTTTGGGGTCGATAATGCTATAACGTTGCAATTGGCAGTGCCATTGATTTTGTAAGCGTTCAATGGAAAATAAATTAAAGCCTGCGGGTGGTTTTTTATCACCAAAAGCTTGTGATGCGGAAGGAACACCGACAATAGGAATTTTTTTCATTGGTCCTTCAATGTAATTTAATGTGGGTAAATGAGTATGTCCGTGAAGAATAAGTTCGCAACCGTGATATTTGATAACGTCTAGAAAACGTTTTATATCCCATAGTTTTTTATGCCAAGACGTTGCCTTAGGAAAGGGGGGATGGTGAATCATGACGACACGAAAAAGGTTGCGTTGTGCTGCTTCTTTTAAAAAGAGTGGTAAAGTTTGCGCTTGCATTTTACCAAAATAACCAGAAGCTTGAAAAGGTGGTGTCGCGATGGCTGAAGAAGTTGCTATGATGGCAACATTTTTGCGAATGCGCATATAAGGAAAAAGAAAAGCGCTTTTTTGAGGGACGTCACCTGTGATCCAAGGTTTAAAAAGAGTACATGCTTTTTGGAAAGCACCGCGGACATAGGCGTCATGATTTCCAAATGTCAAGGAAATATCTTGCGGTTGTCCTAAGTTAAGTAGCCAACGATGTGCTTGTTCAAATTCCTTGTCTAGAGCAAGATTCACAAGATCACCAGAGATCACAAGATGATCAGGTTTTTTTTTGTTCAAGGTATTTATTAAAGTTTCTAGGACATTTGTTACCATTTGACTCTTACGTTTTTTTTGCCAATTCAGATAACCGGTAAGACGCTTTCCAGAAAGTTCAAAAAGGGAAGGCTGCGGGAGAGGGGAAAGATGTATATCCGATATATGGGCAAGATAAAACATAAAAGCTCGTAGAGTATTAAAAATGATTTAAAGAATAAATATAAGATAAGTTGATATTTAAAGACAAGAAGGATTGTAAAATGAAAAATAGCTTGTTGAAAGTATGAGAAAATTCTTTGAAGAATTAACGCTGTATTGTATTTTTTATGGAAAAGGTAGCATAATACAATATATCATTCTTGGCAACCGATATGTCTTTTGTATGATAAGATAAACTTTAAAATGATGGTCATAAAGTTTTAAGACTTTTAAACAGTTTTATACGTCCACACATTATCATAAAAAAATCTAATTATTCAGTGTAAAATGCAAAAGAATGTATTGTATTTATCAGGAATTTTTACGGTTTTGCGCTGCCATGTATTGCTTTTAATGGGAGATTTTTTCACACAAAACAGAACGCTTCAAGAGGAATATTTCAAATAAAATATCCCAAATAAAATATCATTGTGTTGTACATTCACGTATTTATTTTGAAGAGATATTTCCCAGTGCGCTTGATCCCATTTCACGAAAGCTCGCAATGCTATGAAAAGCCTCGTTTACAAGGCTTATTATGCGCTACCATCTTTACATTTATACAAGGTTCAAAGCAAAACAATCATACTATTCCCTTCTAATTTTATGAAAATCCTTGCTTTAAGAGGATTCATAAGAGGTACTTCACTCTCTTCTTCAATGGTTTTTATTTATACGGCACCTCTTTTAATGATGTGTAAGAGAGTGATTTTAATTGATTTAATATGGAAAGTATTACAAGGAAGAAAAATCCTACTGGGAATAATGACTCAATATGAAAATAATGATAAATTATCATTATAGATCAATATTTTTATCTAATTGTAAAAGACAAGAAAATACACAAAAAGATAAGCTGAATTTTAAGACTATTATACGAAATTTCAGATTTTTCAACGGCTTTCACGATACCACATGCTGCTCAACAGTAAAAGGCAAGCAAGCAGTGACAAGAAACCAGAAAATATCGAAAAATAAAAGGTATTAATTAAACGAGTTTCTGTCGCTTCTTTCAGAACAATTGAATGTGTTGGGGAAGAATGCTGGCTTATTTTTGATTGAATCAGCTTGAATGGAGGAAAATGAATGTTTTCTTTTCCCTCGGGGTGTAACCGTCCGATGTAACCACCTGTGTGCTTAATAATGGGAGCTAGTTTTTCTTGTGTTGAAATTAAGTCAAACAATTCAAGATTATCGAGCATCCCTACAGAAGAAAGGATTGTTAAATCGCCATTTTTAATGGTAAAAATTCCTGTTTCATCAGTGGTCCCAGTTGCGCTGAAGAGACCTTCTTTCTCTTTGGTGAGAGTGATATGTTCTTTTTTGCCAGAGGGAAAGGTTATTTCAGCGGGTTCTGGATGGTCTTTTAGAGTTTGGCGGCGAATTGTTAAATGATGATGGCTGCTGGTTGCACTTAATTTTTCTTCATCAAGTTCTGGTTCTTTCATGAGCCAATGAGCAATGCGACGATAGAGAGCTGCATAAGGACCGCCGCCTTCGAAACCTCGTGCCCAAAGCCAACTTTCATCGGAGAGCAACATGCCTACACGTCCTTTATCAACATGTGAGAGAAGTAAAAGTGGTTGTTCATCAGCTCCTTTCATGAGGGCGATTCCGTTATTTATGTTTTGAATGGCAATTTGTCGCAACCATTGCCCCCATTGAGAAGCTGGAAGGTTAAGTGTTGCAAGGCCCCTTGTGACAGGATGACGCTCACCTTCTTTGGTTAATGTGGGGCGAAAAGGCTTTTCAATAATAGTTCCATTGGGTAATGCCGGTAGAATGCTTATTAAAGGTGTTTTCGCGAGTGAGTTGTTTTTGGTAAATTCAGGTCCTGTTACCATCAGCAATGCACCCCCCTTTTGTACATATTGGGCGATATAATCATAATAGACTAAGGGTAGAGCAGCAGAGTGCTGGTAGCCATCAAGGATGATGAGATCAAAGTTATTAATCTCTTCAACAAAGAGTTTTCTTGTGGGAAAGACTACCAAGGATAATTGGCTTAAGGGCGTATTATCTGCTTTGGTGGGAGGACGCAAAATAGTAAAGTGAACAAGATCGATATTGGAATCACCTTTCAAAAGGTCTCGCCATGTCCGTTCTCCATTATAAGGAGCACCTGAAATAAGAAGAACGCGTAAATTTTCTCTGATTCCTTCAATGATTGTTATGGCGCGGTTGTTTTCAAAGCTTAGTTCACCTTTGTGTGGATCGGTTATCACTTGGATAATATTTTTTTCAGCATGAGGAAGGGTAATTTCGGTTTGAAAAATCACGCCGGGAGTCACAGAATAATGGCCAATGTTTTGTCCATTGACGCTTAGTGTAATATTTGCTTTCTGTGATATTGTTTTTTTGGCAGGACCTTTATCTTCTACCAAAATGGAAAGCGTTTGTGGTTTGTTCACAAGGGCAAAGCGTGGAGGAGAAATAAACTTGATTTGGCGATCAAATTCATTTGAGTGTCCTGTAATCAGAGCATTGAGAGGTGCTTCATGATGAAGGTCTGAAATGGAAGGGATATCATGCACTTGTCCATCGGTGATAAAAATGGTTCCTGCATAACGAGAGAGCGGTACATCAGATACTGCTTGTGTTAAAGCATCAAACAAATTCGTTGAGGGTGCATACTGATTATCAGCAAGTTTTCCAGCTTCAATAAAGCGTGGTTCAAATTGTGGATAATGCGCCAATGCTTGAGTTAATCGCGCGCGCGCTTCATCACTGTCGTTTGTACGTGTTCCAAATGTTTGGCTTTTGCTGCGGTCAATGACAATTCCTACAGTGCTTTTCAGTGGTTCACGCTGTTCTTTTATGATCATTGGATTGAGCAAAGCAAGGATGAGGGCACTTAATGCCATCAGACGAAATAAAGAACCTTGACGTTGCGTAACAAGACCAACAACGACAAAAAGAATCGATATTCCACTTAAGAACAGAATCCAAATGAGTGGTAAAAAAGGCTGAAAAGTGAAAAATGATATCATTGCCTTCTTTCTCTTTTAAAGCGTTCCAAGAGTTCTGGAACATGAATTTGGTCCGCTTTATAGTTTCCTGTCAGAACATAAAGGACAATATTTAAACCCGCACGAAATGCCCATAGACGTTGCATTGGATCATTGGGAACAAGGGGATATTTCCATGTCCCTTTTTCATTGAGTGCCCACGCACCGGCAAAGTTATTGGCGGTAATGAGAAGAGAACTTACATTATCACCGCTGGCAAGAGAATTTTTATTTTTTTTGTTTGTTGATGAGGATTCAATCCATAAAGGTGAACCACGGTAGAGACCAGGAAAATCTGGCATAATATAAAAAGAACGTGCAACAACATGATCCATTGACGCTGGCTCAATGGATGGAATATTTAACTCTTTTAAGATATCTCGTAATCGTTGCGTTTCTGGAGTGGCATCTCCTTCAAGATTAAGATTACTCTTTATCTGATCACGCGTGTCAAATAAAATTGTTCCCCCATGTTTCATAAAGTTATTTATTTTTTCAAGGCTTTTGGGGGTTGGTATAGGACTCTTAACATCAATTGGCCAGTAAATAAGAGGATAAAAAGAGAGTTCATCTTTATCGAGATCAAGTGCTGTAACAGAGCCTAGGGTAAGCATTGTACGCTCTGTGATAAATTGACTTAACGCTTTTAGACCACTTTTACTTGTTGTATCAATTTCATGATTATTAGTTATAACATAGGCAAGATGTGTTGCACCAGCAGCTTGTACACTATCATAATGATTTTCGTTCGTTTGTGCATGAAGAGTTGGATCATATGAAAATAAGGCAATAAGACTTATAAAAGGGAGGAGAAACATATTACGCTGTTTCATGAAAGAAAAAATATTTCCCATCCATAAAATGAGAAAATTGTCAAAGGCGAATAATAAGATGGCTAATCCTAAAAGTGGGCCGATAAGATTTTTTTCTTTTATATCGTAAGATAAAGGGCTTTTATTAAGAGAAGTTGGCAATGATGATTGTTTCATCAAGTGCGACGAATGAGTTAAGAGATTGAGTGCATAAAAATCGTTTTTGATACCATAAAGTCCTGGGGGAGTATGATAGGAAGGATGGGGTGGATTTTGAGAGTCAAAGACCAGTGGAACAACATCAGAGGGCGGTACTTGTAATTGTCCGTCAGCGGCTATAGTACGCCACGGGTTTTGTACCATTGTTCTTTTTTCTCTGTGTGTTAGGCCTGTGTTTTCGTTAGACCCTAATGTGATTAGTTTTTGCAACATTTGTGCGAAAAAGCCAGAAAGAGGAAGATTAGACCATGTTGGGTCAGGAGCAACATGAATGAGAATGAGGGTTCCTTTACCACGTTTTGCTGCGGTAATAAGAGGAGTTCCATCCGAAAGGCTAAGCCACGTTTTTTCAAAAAGATCTGGGGTTGGTTCTGCGAGGATTTGGCGCGAGACAGTGACATCTTCTGGAAAAGGAAGATCAAAGAAAAAACTATTTTTTGCAAAAGGGGAAAGCTTTTGTGGTTTCGTCCAAGACATAATACTTCCAAGGAAACGTTGACCCTGACGCAGCGGTATCGGAAGGAGACTATCATAATGTTCTGCACTACTGAGTTTTTCTCCTGCAAAGCGGATGAGTGTTCCCCCTTTATTCACAAAATCAGAAAGTTTTTTTTCTGCTTTTTCAGGCATGTTAACCATGTCGCTCATAATGAAAACAGATGGATTTTGTTTAAGCAAATAATCAATATCCGTTGAAAGCTCTCTTCCACCGGCTGTTATAAGCTGTGTATGTTCCTGTAATGCTTTGATAATATAATAAAATGGAGAAAGTAAGGGCTGTGCTATTTCATTGGTATCGGGTGATAGAAGAGCAACACGGCTTATCCTGTTATGGCTGTCTATCAAGAAGGTTGCAGCAGCATGGTTTTGATTATTCATTTTTATCCAAGCGATATCATTGCGTAGTTCAAGTGGTACATCAAAAGGAACAAGAGCTGTTGTTTCTCCTTCAGAAAAATTTTTCGTAAATTGACCGAGAAGTTGATTGTTTGAATCGTAGAGGTTGAGTGTAGCAGAAGTTTTGCCGTGTGTTGTTGAGCGGATAATACGCGCGACCATGCTTCCATCGTTGTTTTCTACGGATGTTATGCCGATTAAATCAGAAATATCAGCCAAATACCATAAGAATTTTTCAGGTTTTAATTCTTCAAGCAAAGCAAAAGTTTGCTCATCTTCATTTGTTTGTAATCCATCACTTAAATAAGCAATATCAAGAGGTTTTCCTTTGGTTATTTTTCTGAGTTTTTTCAGTGCATCTACGCGGTTGACAGGCCAAGGACGCGGTTGCAAATGCATTAAATGCTGTTTTATAATCTTGGCTGGTTGGGGTTCTATATTAGAGATATCATTTTCAGCTGTTGCAACAAGATAAATATTTTTTTGCTGTTTTTCTGCCTGTGCAAGGAGCATTTCAGCTGTAGAGATGCGCTTTTTCCATTCTTTTACAGAAGCCCAACCATTATCAATAATGAGTGCAAGGGGGTGAGATCCGGAAAAGCTGATTGGTTTTTGATCCCACGTGGGGCGTGCTAAAGCTATGATAACAAGTGCTGCGATGGTTAAACGCAATAAGAGCAACCACCAAGGTGTATGTTTTGCTGTTTCTTGCTGATGAATTGGTTTGGGTAAGAAGCGTAACGGAGGAAAAAGCTCTTTACGCGGAGATGGAGGAGTTATCCGCAACAGCCACCAAATGAAAGGTAGGAACAAAAGCCCTAGTAACAGAAAGGGAGCAGCAAAACTCAAAGTGCTCTCCTTTTTTGCAATGGAGAGCCGCCCATTGTATGTGCAAGATGAAAAATGGTCTCTGTTAAAGGTTGATCCGTTGTACTAACGTGATAAGACCATCCTTGGTGTGCGCAAAAATTTGCCAATTCTTGTCGCCTTGCGTGATATAGTTTACAATAGCTCTTACGAAGATCTTCTGCTTTTGTGGAAACATGTTTCTCTTTCGTTTCAGGATCAAAAAATTCTGTGTGACCTGTGTAGGGAAAGCTTTCTTCTGCGGGATCAGAAATTTCAATTAAATGAGCTGTCACCTGTTTTGTAGTTAAAACGGTTAAATGTTGGATGATTTTTTCAGGATAGTCGAGAAAATCACTTATTATAACGACATGTGAAAAGCGTGTAATCGTTGAAAAATCCGGAAATGAATTTTCATCTGCATGATTTTCTAAAGCAAAGGCTATTCGTTCTACGACATTGGATGTCATTGTGGGGGACATTAAGTTGGGAATAGCAATGTGTTCGCCACTGCGTGCAAGAAGTGATGCTAAGGTAAGGGTAAGAATAATGGCATGATTACCTTTAGAGATTTTAGAAAAGCGCGAACAGTAATGCATTGATGCGCTCTGATCGGGACAGAGCCACACGATTTGTGTCATTTGCCATTCGTGTTCGCGGAGATACGTATTTTCATCACGCGCTGAGCGACGCCAATCAATGCGGGTAATGGATTCTCCTTCAACATAGGGGCGAAATTGCCAAAAGTTTTCCCCATTACCGCGTTTACGTTGTCTATGCCATCCGGTTATCAGTGTATTAGCGATATGACGCGCTTGTAAAAGGAAATATGGCATTTTGCCAGTATCCTTATACAGTTCATTTGCCAGCGACAATGGAGGCTTTTGTAAAACTTTTTTGCCAATAGCCATTCAAAGAGCATCTTTCACAAGGTTATTGATAATATCTTTTACAGTTATATTTTCAGCACGGGCAGAAAAATTGAGAGCCATGCGGTGTTGTAATACAGGATAGGCCAATGCCTCAACATCATCAAGTGAGGGGGCTAAGCGTCCATAATAAAGAGCACGGGCGCGAACACAAAGTGAAAGGGCTTGTGATGCCCGTGGACCAGGTCCCCAAGAAACATAAGTATTAGCAAGGCTATTGTCTGTATGAGGGCGAGTTGAGCGGACAATTTTTAAAATAGCTTCGATCACATTTTCTGAAAGAGGCATTTTGCGAACGATATTTTGAATTTTTTGCAATTTTTTGGCGGATAAAATTGGTTTTGCATTTGCTTTTTTTTCTTTTGTTGTTTCTAAAATGATCCGTCTCTCTGTTGTGAGGTCAGGATAGTCAATATCGATTTGCATCAAAAAGCGATCCAGTTGTGCTTCAGGAAGTGGATAGGTTCCTTCTTGTTCGAGAGGATTTTGCGTTGCAAGAACATGAAAAGGTTGTGGCAAATCATAACGGTTACCTGCAACAGTAACATGATATTCTTGCATAGCTTGTAAAAGGGCTGACTGTGTCCGTGGAGAAGCACGATTGATTTCATCAGCCATGAGAAGTTGCGTGAAAATAGGACCTTGAATGTATCGAAAAGAACGTTTACCGTCTTTACCGGAATCCATAATTTCAGAACCAATAATATCCGATGGCATTAAGTCAGGAGTAAATTGGATGCGTTTTTCATCAAGCCCTAAGACTGTTCCCAATGTTTCAACAAGACGTGTTTTTGCAAGTCCTGGAGCACCGACAAGAAGGGCGTGACCACCGGCAAAAATAGCGATTAAAGCATATTCGATTACCTGACTTTGCCCAAAAATAACTTTGTCAATTTCTTGTTGTAAAATATCCAATTCTTTGTGTGCCGTATCAATATCATCAATAATGATTTGAGCCTCATGATTGATATTGACCTTTTTTACACAATTGGATGATGGATCATGTTGACTCATATTTCTTCCTTAAGGCGTTTGTCGCAAAAATGGTAATTTTCTCTGCATGATAATGGATATTTTATTGTTTGTAACAGAAAATGAGAAGAAATGAAGTATCATATGCCATTTTTTTCATATTCGTATGTAAGAAGAGAAAAGTTTCTTTGGAAGGAATAGACGTGTTTTATAAGGGATGTCTTAAAAAATTTATTTTATGAAGAGAGTTCTTTAAAGCAATGAAGACAACTTTTTTGAAAGGTTAAAGGGTGAATATAAAACAGGACTTCAAACAGGTTGCATGGTTACGACAAAGTGATATCCAAACACTTCTTCGTGTTTTGTCTTTGGAGGGAGAAGAGGCACGTATTGTGGGGGGAGCAGTGCGTAATCAACTGCTAGGGCAGCCTATTAGTGATATTGATATTGCAACAACCTGTTTGCCGAAACAGGTTATTGCACGTGTAGAAGAAGCAGGATTTAAAGCTATTCCTACAGGGATTGCTTTTGGTACAATAACAGTAGTTGCTCATTCATGTTCCTATGAGGTTACAACGCTTCGCTGCGATATTGAAACAGATGGTCGTCATGCAAAAGTGGCATTTGGTCGTGATTGGAAAAAAGATGCTGAACGGCGGGATTTTACGATAAATGCGCTTTATTGTGATGCTGCTGGCAATCTTTATGATGATGTGGGAGGTTTGAGTGATATTGCTAGCCGAACAGTTCGTTTTATTGGGGTTGCAGAAGATCGTATTTGCGAAGATTATTTGCGTATTTTACGTTTTTTTCGCTTTTTTGCGTGGTATGGAGCAGGGCGACCTGATGTGCAAGGGTTGAAGGCATGTGTTAGTTTAAAACACGGTTTAAAAAAACTTTCTTCTGAACGTATTTGGGCAGAAATGAAAAAGCTTCTTGCGGCGTTTGATCCAACACGTGCTCTTTTATGGATGCGACAAAGTAGAATTTTGGCACTCATTTTTCCTGAAACAGAACGATGGGGTATTGATGCAATTCACGCATTGGTGAAGACAGAACAGGTTCTTGGTTGGAAAATTGATCCATTGTTACGGCTAGAAAGCCTTCTTCCTCCTGACTCCATACGTCTTCATGAAATGGCACAGCGCTTGCATTTTTCCCATAAAGAAACAACGCGATTAAAAGAATGGGCAGAGTTAGAAATAATAAACCAAAACTGTTCTGGTCATTTTGTGCAAAAACTGATTTATTTTCATGGACGACAGCCAGTTTTAGATCAATTATCGTTGTCTGTCGCTGCATCACATCTCGATAATCTGGAAAAAAGTGATGCTTTGCAAAAAGCAGAGGGTTATGTCAAGCTTCATCAGCTTGCTCAAAAATGGCAGATTCCAACTTTTCCTATTAATGGTAACGATTTAATAAAGAAAGGTTTTGCTAAAGGTGTGCTTTTAGGAAAAAAGCTTAAAGAGTTAGAAATGATATGGGTTGAAAGCGGATTTTTAATGGATCGTCATGCATTATTAGAAAAAATTGATTTATAATATATCTGTTCATATTATACCAATCAAAATCATTGTCTTATACGGTTACAAGTTGGGGAAGCTGTGTGAGGAAAAATGATTACAGAGAGGAAAAATGTCTCTTATGAACCATCTCAAAAATAAGGATTCTCGAAAGTGAGAACGGATAAAGAGAATAATGATAGCGGTTTACACCTTGTATGAGCATAAAGAGGGGGGTGTCCAATGGATTTTTACTATAAGGAGTGTTTAATTATTTATAGGTGGTGATATGAAATGGATGTGATTGGCACTAAGAAATATTTATTTTATCAGTACTTGATTGTTGAAAAATGATAGGCGTTATACGCTCTAACTGTTCTTTGATATGTTGTATATTGTTTTTCGTGATAATTTATGGGTTTTTATAGGCATTCTGTAAGTTATTCTAAAAGTATTATTGAACTTTATGCGCTTTTAAATACTCATTATATTTTATATAAAAGATTTTTTTAATTATTTAAAACCATATTTCATGTATTTTTATTGTTTTATTAAAGACTTTACTGGAATTGTTGTGTTTTTATAGATTACAGTTTCTTTCATGATAACCAATTTGGCGTAATGCTTCTCCTGTTGTTATGGCTACGCACATGGCGAGATTTAGAGAGCGTGCCTGTGGTTTCATGGGAATTTTCAATGTGTAATCGGCCGCATCATGAACATAATCGGGAACGCCAGCTGTTTCACGACCAAAAAGTAAAACATCATTTTTTTGATAGCATATCTGCGTATAGCATGTTTTTGCTTTTGTACTTAAAAGCACCAGACGGCGGTTAAAGTGTTTCATGGAGCTTATAAAATGTTGCCAATCAATGTGTCGTTCTAAGGAAGCATATTCGAGATAATCCAATCCTGCGCGTTTGAGATTACGATCCGACAGATTAAAGCCTGTGGGTTCAATAATGTGCACATGTAAACCAAAACAAGCACTAAGACGTAAAATCGTTCCAGTATTACCAGCAATATCAGGTTGGAAAAGAGCTATATGAAGTGTCATGTTCTCTGTAATATGATTTTTCTTTCGACTTTGTAAAGAAGCATTACAATTTATTCGAAAAATATGCTTTGAGAAATACATTTTTTTACGTTTAATTTTTATTCACTTTAAATTTCAGGGAAAAAGTTATGTACACAGGTTTGTTTGGGATAAGAGAGAATCTCCCTATTAAGGACTTTCTTTTATTGAGCGATACATGAAATGATTAACTCATTATATTGAAAAGTGGGATATTTAATGAGGTTAAACCATCCATTTTAATTAAAATCAACAAAACATGCTTTTTATGCAAAAGCAGAAGCGGAAAAAATACTCATTCAACCAGTTGGAATTGAAGGAGGGAGAGATGCTGTAAATGTGTTAAAGAAATAACCGATAAGCTCAACTTATTTACTGAGATCTGGTCATAACAAGACTATCTATCTTTCTTTAGGAGTGTTTGTTTACACGCTATCTCCATTTTTCACAGGCGGGAGAGTATTTTTGATTGATTAGTGATTGATTAATATGAGTAGGTTTGAAATGAAAGAAACTTACGGTGTTTCAGGATTTCATTCGCTCTATAAAACGATGAATTATCATTATAAAACAGTTTGTTGTATAAGCCATACAAATGGCAGGAGTTTTTTAAGGGGATGTTTTTATGGTTGAGGCAACTGAGTGATCAAGCATTGTACAATGGGAGAGGGTATGGTAAAAGAATGTTTTAGCAAATAGTCTCTTTAAGTTAAGTCCATGGGTGAGCAAACGAGGCGGGATTTTCTGTTTTTGGTAACAGCTGTTGCAGGAGCAGTTGGAATGGGAGCGGTTGCGTGGCCTTTTATCCGTCAGTTGCGTCCAGATGAAGCTGTTTTGGCATCTTCCTCTGTTGAGGTTGATCTTTCTGGTATTGAAGAGGGGATGTCGGTGACGGTAAAGTGGCGAGGACAGCCTGTTGTTATTCGAAATCGTACGAAAAAAGAAATTGCTAATGCGTGCGCTACTAAATTGAGTCTTCTAAAAGATCGTCAAGCGCGCAATCCTAATCTTGAAGGTGAAAAAGAAGCAACAGATTTTGCGCGTTCAGCAGGTAAAGGACGTGAAAATTGGCTTGTTGTTATTAATCTTTGTACGCATCTAGGCTGTGTAACACTTGGGCAATCGGGTAAATTTGGAGGATGGTTGTGTCCCTGTCATGGATCTGTCTATGATACCGCTGGAAGAGTGCGGTCAGGTCCAGCTAACTATAATTTGGCTATTCCACCTTACCAATTTCTTTCTGATACTTTGCTCAAAATAGGATAAGGTCATGACAAGGTTTCCTCCTTATTGTCCTAAAAATTCTCTTGCCCGTTGGCTTGATAAGCGTTTTCCTCTTCCTCGTTTTTTTTATAATAAATTTGTGATTTTTCCTGTTCCGCGTAATCTTAATTACTTTTACACATTTGGCGGTATTTTGACCATTATGCTTTTATCACAGCTCTTGACTGGTATTGTTTTGGCTATGCATTATGTTCCAGATATTCATTTGGCTTTTGAAACTAGTGAACGATTTCGGCGTGAAGGGCAGTTTGGTTGGCTTTTTCGTCCATGGCATTGTGTAGGCTCTTCGTTTTTTTTTATTGCTGTTTATATCCATTTGGCACGTGGACTTTATTATGGTTCTTATAAAAACATGCGAGAAATTGTGTGGGTTACAGGTATTTTTATTTATATCATCATGATGGCAATAGCATTTTTTGGTTATGTGCTTGTTTGGGGGATGATGTCTATTTCAGCGGCTTCAGTGATTGCAGGGCTTTTAAAAACGATACCTTTGGTGGGGACATGGTTGCATGAGACACTTCTGGGTGGTTATGGCATAGGACAACCAACGTTGAATCGTTTTTATGTTTTCCATTATGTTTTATCATTTGTTTTGCTTCTTTTTGTGGGGCTGCATATTTGGGCAATCCATTGTGTTGGGCAAGGCAATCCAACGGGTCTTGCTATACAATCAGATAAGGAAACGGTTCCATTTTCACCTTATGCGCTTATTAAAGATATTTTTGCTATTACTGTTTTTCTGATCTTCTTTGCCTGGTTTTTGTTTTATATGCCTGATTATATGGGGCAGGCTGAAAATTATAGTGTGGCAGATCCTTTAAAGGCACCTCTTCGTGTGGTTCCAGAATGGTATTTTTTGCCTTTTTATGCGATGCTTCGTGCTATAACTTTTGATATTGGTATTTTCCCTTCAACTTTTGTGGGCTTTGTTTTATTCGTCAGTTCGATTTGCATTTTAATTTTTGTGCCATGGTTAGACCGCTCTAAAATATGTTCAGCAAGATATCGACCTGTTTATAAAATTTTCTTTTGGGCATTGGTTATTGATGTCGTTTTCCTTGGCTGGTTGGGGTCAAGAGAAATAAATGACAAAATTCTTTTATGGACGCAATTGGCTACGGTTTATTATTTTATATTTTTTTTGGTTATTTTGCCAATTTTGCCAGCGTTTGAAAAAAATTGTTCTCTTCCTTCTTCAATTATGCAAGATTTAAAACAGAAAAAAAAGAGTCTATGGTAAATGTTTTTGTCGGACTGATTGTTATCATTGCTATGAGTTTTTCTGCTCAGAGTTTGGCGAGTGATGCCTCTGATCAGGAGGAGGAATTTATTTCTTTTCCTTTACGGATTCCTAAAAAACAAGAATGGAGTTTTTCAGGACCATTTGGTCTTTATGATAAGGCGCAATTGAGGCGTGGATTAAAGGTTTATAGACAAGTTTGTTCCAGCTGCCATGGGCTAAAATATGTGGCTTTTCGCAATTTAAAAGCTCTTGGATATAATCAAGAACAGATTAAAGCTTTGGCGGGGCAATATGAAGTGCGCGATGGTCCTAATCGAGAAGGAAAATTTTTTAAACGTGCCGGGGTTGCAACGGATTATTTTCCTTCTCCTTTTGCACATGAAGAAGAAGCAAGATTTATTTTGAATAGTGCTTATCCTCCAGATTTGTCATTGATGGCACGTGCACGTGGTGTATCTTTGCCGTTTCCTGCTTTAATTACTGATGCATTGACTCATTATGATACAGTTGGTCCAGATTATATTACAGCTCTTTTAACAGGATATCAGAAGGCATCGAAGGAGATAAAAATTGCGGATGGTTATTGGTATAATCCTTATTTTATTGCTGGTAATTCTTTAACTATGGCTCCTCCTTTGAGTGATGGTATGGTGGCTTATGAAGATGGAACCCCAGAAATCATTGAACATTACGCGCGCGATGTTTCTGCTTTTTTGATGTGGGCTGCCGATCCTCATATGGAAATTCGTAAAAAAACCGGTTTTCGTGTTATTTTATTTTTAATCATTTTTGCAGGGCTTGTTTATATTTTAAAAAATCGTATTTGGTGTGGTTTAGAAGAAGAGTTAGAGAAAGAAACAAAAAACGAAATAAAGATAAAATGGTAAAGCGACAAGGCTTGAAAGAGTATAGAGTATAAAGAGCATAAGGAACAAATCTGTTTATGATGCATTGAGGTTTTATAAAGTAAAAGCAAAGTAAAAACGGAGATGTTAAAATGAAAAAAATTGTATGTACTACTCTTATGTCAGTTTTGATGGTTTCTAGTACTTACGCTCAGTCTTTTGAAGTGCCTTCAAAACCTGAAATGATCTCTTCGACGGGTATTGTACAGGTGGGGCTAGATAAGTCTGTGCGTTATGTGACACCTTTAGCAACCGATTTTGTTGCTTCCAGCCTTATAGGCGCCAATGTCTATAATATAGAAGATGAAAATATTGGTGAAGTAAAAGATATTATTTTACGTGAAAATAATATTGCAGGGTTTGTTGTTGCTGTTGGTGGTTTTCTTGGCATAGGCGAGAGTTATGTGGTCGTTTCTCCAGAAACAATCCAGATGACAAATGATTATGGTAAATGGAAACTCATTACAAATGCGACAAAGGATTCTTTAAAGGACGCTCCAACATTTAAATACGAAGGGCGTTGGACACGCTAATTTTATATTTCCATTGTTTAATGGATAAAACTGTTGCTACCATAATAATATGCTAGCAACAGTTTTTTGTTCAAAAAACTCTTAGGAGCTTTTGCGACAAGATTCCAAGGACCTATTACAAAGTTTTCAAGATAAACTATTAAGACAGAGTGAAGATTTAAGTATTATGTTTAAATAACATGACATCGCCATCTTGCACAATGTATTCTTTTCCTTCATCACGGGCTTTTCCTGCTTCTTTTGCACCGCTTTCTCCACCCAGAGCAATATAGTCATTGTAGCTTATGGTTTGGGCACGAATGAAACCGCGCTCAAAATCTGAGTGAATAACGCCAGCTGCTTGGGGAGCTTTTGTACCACGCGTAATTGTCCATGCTCGTGTTTCCTTAGGTCCAGAGGTGAAGTAAGTAATGAGATCAAGTAAATTGTAACCAGCGCGAATAAGGCGATTTAAACTTGGTTCAAAGAGTCCTAGAGCATTGAGATATTCTGATGCTTCAGCATCACTCAGTTGTGTGATTTCCGCTTCGATAGAAGCAGAAATGATAATGCTTTGCGCATTTTGCTCTGTTGCCATTTTTTCAACTTTTTGGGTAAAGCTATTTCCATGAGCGGCGTCATTTTCGCTTACGTTACAAACATAAAGTACAGGCTTGGAGGTTAAAAGATTCAAACTCTTAAGAATGTGGTGTTCATCGGAAGAGATATCTTTGGGTAATAACCGGACAGGGTATCCCTGTTGCAGTATGTTTAATGCTTTTTCCATAATGGGTAAAATTGTCAGAGCTTCTTTGTCTTTTCCGGTTGCTCGTTTACGGATTTGTATGATTCGTCTCTCAAGACTTTCAAGATCCGCAAGCATGAGTTCGGTTTCAACCGTCGTTGCATCATAAATGGGATCAATACGTCCTTCTACATGGGTAATATCTTCATTTTGAAAACAGCGTAAAACGTGGACAATGGCATCAACTTCGCGAATATTGGCTAAAAATTTGTTTCCTAAACCTTCGCCTTTTGAAGCTCCTCGTACAAGCCCCGCAATATCGACGAAGTTAATGCGTGTAGGAATCATTTCTTTTGAACCAGCGATTGATGCAATTTTTTCCATTCGTAAATCTGGAACAGCAACTTCACCGGTATTGGGTTCAATGGTACAAAAAGGATAATTGGCAGCCTGTGCAGTGGCTGTTTTTGTTAATGCATTAAAAAGAGTTGATTTCCCAACATTAGGTAATCCGACAATACCGCATTTAAAGCCCATGAGAGTCTTTCTTTTTTTGATTTTATAGTCAAGATAAAGCTTCTTTTTTATAGCATATTTTCAGAAGAGTTATAGTCTTTGTGTTGCGATAAGTGAGAAAAAAGTCTAAAGTAACAGATAATCTGCTTTTTTTACCTTAGTTCTTCTTATCTTAATGCTCTCCTTAGTCTCAAGGATAAGAAAACTTCGAATTAATCTTAATAGTGTGCTAAGTTTTTCATGGTATGCAAATCTGCATAAATAATTAATCGGAGAAAATAGAAGAGTGTTATCTCGTTGTGCCTTTTTAATTGCAGCACTTTTGGCTTTGGCTGGATGTGCTACACATCAGTCAGATATGTCATCGGTTCCTTTTCAACAAGTCCGATACATTCCACCAGAAATACAGGCTTTTTACGGTCCTGTAACGAATGAGACCTATTCGTTACCTGCTATTGATCTTGCGACAATTGATCCAAAGTTTTGGCGACAAGAAGTAATTTATTATACATCTTATCCACCTGGAACATTGGTTATAGATACGCAAGAGTGTTTTCTTTACCTTATTGGTGAAAATGGAAAAGCTTTACGTTATGGGATTGGGGTCGGTAAGGAAGGTTTAGCATTTGAAGGTGAAGGGGTTGTACAGCGCAAGCGTCGGTGGCCAAATTGGGCTCCTACTGCAGCTATGATGGCTCGAGAACCAGAACGTTATGGTCATCTTGGGAAAGGAATGCCACCAGGACCCGATAATCCATTAGGTGCGCGGGCACTTTATTTGTTCAAAAATGGGAAAGATACACTTTTCCGTATTCATGGCTCACACGAATCGTGGTCAATTGGGCGTGCTATTTCAAGTGGATGTATTCGTTTGCTTAATCAAGATATTATTGATCTTTATGATCGTGTTCCCGTTGGTTCGCGTGTTGTGGTCTTGCAAAACAATAGGAGTATTCCTATAGTTTATAGTCAACAATCAAATAGCTACGATCCGCTACAGTCGACCATTCAGCCAAATGAATTTTTTTAATTTGGGGGAGAAGATTGGAGAGAGCCGTTTGAGTATTTTGGTTTGCTGTTCAATTTTCTCTTTCTCTGAAAAAGAATTAAAGCCTTTCTTTTTCAAAAGTGTGTACAAGCTTGTATTCTTCTTATTCTATTTTCTAGCTTCTCACGTTGCCAATAGATTTTGCCTTTGAGAAAGTTTATAAGAGGCATTTTTTCTTTTTTCAAGAGTTCTTATCCGTATGCTTCACGCGACTGTGACACGCAAGCCAATAGTTTTGATTGTTTTTTATCGTTTGTGAAACTTCATTCATAAAGAGGGATTTGTCATTTTTTATAAGGAGAGCGATATTTTTTGCAATTGCCTTTAAGAGAGGGGATAACCATTCTTGATCAGATTTGGTAAAATTTCCCAGAACATGCCGATGAACAAGTTCTTTGCTTCCAGGATGACCAATTCCTATACGTATACGACAATAGTCAGTACCACAATGGGCATCAATAGACTTAATGCCATTATGCCCATTATTTCTTCCACCAATTTTTATACGAACTTTTCCCGGTGACAGGTCTAACTCATCATAAATGATGATCAAACTCTTCAAATCTAACTTATAAAATCGCAAAGCTTCACCGATAGCTTGACCAGAGAGATTCATGAAAGTTTGTGGTTTTATAAGAAAAATTTTCTCATTATTTATGAAACCATTGGAGATTTTTGCTTGAAACTTCTTTGACCATGGAGAAAAAGAAAAGGACTGATAAATGGCATCAACAGCCATAAAACCGATATTATGGCGGTTATTTCGATATTGTAAACCAGGATTGCCAAGACCAGCAATAAGCCACATGTGTATCTTCAGTCAAAGTATGAGTAAGGGGAATGTTTCATAAATTAAGGCGGAAAAAATTCCCGCCTTTAGAGTTTTATGAAGTTTGCGTGTCTTCTTCATCATTTTCTTGCTCAGAAGTTTCATCGCTGATATCCATGCCAGCAGGAGCTGCAATGGTTGCAATGGTAAAGTCTCGATCTTGGATGATGGCAGTCACATCTTTTGGCAGTTGCACTGCTGAAATGTGAATAGAATCACCAATAGAGTAGCTGGAGAGATCAATTTCAATAGCTTCAGGAATAGCACTTGCTGGAGCAGTACATTCAATTTCGTGCCGAACAATATTGAGGACACCACCCTTTTTAAGTCCAGGTGCTGTATCTTCATTGAGGAAGTGGACAGGAATATTCACTTCTACAACGGATTTTGCTGAAATGCGTAAGAAATCTACATGGAGGGGAAAGTCACGCACGGGATCTAATTGATAATCTTTTGGCAAAACCATAATTTTTTTCTTGTCAAGAATAATCGTTGCAATGGTGGTACGAAAGCCACCGGCATGAATTTTGTAGAAAATTTCTTTATAGGGAACTGTTATTGCCAAGGGAGGTTGTTTTTCACCATAAATGACAGCAGGAATAAGACCGTTACGACGAAGTTCACGGGAGGACCCCTTACCAACCCGCTCGCGTTTTTCGGCCTTAAGAGTGTAGCTTTTGCTCATAATTTAAGTCCTTTTTACATGATTGGAGATCCTTCAAAAACAGTAATAGTTTTTGCATGGATATGAAGATATGCGCTAACCACCAGCGATCGCTCCATTCTACGTTGCCTCCAAGGGTGTCTACGCAGAAGTTTGTTCTATAATTCAAACTATTCATAGATGCAAGAGTTGTGGGAAAAATCGATGATTTCTACCGTTAAAAAGAAGGAAATGTTACAAATTACGGTGTGGATAGAGAATCAACCAATATGCGCTGGCGCTGATATGTTCAAAATCAAACACTGGAGATGTTATGAAGGTTGAGATTGCCTTGGGTGAAATGTCAGAGAGTCGTACTTTGCATAAATCGATGCCAGCACTTCTTGATCTGGAAGAATTATTGGCGACACGTCTTCTTGTACAAGGTAATTCCGGTTCAGGGAAATCACATCTTTTACGCCGTCTTTTGGAGCAAAGTGCTAAGTGGGTGCAGCATTGTGTAATTGATCCAGAAGGCGATTTTGTAACTTTGGAAGATAAATTTGGTCATGTTATTGTAGAGGCGCAACGTAGTGAATTAGAATTGACTCGTATTGCCCATCGCATTCGACAACATCGTGTTTCGGTGGTATTTAATCTTGAAGGTTTGGATACTGAACAACAGATGCGTGCTGTAGGGGTTTTCCTTGGGGCACTGTTTGATGTGGAACGTGATTACTGGTATCCTATGCTTGTCGTTGTCGATGAAGCACAATTGTTTGCTCCAACTGCGGCAGGAGAAGTTTCTGATGAAGCACGTAAGATTTCTCTTAGTGCTATGACCAATCTTATGTGTCGAGGGCGTAAACGGGGTCTTGCTGGTGTTATTGCGACACAACGTTTGGCTAAGCTGGCCAAAAATGTTGCTGCTGAAGCTTCAAATTTTTTAATAGGGCGGACTTTTTTAGATATTGATATGGTGCGCGCTGCTGATCTTTTGGGAATGGAGCGTCGCCAAGCGGAAATGTTTAGAGATCTTAAGCGAGGAAATTTTATAGCTTTAGGCCCCGCTTTATCACGACGACCCTTACCAATCATTATCGGTTCGGTTGAAACTTTGGCACGCTCTTCTAGCCCTAAATTAATGCCACTTCCAACAGAGCGGGATGATGTGCAAGAGCTCGTTTTTACTGCTTCACCAGAGGAAATTTTAACGCCATTTAAACAAACACGAGAGCCGATGATGGAAAAATCAATGCACGAGATGTTAGAGGAGGTAGTGCATAAAAAACAAGAGTTGTTGGAAGAAAACCCGAGTCTATTTCCTGAACTTTTTGATGTTGAGAGTGACGGCCAAGCAGAACATATTATTCGGGAAATTCTTGAGGATTCTGAGGCTTTTTATCGTTCAACAGCGGTGCTTTATCAAGATTTTTCAGTTCGTTGCCGTATCCATGGTATGTCAAAGGTTCCTTTTAATCTTTCACAATTTCGGCGTAAATTGGCTATTGCTCAGGCTTTTGTTGATGAACAAACGGCTGTCAGTGAACATTGGAAACATATTTTGCAGATATCAGAAAGTTTGGAAGAAGAAGTCCAAGGAGTCTTCTTGAATGTAGCACAGGCCGCATTAGGGAGAAAGCCATGTCCATCTGATGCATTTTTAGCACGTCTTTATGGGACTCATTCTTTAAGTCGTGCACGCCGACTTTTAACCTACTTTGAAGAGCGTGGTCTTATTGTTATTCATACGCATTTTAGTGATCAACGTATTGTTGCATTTCCTGATCTTGGCATTGAAACAGCACCAGGAGACCCCAAGGAACCACTTTAACCAAATAAGCTGGAAACCGATTGTTCTGCTGCTGTCCTTGCTATTGCTTCTCCAATAAGGTCGGCAATGGGTAAAACACGAATATTATGGGCTTTCTCAATAGCTTGTGTTGGCATAATTGAATCTGTAATAACCAATTCCTTCATCTCTGAATTGGTAATTCGTTCGATTGCATTACCAGAAAGAACACCGTGCGTGATATAAGCCGTGACACTATTGGCACCATGTTTAAGCAGAGCACTTGCTGCATTGCATAAAGTTCCACCTGAATCAACGATATCATCAAGCAAAAGGCAATCTTTTCCCGATACATCTCCAATGATATTCATAACCTCTGATTCACCAGGACGTTCACGACGTTTATCAACAATAGCAAGCAAACTGTTCAAACGCTTTGCGAGCGAGCGTGCGCGGACCACACCACCCACATCAGGTGAAACAACAATAACATTTTCAAGAGAATAATGAACTTTGACATCGCGAGAAATGACAGGAACAGCATAGAGATTATCTGTAGGGATATCAAAAAAACCTTGAATTTGTCCTGCATGAAGGTCCAATGTTAAAACACGATGGGCCCCTGCTTCAGTAATCAGGTTGGCAACAAGTTTTGCAGAAATAGGAGTCCGTGGTCCTGGTTTTCTATCTTGGCGGGCGTAGCCAAAATAGGGTATTACCGCTGTAATACGACGCGCAGAAGAACGACGAAGAGCATCAATCATGATGAGCAACTCCATCAAATGATCATTTGCGGGATAGGATGTAGACTGCAAAACAAAAACATCCTGTCCACGTACATTTTCATGAAGTTCTACGAAAATTTCTTGATCAGCAAAGCGCTTTACAGTTGCTTTGCCTAAGGGGATGTTCAAATAATTTGCAACATCTTCAGCTAGGCGTGGATTAGAATTTCCGCAGAAAAGTTTCATAGTAGAACCTCTGAATCATCATGGTGGGAATGCGACACGGTTTTTAATTTCTTTTTATTAAATTGCAAGAGAACAATTACAAAAGCCTTACAATTTTATCTATTATTGTTAAAGAACTATGCGGTATGTTTTCTCTTTTTCCAAAAGTTTGTTACTTTATAGAGCAAAGTTTTTTCTCCATGCGGCAAAGAAATACATATTGATTAAGCTTTTTGGTTATTACTTTATAAAAAATGCTTTCAATATGGAGAATGTTTCATATCTATGATGAATGAAGGGGAGTAATCAAAAGGAGTATCATCTTGCCTTCAATCATTATAACCAAACATTGAAAATGATTCATAGAGAAGGCTATCATATTTTATGGGCTGGTAGATAATTTCGTGAAAAAAGCAAAGTACAACGGAATTTATTGTTACATTTGGGTAAAAAGTTTAGTTTTGCAGTTTTGGTATTGTTCTCAAGCATAAAAAGGACTCATCTTTTGTTTTTCAGCATAATAGCAGAAATTTGCCGTCCGTAATCGGGTTCGTTGCGGTGTATTGCACGGCGATAGGAGAAAAAACGCTTTTCGTCTTTGTAGGTGCAAAGCTTTACACAAGAAGCATTGACGCCTGCTTCTGTTAGTTGATTTATAATGAATGCCCATAGATTAAAGCGAAAGTGATTTATTTTGTCTGTTTTTAAAAAATACTTTTGGTATTTACTGTGGCAATCAATAAATTGATCGTAAAATTCACCTGTTACTTTATAGTGGCAAGGACCAATACAAGGTCCAAGAACCGCTATTGTTGATTGTCTTTTGGCTCCTTGTTTTTTCATAACAGCAATTGTTTTCTCGATAATTCCATTTAAGCTTCCGCGCCAGCCAGCATGAGTTGCAGCGATGACACCTGCTTGAGGATCAGCAAATAAAATTGGACCACAATCTGCTGTAAGAATGCCAATTACGAGATCTTTTCTAGTCGTAACGAGAGCATCAGCTTGAGGGGGGAAGCCTATAAAAGCTTGATCAACGATAACGACTTCACAAGAGTGTATTTGATTGACTGTGACTAAATTTTGTGCCTCAACATCAAAATAATGAGCGATCAAAGTACGGTTTTGTGCAATATGTTCAGGATAATTATTTGAGCTTTGGCCAACATTAAGGCTTTGGTAAAGGCTTTTTGAAAGACCACTTTGACGAGTAAAAAAACCATGTTTTAACCCTTGGTGGTGAAAAGAAGAAAGATTTTTTGCAAGGATAGGAATAGGGACAGGATTCATAAAAGTTCCTTATATGGGCAGTTATTTTCAAAGTAAGAATGGTGTATGAGATGCATGTGTCAATAAGTATTATTGACGGTCGTTAAAACGTAGGAGGTAGTGGTATATTTTTATCACAAACATACAAGACTTTAAATAATTTCCCCATTTGATCTGGACTGACTAATCGTTCCATATCTTGGCGGATTTTGTCTTGCAGTGTAGCGCTTTTGCTCGTTCCAAGCTGTTTTGCACGTTCTAGCAGCCCCATTTTTAAAAGAAAATCTCCTTGCTCGAAAATTTCAGCAAAACAACCTTGTTCAAGAGCTATTTTTTTTAAAAAGAAAAAACCAACATGCGATGTTAAATCATGTTCACCAGGAGCATCGAAAATACCACGGAATCTGTGTTTTGACAGCGCTTGCAGTGTATCACCAAATGCAAGATCAGCAGCACCATAATCAATGAGCAAAGCAGAACCTTTTCTTTGTATTAAGCGGTTGCTGATGTGTTGCATAAATTGATGCCGTAAGGGCGCATGTTCAAAAATTGTTCCATCAGGGACATTAGAATCGTAAGATTGTAAGCAAGAAGAAGGAAATTTACGCGGGTCAGCAATAAATGTGAACTCTCCATTTTGATCGATTGTAATGCGGCGTTCTCTCCATTCTCCCTTAATTTTAATATACTGGTTGATGGGGAGTGTATCGAAGAATTCATTGGCTATTAAGAAGAGTGGTTTTAAGGGGATTTGATCAAAACGTTCAATGCTATGGATTTGTTTTTGATAGGAGGCAAGGCGCTTTTTTTGTTCCTCTGCGAGCCTTTTACTTATTTCAAGGAGAAAAACTTCAGCGGCATTAAATGCTGTCGTGGATAATTTTTGAATGGTACGCAAAACATCATCCATGAGAGTTCCACGTCCTGGACCTATTTCAGCTAGAATAAAAGGGTGAGGACAATCATGAGCGTTCCAACTTGCGAGAGTCCAAATCCCAATCATTTCTCCAAATAATTGGCTTATTTCAGGTGCTGTAATGAAATCACCGGTACGTCCAAAAGGTGTTTGTGTTTGATAATAACCAAATTGAGGATCGGTAAGTGCCAACGTCATATATTGGCTAACAGTGATTGGTCCATTAAGGGCAATAATTTCTTTAATTTTTTCTTTTAGATTGTCCATTTTCTGTCGATTTATATTTAAAGGCGTGGAGAAGAAGATAAAAACCTAAAAGAAGCATGGGAAGAGATAAAGCCATGCCATAGGTAAAACCAGTAGAATGGAAAAGAGTCGAAAACCATTCTGGATCTTCTTGAGGTGCACGGTAAACTTCAGAAATGCTGCGTGCTATTGCGTAGCCTATAATAAATGTTCCTGATACAGTACTGGGACGTTTTAATGCGTTGAACCCAAAAATAAGAAGGCACAAGATGATGAAGAGAAGAAATCCTTCCATGAATGCTTCGTAAAGCTGGCTTGGATGGCGCGGTAGATAGTGAGGATCGAGAGGAAAACAAACAGCCCAAGGACGTGTAGTAATATTGCCCCATAACTCTTGGTTGATGAAGTTGCAGATTCGTACAATACCGATACCAATAGGAGCACCTGCAGCAATGATATCAAACATGGCTCGTATGTTAATATGATTTTTACGGGCAAACCAGATCATAGCAATGATAATACCAATAAGTCCGCCATGAAAGGACATTCCCCCATCCCATATGGCAATGATAGCACTTGGATGGTTAAAATAGTAAATGGGATCCCATACAAGAACTTGTCCTAAGCGTCCTCCGACAACAACACTTATGGCAGACCAGATAACAAAATCTCCGATCTTTTCTTTATCCATAGGAGGGTGGTCTCTATACCATAGAGATGTTTTTTTTAATAATTTTTGCGCATACCACCAAGCAAAAAGAATACCCACCACGTAACCAAGTCCATACCAATGAAGTGCTATGGGACCTAGCTGGATAATGACAGGATCAAGAAAAGACGGAAAAGCAATGGCTGGACAAGACAGATTGTTCATGAATTAAGCATCTTAACATTATACGAGATGAATATGAAGTGACTCTGATAGTCAGAAATGACAGATGAATGCACAATGGTCAAGTCAATAGGGGGGGCTAGTCAGAAAGGGGGATAGATTTCCACTGGTTGATCGCGGTAAAAAAATATGATGATAAAAGGAATATTAAAAAAGCTTAAACAAAAACGTCATGGAAAATCTGCACAATATACAAAATATAGGGTAAAAGGAACAAGTTACAGTATCTAAATGTTATGAGAATACGCTATAATGCGTGCGTCAATAATTAAAATTTAAGGAAAAATGTTATGCGTAATGGATCAAATCGTATTCTTGATGAATTAGCAAAATTAGCAACAGATGCTGCTGACGTCGCACAAGGTATACGACGTGACGCTGGAACAGCTTTTCGTGTACAGGCTGAAAAGATAGCAAACAAACTTGATCTTGTTTCTCGCGAAGAGTTTGAGACTTTTAAGGAGATGGTGCTGAAAATCCATGCTGATAATGCTGATTTGAAAAGGCGCCTTGATGATTTAGAAAAAGATAATTTAAAAAAGCAGACACAAAAAAGTAAAATAGTTTCTTAAAAAAAGAATCTTCAAAAAATATCCCCAATTTTTCAGTATGATGCGTAAAACTAAAAAATGCTTAATCTTGAGTCTGTTAGAGCGGAGCATTTGTTTATTTTTGATTTTTTTTTGGGTAAAATACATTTTTTTGAATCAGGGGGGCTGGCGCTATGAAATTGTATCAATACACTGAAAAGACTTGATGATTCGTTTTATAACTATCAAGTTGCCCTAAATAGCGCGATTGTGTTCTGGGTGTTTGTGTACTGTCGATGTTTTTATGTGTATTTGTTTGGTGTAAAGGGTCTGATTGTAGCAAAATATTGTTACAGTTTAGGCGGTTTATATTCTGTTGACAATGTTTTAAGATGATTGAGGATTGTGATGAGGCTTGCATTTTGCGCCACAGAAAGAAAAGAGCACCCTGTTGACTTTATCGAACAGATTGCCTGTGAATATGATTGGTCGTTTGAGCGGGATGCGCAAGATGAAATTAGCGTTTGTGTGGAAGGAAAACGCACAAATTATCGTCTTGCTTTTTCATGGATGGAGGAGCATGAAGCACTTCATCTGGCTTGTTCATTTGATCTCTTTATTAAAAATACTCGAACAGCTGAAATACAGCGCTTATTGCTAGCAATTAATGAAAAGTTGTTGTTGGGGCATTTTGATTACTGGCAAAGGAATAATTCAGTTATTTATCGGCAAGGTCTTCTTTTGGCTGGTGGGGTGCATCCATCTCATATACAGGTTGAAACATTGTTGATACATGCACTTAAAGCCTGTGAAAGCCATTATGTTGCATTTCAGATGGTTGCTTTGTCAGGAGAAAGTGCTTACAAGGCACTGCAGTATACTTTGTTTGAAACTGTAGGGAATGCCTAAAATATACAGTCTGTTATTTTTACAGACGGTTTGCTGAAATATTGCTCATAAAGGGATATCAAGAATAGCGCGTAATCCCCCGAGTGGGCTCTCATCTAATTGTATATTGCCACCATGGCTGCGTGCTATGTCTTGAGCAATAGAAAGACCAAGTCCTGTTCCACTTGCATCTTGATTTCGCGCTTTATCAAGTCGAAAGAATGGCTTAAAAACTTCTGTGCGCATATTTTCATGAATTCCAGGTCCATTATCATCGATTATCAATATAAAAGATTCTTGTTGAGAGTTAGCTGTTAGTTTAATGGTCGTGCCGTAACAAAATGCATTTGATACAAGATTGCTGACCAAGCGTGTGAAAGCACGGGGACGTACTTGTATTTCTGTAGGACCTTCAATGGTGTAAGAAAATTGACGTTTGTGAAGATAAGCATCGGCGGAAAATTTTTGCATAAGAGCATTTAAATCAAAGCTTTTAACACTTTCATTCCCTTCACCACGAGCAAAGGCAAGATAATCTTCTAACATATTTTGCATGTCACTTACATCTTGCTCAAGCGGTTTAATATCAAAGTCAGTATTTACTAACGCTAGCTGAAGTTTAAAGCGTGTAAGAATGGTTCTTAAATCATGACTTACTCCTGAGAGCATCATGGTACGTTGTTCAATTTGGCGCTCAATACGTTCACGCATGCGTAAAAAAGCGATACCTGCACGACGGACTTCATCAGCTCCTTGTGGTTGAAATCCTTTTGGTAAAGGACGACCGCGTCCAAAGCTTTCTGCGGCTTCAGCTAATTGTTGAATCGGTTTGATTTGATTGCGCAAAAAGTAAATTGCTATCAGCAATAAAACAAGAGCTGTTCCTACCATCCAGCTTAAAAAAATAGCAGTATTGGAAGCATAGGCTTGGCTACGTGGAGCAAAAACGCGTAAGATGTTGTGACCAAGGTGGATACGGATTTCAACAAGGTCAGAATCTCCTACGGTATCGATCCAGAAGGGGCGGTTAATTTGGCGAGTGATTTCTTCACTTAAAAAATAGTCAAGAATTGCAAAAAATGGCTTAGGTCCTGGAAGGGGTAAGGAGGTAGGAGATAGAATAGAAATGTTTAATCCCATACGTTGTTGTGCAATACGCTTGATATCTTCATAGTTATCTTGTTGTGGGTATGTTTCAAGAATATCAATAATGGCTGAAATATCATGCACGACAGCCGTTGAAAGACGTTCGGTTACCATTTGCCAATGGCGTTCCATAAAGACATAAGCAATGACCGTTTGCAGAAGCACCATGGGAGCGATAATAATGATCAAAGAGCGAGCATAAAGCCGTTTAGGCATTTTTTTCGTTAACCATCGAAGAAAAAATCTTAAAGGTTTGATCATTCTTATGCCTATTCAATAGAGAGTTTATACCCTATTCCTCGCACGGTTTGGAGCCATATAGGCAGTGCTGGGTTTTTTTCGATCTTACGACGAAGGCGGTTGATTTGTACATCAATGGCACGTTCACTTATATTGCTATTATTGCTGTCATCGGTCACGAATTTATGGCGCGGAATTGTATCGCCTGCATTTTCGGCAAACATGACCATCATTTCTTGTTCTTTATCTGTTAATTTAATAATTTCTCCTCCTTTTTTGAGTTCGCGTCGTGAAATTGAAAATATATAAGGACCAAAAACGATTTGCTCAATTTTGGGTTGGCTAAGGGGAAAACCACGTCGTAAAATGGCGTTGATGCGAAGGAGAAGTTCACGAGGGTCAAACGGCTTAGGCAGATAATCATCTGCCCCTACTTCTAATCCACGGATACGATTGTCTATTTCTGATAAAGCTGTTAACATGAAGATAGGAACATCTTTTGTTTGGCGGAGTGAATGAGTAAGATCAATACCGTTTTCACCAGGCATCATGACATCAACAATAAGAAGATCAAAATCTAAACTTGCCAACAGTCGTCTTGCTTCATTAGCATTGGCTGAAACTGAAACACGAAATCCATTTTTAATGAGAAACTGAAATAAAAGATTGCGGATACGAGTGTCGTCATCAATCACAAGAAGATGAGGTGCGTCATCACACAAAACTTGAACATGATCGGCCATTCTTAAAAACCTTGACAAAAATTTAGTTTACACAAAATGCAAGTTTACATAAGTTGTATAAAGCTGTCGAGCAGGTTATTTTTTGTAGAGGGAGAGGGAATGCTTCTTATAAACTTAGAAAAATTTTACTTTTGAAAAGGACGTCATGGGTAAGCTTAGTACACATATTATTCCGGTTACACCTTTTCAACAAAATTGCACTTTACTTTTTGATAATGAACGAAAAGTAGGGGTTCTCGTTGATCCTGGTGGTGATTGGCCACGGATTCAAAACGTAATTGAAAAGAATGGCGTTATCGTTGAGGCTATTTGGATAACGCATGGTCATTTTGATCATGTGGGAGCTGCAATGCAAGCGAAAGAAGCGCTTGATGTTAAAATCATCGGTTCTCATCGCGATGATAAGCCTGTGATGGATGCCGTGAGCGAAAGCGCAAAAAATTATGGCATCACGGATGCTTGCATCTGTATTCCTGACCAATGGTTAGAAGATGGTGAGTGCGTTCATTTTGCTGGACATGTGTTTAGGGTTTTTCACACCCCAGGACATTCTCCTGGTCATGTTATTTATTTCAATGAAAGAGAACGCTTCGCTCTCTTGGGTGATGTTCTCTTTCGTGGTTCTATTGGACGCACTGATTTTCCCTTCTGTTCTCATGAAAAACTGATGAGGTCTCTTCGAGAAAAAGTTTTATCCTTAGACGACGACGTTCATTTTATTTGTGGGCATGGCCCCAAAAGTAGCATAGGTTATGAGCGCCAATGGAACCCTTTTCTCCAAGAGATTTAAGGGGGAGGGCATCAAAAACCCGCTTTAGAGCGGGCTTGTCTCAATGTCAATTCAATTTACTGGAGCATAGCAGATATGATTTAAGCCATCACTGCCTCGAAAAGTTCCTGTTTTAGGGTTGAAGGAACGGTATTTTTTCTTGCAATAGTTAAGCCAATCAGATTCCCATGATTGTTGTACTGGCTCATATTCCACTGTTTGTTGTAGCTGATAAACCCTTTGATTTTGCGGAACTTTTTGATAAACCACCTGATTTGGTGGTGCGATTTGATAAACAAATTGTGGCTGTTCTGGTTGCTTAAAAACTTTGCCAAGAATTGCGCCTGCTGCAAGACCAAGAATGCCCGCTGCTAAAGCATCTCCTCCGTTATTTATATGAATATGACTGTGTTTTGTCTTTTCGTGCTCGACATAATGGTACGTCTTGCGTTCCACATGATGATGCTCCGTCCTTCTATGTCCGACATAATGACGCTTGTGGGGATCATCAAAAGAGTGATATTTACTGTGAGAAGAATGGGAGCTAAAATTGTAAAACGGAAAATCAACCCTCCTCTTCATTTCCCTTATCGTATCATCTATTTTTCTCTTCACATAGTTACTATGATCCCATGCCATATCTGCAAGCGTTGTATCTAGCGGTATAAAAACGGTTACGGCTGACATTGCTGATAATACTGCTAGCTTGATCACCTTTTTCATAATGACACTCCTTATGTAAATTCGCATTTTTCGCATCATACACGTGTCAAACTGAATAGAGCCTGAACAATTTTTGACTTTATTTTGACAAAATGAATAAAATCTATTTAATTAAACCTGTTGCGGGCACGATAAAATAAAATCATGACAAAATTTTGATTTCAATTAATATATTCTGCTTAAGGTTAATTAAATTGAGAGCACCCGATTGTTTACTATGGGATATAACCCCTTTATTTAGAAATGATTTTTTTATTGCTTGATACAATATGAATTGAACAATAGGCGTATGAATAAAAGCTATAGTTTTTGTCATCATAGGCTTAATGGTGTTATGATAAAGTCTTATTTTACTTTATTTGTGTTATAGGATACTGTCCTGTTTGACTATTCTCTTGTGAGGTTAAATAATATTTATTTGGATATCAGAATATAAGTGTATAAAGATAATATATTTCAGGAATTTTTTTTGATATATATAAGACATTCTCTTTAAATTTGTCTGCGTTTTTTAGAGTTTAGAAGTTTTTTAAAGTTTTAGAGATTTTTTATAACGTGGTTTAACAAGAAAAATTGCTTAAAAAGTGAATAATTTTAAGCGTTTTTTATAAAATGTTCTTTCTTATGTTGTTTTAGACAAATTGGAGCATCCTTGATGTTTGAGGTTATCTATTTTTCGGATAATGCTGTTTGCTTTTGAGCTTTAGTCGTTTTTTAGAAGAGCAAAAGCTTATTTTAGGCGGTTTGAAATTTCTTGCTCCTTTGTTGGTTGCATTTTTTTTCGTTTTATTGTTGCTTGATTAGGGGTACTTTTTCGAGATTTCCCTTTTTGTTTTTTCAAAATACCAGTGTCCATGGTTGGTCCCATGTGTGCAAGGTCTGGTTTGGAGAAAAGACTTGGTTGTAACACGGGCTCACGAGTGGATTGTTTGCTATGATGTGTTAAGGGATTTTCTGCGATTTCTAATTCTATTTTTTGTAGCTGTTTGATTTCATCACGAAGCCGTGCTGCTTCTTCGAAGTTGAGATCAGCAGCTGCTTCATGCATTGATTTTTCAAGGTGTTTAATATGAGATGCCAAATTGTTGCCAACCATATTTTTTTTCTCGATGACATCAGGGATGTTTGTGCGAATATGGTTGTTTTCATAGCCTGAATTGAGAATATCTCCGATATTTTTTTTGATACTTTTCGGTGTGATGTGGTGTTCTTCATTATAGGCGATTTGTTTTTGTCGACGTCTTTGTGTCTCCTGTAAGGCTCGTTTTATGGAACCAGTGATTGTATCTGCATAGAGGATAACACGGCCATCTACGTTACGTGCAGCACGTCCGATTGTTTGTATAAGGGAAGTTTCAGAGCGCAAAAAACCTTCTTTATCGGCATCTAGAATGGCAACAAAACCACATTCTGGAATATCTAAGCCTTCTCGGAGCAAGTTGATACCGATGAGGACATCAAAGGTGCCAAGCCGCAGATCGCGTAGAATTTCAATACGTTCTAATGTGTCAATGTCAGAATGCATATAGCGTACGGGAATGCCTTGCTCGTGGAGATATTCAGTTAAATCCTCTGCCATACGCTTTGTTAGAACAGTCACCAATGTGCGATAGCCTTTTTGAATTGTTTTACGAATTTCATTCACAACATTATCGACTTGATTACTGGCTGGACGAACCTCTGTTGGTGGATCAACAAGTCCTGTCGGGCGAATAATTTGTTCAGCAAAAGTGCCGTGAGATTGTTTTATTTCCCAACGTCCTGGTGTTGCAGAGACGGCAATAGTTTGCGTGCGCATGGCATCCCATTCTTCAAAGCGTAAAGGACGATTATCCATACAGGAGGGGAGGCGAAAACCATATTCCGCTAGAGTTGCTTTTCTTCGAAAGTCTCCTCGGTACATACCACCAATTTGGGGAATGGTTACATGGCTTTCATCGATAAAAACAAGAGCATTGTTTGGAATATATTCGAACAAGGTTGGTGGTGGTTCACCAGGTTTTCGTCCTGTTAAATAGCGTGAATAATTTTCGATTCCAGAGCACGAGCCGGTAGTTTCCAACATTTCTAAATCAAAAATTGTACGCTGTTCCAAACGTTGTGCTTCTAAAAGACGTCCAGCTGCGTTTAATTCAGCGAGGCGTTGTACCAGTTCTACTTTGATTGATTTCATTGCTTGGTTGAGTGTTGGGCGTGGTGTTACGTAGTGTGAATTGGCATAAATTTTAATCGATTGAAGGTCACCTGTTTTTTGCCCTGTGAGAGGATCAAATTCAGTAATTGTTTCTACTTCATCGCCAAAGAGCGAAATACGCCAAGCTCGATCTTCAAGGTGGGCAGGAAAAATTTCGATTGTATCTCCTCGGACACGAAAAGAACCGCGAATGAAGTTAATATCTTGTCGATGATAGTGTTGGGCAACTAAATCAGTCAGTAATTGTCGTTGATCGAGTTTGTCACCTTTTTTTATTTGCAAGGTCATCGCAGTATAGGTTTCTACTGAACCAATCCCGTAGATACAAGATACGGATGCAACAATAATGACGTCATCACGTTCAAGTACGGCCCGTGTGGCAGCATGGCGCATACGATCGATTTGTTCATTAATAGAAGATTCTTTTTCAATATAGGTGTCAGAGCGTGCAACATAAGCTTCTGGCTGATAATAGTCGTAATAAGAAACAAAATATTCGACAGCATTATGGGGAAAAAAACTTTTAAATTCACCGTATAGTTGTGCTGCTAGAGTTTTATTTGGTGCTAAGATCAGAGCTGGACGCTGTGTTTTTTCAATGACTTTGGCCATGGTATAGGTTTTTCCTGAGCCGGTAACACCTAAAAGCACTTGAGTGCGCTCATTCTTCTCAATTCCCTCAACCAAAGCTTTAATTGCTTTAGGTTGGTCCCCTGTAGGTTCAAAGGATGTTGCAAGTTGAAATGGAATACCACCTTCAGATTTTTCAGGACGAACAGGGCGGTGGGGTGTCCATAATGTGCCATTCTTAAAAAGAGGGTTGCCTGAGGCAATCAGAGCAGAAAGAGCTTCTACAGTTGCTGTAACACCATTTTTCATTGTTGTATCCTTTGATAGAAAAGTGCTGGTGATTTTAAAGAAAACACTAATTTTTACAATTTCATTACGACAACAGAAAAACGTTATTAAACAGATTTATTTTGGTTTATTGGAGCTTTCATTAGGATATTGATCAAGTTTTTTCTATGAGACAAATTCTTCGAAGTGTTTCTTTGGAAGGGGCATATTTGTGGTTGTTCGTGGACACTATTGCATTTTTGCCATGATGATATTCAAGATGGCATAAGTTATTATGGCTGTTATGGAGAATAATCGGTACGTTTGGGCACTAAAGACATTGTGTATGTGTGATAAAGATCATTTCCATCTTTAAATGAAAGATAACGAGATGACACCCAACCTATTTGAGTGTTGTATCGAATATGGCACCAATTTCCTGCACAGTTTTTAACAAAAACCAATTCTCCAGCAGAGATTAAGCCGCAACGTGCATACTGAGTGCTGGGACCTGTTCTAAAATTAAGATTTCTCGTAACAAAAGCGTCTGCAGCTTCAGATACTGTTGTGGCGAAAAAGAGAGAGCCAAATATAAAAAAAATGACGATTTTTTTCATTTTTCTGTAAAGAATTTCTTTAGAAATTTTCTATCCTTCTCTCTTCGTATCTCATATGAGTTCTTTTTCTAGATTATGATAAAACAGAAAAAAATACAATTCTTTCTTCTTTAGGTCAATTTAAAGAGAAGAGTGAAGTTTAACGTTTTAAACACCAAAATGAGATGTTTTAATCACTATTTGTGCATGTTTTGTTTCCTTTATTTATTTTTGTATGGAAAATAGCGATACTGTACTATATAATAAAAAAGATCGTAGTTTTCGGATTCCAAAAGTAATTTTGGAAGCCGTTTTTTGTATTTTTATTAAACCTTCCGTGTAATAGAAAGGGACGGATTATGGAAAAAGTTCCGATGACTACAGCTGGTTTTGAGAGTCTTAAAGAAGAGTTGCGTTGGCGTCAACAACAGGAGCGTCCGCGAATTATTGAAGCAATTTCTGAGGCGCGTGCACATGGTGATTTATCAGAAAATGCTGAGTATCATGCAGCTAAAGAAGCGCAAAGTCATAATGAGGGGCGTATAAATGAGCTTGAAGATTATATCGCACGAGCAGAAGTTATAGATGTCTCGCGTCTTTCAGGCGACAAAATAAAGTTTGGAGCAACCATTAAACTCTTGGATGAGGATACCGAAGAAAAAAAAGTGTATCAGATCGTAGGAGATCAAGAAGCTGATGTAAAGGTTGGTAAAATCTCTATTTCTTCGCCTATTGCACGTGCACTCATTGGCAAGCAAGAAGGTGATGTGATTGAGGTGAATGCACCCGGTGGTGCGCATAATTACGAGATCATTAAGGTTCAGTACATCTAAATATGGATTATTATGCGTGTATCTTTGGACGAAACTGAGATTATTGCGCCTCACTTTAAAAGGCGTTTATCGGGAGTAACATCTACGATTATTCAGCTTATTCCACTGCAACGCGAACAAGGGGTGCGTATATCCACTTTGGGGTTTGGTTTACCACAAACTTTGCCGATCCTTGCCTTTAGAGACCTTTTCGGACTTTGGAAAAGTCCGAAAGGGAAGCCATTTCGTATTTGGCATGCACGACGCAATATTGAGATGCTTTGTGGGATCTTTTTGCGCGATATCTTGAAAATGAAGCTGAAACTTATTTTCACATCGGCTTCACAACGCCATCATAAGTCTTTTACCAAATGGTTGATTCGCTGTATGGATAGGGTTATCGCTACCAGTACACATACGGGCGCTTATCTAGAAGTGCCTCATAGGGTTATTATGCATGGGGTGGATGTGAGGCGTTTTACTCCACCACAGACTCTTGATGATTGTTTTTCTTCAACAGGATTTCCAGGAAAATATGCGGTAGGATGTTTTGGGCGTCTGCGCTGCTCAAAGGGAACAGATTTATTTGTTGATGCCATGATAGCATTATTGCCTGACTATCCTGAGTGGACAGCACTTATCGCTGGTCGTACGACAGAGCAATATTATCATTTTGAAAAAGAATTACGCCAAAAGATTGCTAAGGCCGGTTTGGATGATCGCATTATTTTTCTTGGTGAGATTCTAGACATCCCTTTGTGGTATCGTCGTTTATCACTTTATGTTGCACCCTCTCGTACAGAAGGTTTCGGTTTAACACCATTAGAAGCAATGGCATCACAGGTTGCGGTTGTAACGAGTGACGCAGGAGCTTATAAAGAATTGGTTGTAGAAGCGATAGGAACAGTTGTAAAAGCAGGAGATGGTTCGGCTTTAACGGCAGCAATTGAATCTTATTTTGCTGATGTAGAAAAAACATTGATAGCCGGAAAGAAAGCTCTAACCTATGTTCGTACTCACTTTCCTTTGGAAAAGGAGACTGCCGAGATTGGACGTGTTTACAAAGAACTGTTTGCAGAAAAAACACTTTGATTATTATATCAGAAATCTTCTTGAGGAATGATAAAAAGTGTTTTCCTTAAAGTTTTTTTATAGTCATCAAGAAAACAGCTCAATAATATAAATGTTATTTTACAAAATTTATATTGTCTTTAGTAGAACGCTATAAGAAGTTCTCAAAATTTTGAATAAAAGATTAAAAATGTATACGCTTGAGAGCGATATATGGTTTATGATAAAGCGTACTAGGAAAGAGGAAAGCTATAACTCAAGTCTGGGGTATTTATGCACTATCTTATACGGTGTCGTGCTGAATATATATTGATTATCCATAGATAAATTACCTTTTCAATTTGAATAAGAGCTTTGAATATCGTAAGATTTTCCCATGTCAAATCTGTTGATATTAAATCAATGAGAGCTATCCTCTTGCACATCATAATTGGAAGAAGGCATGTGGTGGATAAAAACTATTGAAGACGAGATATAAAGAGATTTCTTATAAATTGTCTGAAATGCGGCTATTACGACATTAACAGAAAGAAAATAATATGGTGGTACTAATTTATATCTTATTTTGTGGTACCGATTTGCACCTTATTATTATTTAAGTAAAAATGATGGTGCCCATTTTATCTCTTTCATGAGGGCTGTCGTGAAATGGGGATGATGAGTATTGTGAGATGTTTTTTTACAAGCTTGTGAATTCGTAATATAATATCATTTTATTTTCTATAAGGATGTAACTCTATTAAAAAAAACACTTTTATCAGCAAATATTCATATTTTTGCATGAGAGATTATTCATAAAAAAGATGTTCTATGCGTCCACTTTATTTGATAAACAAGATCAATAAAGTGAAGTTTTATATATTATGGCTTTGAAAGCTCTCGGTATTTTATTGTTCTTATTGAATTATTTTTATATCAACTTTTATATCATTGATATGATGATTTGTATGAAATTTTAGGAAATCTTCAGTGGATTGAGTGAGGGGTGAATATTATGACGCATACTGTTCACACCTTTTTATCTTGTAAATTTTTTATCATGGTAGAATAAAATGCTCTATACATTAGAATTGTTCACGCCAGAAAGCGGGAATAAAAAGGACGAATATTGTTATGATTTCAAGGCGTCCAGCTAACATTAGAAAACTTAAAATCCATAAAGCATTATCGTTGATTGTAGAGAAATTACCAGCGGGGCCAATAATATCTCCAAAGCCGGGACCAACATTTGAAAGTGCGGTTAAGACCCCCGTAAAGGCAGAGGTAAAGTCAAGACCGGTTGTAAGCAAAAGTGCAGTACCGATAACAAGGCAAAACATATAAAGACAGACAAAAAACAAAACGGCTTGAGCAACATCGTTTGATATATTTGAGTGATCGTAGCGCGCCTTTACAACGACATTCGGAGAAAGAAGTTTTTCTATATTTGTTTGTGTAATACGCCAAAGAATAATGAGGCGATTGATTTTCATGCCACCAGAAGTAGAGCCAGCACATCCACCTGTAAAAGAAACGATGAAGAAAACTCCAAGCGCAAACGGTCCCCAAAGTTGATAATCTTCAGCGCTATAACCTGTGGTGCTAATAATGGATGAAAGGTGAAAAATGACATCAAGGAAAATCAAGTGGAAAGCGCGATGATCATAAAACCGTAGCCATGCCGCTAAAGCAAAGCTGAAAAGGAGAACAATATGCAGAAAAACAATCACTTGTGGGTCAAGGAAGCGTTTGGAGTGTCCAGGAAGGACTAATTTAACATAAAGTACGAAGGGCAAAGCAGAAAGCAACATGAAGATTGTTGAAATAACTAAGATGGCTGGTGTATCAGAAAAATAGCCAAAAGAAGCATCATGCGTTGAAAAACCAGCCGTTGCTACTGTACTCATTGCATGGTTAATGGCATCAAATAAATTCATGCCTGCAGCAAAATAAGAAAGCATACAAGCCAATGTGAGTCCAACATAAGCGATGATGATTCCGTTAGCAATTTGGTTGATCCGAGGCAATATTTTTTCAGATTTATCAGATGATTCCATATGAAAAAGTCGTACGCCACCCACACGCAGTGAAGGCAAAAGCAAGAGGGCTAAACCGATAAAACCAATGCCCCCAATCCAACATATAATAGAACGCCATAACAAAATACTTCGCGATAAATTATCAAGATCAGAAAGGACTGTGGAGCCTGTTGTTGTAATTCCAGAAACAGATTCAAAAATGGCTCCTGCTAGAGAAATGGGAAGAGGAGAAATATAAAGAGGTAAGGCACCTACGATGCTTCCTGTTAGCCAAAGACAAACAGTGAGCATAAAGCCGAGCCGCGCTGAAAAACGACAAGTAGCTCCCTTAGTTGCTAAAAGAATCAGCGTTGCTAACATGGTAGTTATGGTACAAGAATAGAGAAAGATTATCCAATCACGATTTTTGTCATGCAAATCCACAAAAATTGGCAAAAGCATTGCTCCTCCCATGATTAACGCAAAACGTGCACAGACATTGATAATAAACTGAAAAATGACCGTTCCCTATCTTTGTATCTCTTTTTATTATGGTTTGGTGCTCATAAGAATTTACGTTTTTTTCTTTATAGGATAAAGATTAATTCTTAACATTAGCATGCCTTGATGAATTAGTAATCAGACCTTTTCATAAAACTTAAAAAGAAGTACATATAACATAATTGAGGCTCTTGAAAAATATTTTTTTTAAAGGCTGCATTCCGTTATCATTTATAGAATAATTAAGTTGTAATAAAGTGAAGGGGATTTAATGATACAATCGCATATTCGTCTGCTGATTATAGGCTCAGGTCCAGCTGGTTATACAGCGGCGATCTATGCAGCAAGAGCAATGCTTAAGCCGGTTTTGGTGACGGGTTTACAGCAGGGTGGACAATTAACAATTACAACTGATGTTGAGAATTATCCAGGTTTTGTAGATCCCATTCAAGGACCATGGTTGATGGAACAAATGGCGAAACAAGCTGAGAATATGGGGACAAAAATTGTCTATGATACAATTATAAAGGCTGATTTGTTGAAGTATCCTTTTGTCTTATATGGGGATTCAGGAACACAATATTCTTGTGATGCACTGATTATTGCAACAGGAGCTCAAGCACGCTGGCTTGGTTTAGAAAGTGAACAGACCTTTATGGGCGGTGGTGTTTCCGCTTGTGCTACATGTGATGGCTTTTTTTATCGTGATAAGGACGTTATTGTTGTGGGAGGAGGAAATACGGCTGTTGAAGAAGCACTTTATTTATCGCATTTGGCTAAAAGTGTAAGCGTGGTTCATCGCCGAGATCATTTTCGGGCAGAAAAAATTTTGCAAGATAGGTTGCTTGCATGCAAGAACGTACGTATCATTTGGGATCATGTGGTAGAAGAAATTGTTGGTTTGCCAGCTCAAGATTCAATGGGGGCTGTTGTAACAGGGGCACATCTGAAAAATGTTAAGACAGGTCACGAGATGAAAGTGAATGCAGAGGGCATATTTATTGCCATTGGGCATGATCCTGCTGTTTCTCTGTTTGAAGGACAGTTGAAACAAAAACGAGGCGGCTATTTATGGACAGCGCCGGATTCAACAGCAACAAGCATTGCTGGTGTTTTTGCTGCTGGAGATGTAACAGATGAAACATTCCGCCAAGCTGTAACAGCTGCGGGAAGAGGATGTATGGCAGCGTTGGAAGCAGAACGGTTTTTGGATATACCTAAGCGTTAGCAACTCATTGAGAACATAGAGAATTTAGAGGTAGAATTAATTGTGGCGCCACCGTTGGATTGGGATAAGTTAAGGGTTTTTCACGCTGCAGCAGAAGCGGGATCTTTTACGCATGCTGCTCAAAAACTTCATTTATCTCAATCAGCCGTTTCACGACAGGTTTCGGCTTTAGAACAAGAGGTTGGGGTATCTTTATTTCAACGTCATGCGCGTGGTTTGATTCTTACAGAACAGGGAGAAACTCTTTATCGTACAGCTCATGATGTTTTGATGAAGCTTGAAAGTGTACGTTTGCAATTAAGTGAAAGCTATGCAAAACCAACGGGGCACTTGCGTGTGACCTCGACCTTTGGAATGGGGGCAGGGTGGATTGCAGAGCGTATGCCAGAATTTCTTAGTCTTTATCCTGATATGCAGGTTCAGCTTTTGCTTTCCGATGAAGAGCTTGATTTGACAATGTGTCATGCGGATTGTGCTATTCGCTTACATCAACCCCAACAACCTGATCTTATACAAAGAAAACTCTTTACAATTCATATGCATGTTTATGCTTCGGAAAAGTATATTGCAAATTATGGAAAGCCGGAAAAGTTGTCTGATCTCGATGAGCATCGTATTATTTCGTTCGGCGAACCTGTCCCACCTTATTTGTCTGGTTTAAATTGGTTGGAAAAGGCTAGTAGAAGTGATGGATCATTGCGTGTTTCAGTTCTACAAATCAACAACATCATTTCAATAAAGAATGCGCTTATGCGTGATCTTGGAATTGCTGTGCTGCCTGATTATATTGTCAATAATGATGAGCATTTGGTGCGTCTTTTTCCTGATATGGTTGATATTCCTTCTTTTGATACTTTTTTTTGTTATCCTCATAATTTAAAGAATTTGGCAAGGTTAAATGCTTTTCGAGATTATATTTTTTTAAAAGCCCGTCAGTGGTCTTTTTAATGTTAATGCCTTAATTTATAAGGAATAATTAACTGTTTTGCAACTTGAGAGTCGCCTAATATTCTTTCGTTTCAAATTTGCTCATATTGAATCAATTAAAACTATTTATTGCACATTAAAAGTGGAGGGAGTCCGTGTGGAGAAATACTTTTGAAAAAAAGGATAAATGTTTTATATGAATGCTAGCAAATGTGAGGTTTATTATATATTGAAAACTGGACAATCGTGTTATAATGTAGCTCACATTTTTATATTTAATTAGAGAGTGGTACATGATGAAGACAAATTTAAAGCTATGTGTTTATTGCATAGCAGATACGCTTAAGTCTTTATTGTACTTTTTCTTATAAAATGACATAGAATACGATCTCTTGATTATGTTTCTTCCCAGTGCATTTTCTTGAGTGTTCCCTTACGAAGATCTATCAGATTGATTTTATCTCTGAGGATTTTCCAAATTTGCCGGGCATATGTCCGGCTTTTTTTTATTTTTGAAAAAGTTCCTAGAAATTGCAATATACGGGAAGATGATAAGGAAAAAATTTAGAAACTTGTGAATACCTAACAATTCTTTAAGAATACTAAAATTCAATGAGGAGTTTAAGAGAGATTTATCCTGTTGTACCATAAAAGTCTGTCTTTTAGGGGCATGATATCAAATATTTAAAATTTTATACATGAAGTGCTTTTTATTAGAGTGTGAGGTGAATATTCAAGGTAGGTCTTGTTCATAAAGCCTATGAAGTAAATCAAGTAGTTATTGAACAGAATTTAAAGGAAACTGGATTGTTTGCATAACGATGGGAGATGGCTTCTTCTTCATTTTAGGACGAAGAAGAAGCCGAGAAATAGAAAAGATTTGATTGTAATGGCCGTTGATTATAAGCGCAATTGTGTTTAAAAGTGCTCGGTCTTTTTTAGAGTTATAAATTGAATAGAGAAAGCAGAATAGGTTTTTCATCTCTCATGATAATAGACCGGTTCATTTATTTGAGGGCTAGATTTTTTTGATCTTTATCTACAGCCTTTATTGTTGTGTTTATTCATGGATATTTTTACTGAATCAATTGATTCAGACTATGATACAGTTTCTGATATTTTCTCGGATATACTGACATTCGGCAAAAAAACGATTACAAGAGATGATATTAAAAATTTTAAATTAAACTGTTGCAAAAGCGCTGTATACGTATACAAGCCTCTTCAAGTAATTTTTCTGATGTTGCATAAGAAATACGAAAAGCCGATCCAAGTCCAAAAGCAGATCCTTGGACGACAGCAACAGCTTCTGTTTCTAGAAGCGCTATGGCAAACTCTTCATCATTCGTAATACATTGACCGTTGGGTGTTTTCTTTCCAATAAGTCCTGTGCAAGAAGGATAAACATAAAAAGCACCTTCGGGTGTTGGACAGTGAATGCCAGGAGCTCGGTTTAGCATGGAAACAACGAGATCACGGCGTGCTTGAAAAATACTTTTATTTTTAGTGATAAAGTCTTGTGGCCCATTGAGTGCTTCAACAGCAGCCCATTGTGAAATGACACTTGTTCCTGATGTTTGCTGACCTTGAATGGTATCCATAGCTTTAATTAATTCTTGTGGTCCGCCTGCATAGCCGATTCTCCATCCCGTCATCGCATAGGCTTTGGAAACACCATTCATTGTGAGTGTACGATCATAAAGCGCTGGTTCTACTTGAGCTGGAGTAACAAAGGTAAACCCCTCATATGTGAGATGTTCATATATATCATCGGAAAGGATATAAACATGAGGATATTGTACTAAAACATCTGTGAGTTTTTTCAATTCATTCTGTGTATAAGCGGCACCTGATGGATTTGAAGGAGAGTTAAAGATGAACCATTTGGTTTTGGGGGTAATGGCAGCTTCTAACTCTTGTGGTTGGAGTTTATAAGAAAATTCAGCTTTTGTTTCTAAAAAGACAGGCGTACCATCGTTGAGTGCGACCATTTCTGGATAACTAACCCAATAAGGGGATGGAATGATGACCTCATCTCCTTTATTCAAAGTTGCCATGAATGCATTAAAGAGAATTTGTTTTCCACCGGTACCAACAATAATTTGTTCTGGTTGGTAAAGAAGGTTATTTTCTCTTTTAAACTTTGCAGAAATTGCTTGGCGCAATTCTGGAATTCCAGATATGGGAGGGTATTTTGTTTCTCCTCTTCGAATAGCTTCAATGGCCGCGTTTTTGATGTTGTCTGGGGTATCAAAGTCTGGCTCTCCAGCGCTTAAAGCAATAACGTTGTGCCCTAATGTTTTTAAATGACGAGCTTTTTGGGAAATCGCAATTGTTGCAGAAGGTTTGATACGAGACAGTTTGTCGGCAATAAAAGCCATAATTTTAAATCCTTATATTATATCAACAAATGGTCATTGCTTTAAGGATATTTTATAAGAGATTATATTGTATGCAATAAAAAACTTCCAAAATACTCTTACACGGGCTTTACATTCTTCTTTTTGAGATTTTTACAAGATAATCTCTTCTTAGATTTTATGAAAGTTTTTGAAGAAGTATAAGGGAGATTTGATTAATTGTGCAAAGGAGATAAGCAGTCTTTTATTTTAACAAGGTAAAATGATGCTTTATACAAAATAAAAAAATCTTCGTCGTTACAGACGAAGATTTTTAAATAACATATTGCAGAATTTAAACTTTAAAGAGCTGCAAGGTTGCCAGCGGCAAATTTTCCTGAACGACGATCTTGAAGAACATCATAAGAAATTTTTTGCCCTTCATTAAGACTGTTTAGACCAGAACGCTCAACAGCAGAAATGTGTACAAATACATCTGCACTACCATCACTAGGCTGAATAAATCCAAAACCTTTTGTTGTATTAAACCACTTAACTGTTCCTGTAGACATAGGAAACTCCTTAGAATATATAATTATATTGGGTATTGAAGCTTTCATTCCTTCAATACGGCTGTAGATCGAAATTAGGTGGGAGAAGTTTCGTCAAAAGTGCAGATTGCACAGGAAAGAAAGTCACGTAACCGAAAATTCGATAAAACTTCTATAAAAGTCTTTAGAACAAAAAGCAAGTCTTAATCAATTTTTATATAAAGAAAAAATAAGAAAACAGTGTACATTTTGCTGAGTAGAAAAAATTCAACTAAAATAACTTTGTAGTGAACGTACTTCAAGGCGTCTTTTTTTGAGTGCGTTGATCGCTTTTACGACAGCTTCGGCTCCAGCTATTGTGGTATAATAGGGAACATTTTGCATGAGTGCTGCATAACGTAATGATTTTGAGTCTGAGATGGCACTGGCGGTGCTAGTTGTATTAAAAATCAATTGAATTTGCCGATTACGAATAGCGTCTTCAATATGAGGGTGTCCCTCTAGAACTTTGTTGATTTTTTTTGCTTCAACGTGGTGTTCAGTGAGAAATTTTTGTGTTCCACTTGTGGCGACAACAGAAAAGCCAAGCTCAGTTAAACGTTTTACAGGATTTAAGATGCGTCTTTTATCTTCATCTCTTACAGAAACGAACAAAGTCCCCTCTTTAGGGAGTTTTACACCAGCTCCAAGTTGGGCTTTAGCAAAAGCAAGCGAAAATTCATAGTCAAGTCCCATAACTTCACCGGTTGAGCGCATTTCTGGACCAAGAAGAGTATCAACACCTGAAAAACGAGCAAAAGGAAATACTGCTTCTTTGACAGCAATATGTTGTTTTTCCTGCAGAGAAGGTAATCCACCATAAGCTTGAAGAGCATCATGAAGCGTTTCTCCTGCCATAATACGTGCAGCCATTTTAGCAATAGGGCGACCAATCGTTTTTGCAACAAATGGAACAGTACGTGAAGCACGGGGATTCACTTCTAAGACATAAATGGTGTCATCTTTTATAGCATATTGTACATTCATTAAGCCGCGAACATGAAGTGCTTGCGCTAATGCTTTGGTTTGGCGCTCTAATTCAGTAACTATTTTATTTGAGAGCGTATGGACTGGTAAAGAACATGCTGAATCACCAGAGTGGATACCAGCTTCTTCAATGTGTTCCATAATACCAACGATCAGTGTTTCTTTGCCATCACATAAACAATCAACGTCTACTTCAATTGCTTCTGTTAAATAGGTGTCGAAGAGAAGCGGATTTTTACCAAGCAATATATTGATTTGTCCTGTTGTGTCGTTAGGATAACGGACTTTGATATCTTCTGAAATTAATTCAGGAACACTCTCAAGTAAATAATTTTGTAAGCTACGTTCATCACGGATAATTTGCATAGCACGTCCCCCTAAAACATAAGAGGGACGTACAACCAATGGGAAGCCTAGTTCGTGGGCAATGAGGCGTGCTTGTTCGATGGAGTGGGCAATACCATTTTGAGGTTGTGTTAAGTTAAGTTTAAATAACAGTTTTTGAAAGCGATCTCTATCTTCTGCTAAGTCGATAGCCTCAGGGGAAGTACCTAGGATGGGAATGTTGTGTTTTTCTAGAGCGCTTGCCAATTTCAAGGGTGTTTGTCCGCCAAATTGGACGATGACTCCAACCAACTCTCCTTTTTCCTGTTCTGCTTCTAAAATAGCGATAACATCTTCTGTTGTTAAAGATTCAAAGTAAAGGCGATCAGAGGTATCATAGTCGGTTGAAACTGTTTCAGGATTACAGTTAATCATAATCGCTTCAAAGCCTGCATCACGCAGTGCAAAAGCAGCGTGGCAGCAACAATAATCAAATTCAATACCTTGCCCAATGCGGTTTGGTCCACCGCCTAAAATAGCAATTTTTTTACGTTCAGAAACGTGTGCTTCCGAGTGCTCTACACCTGCAAAGGGAACTTCATATGTTGAATACATATAGGCTGTAGGAGAAGAAAATTCAGCAGCACAAGTATCAATCCGTTTGAAGACGTGTTTAACATTCAGTGATTTGCGTAAAGCTGCGATATAATCGGGTTCTTTTCCAGTAAGGGAGGCTAATCGCGCATCTGAAAATCCCATAGCTTTTAACATACGTAAGTTATCTGCGTCTTGAGGTAATCCATGAATATGGATACGCTGCTCCATTTCAATGATGGAGGCTATTTGTTCTAAAAACCACGGATCAATTTTGCTAATTTGGTGAATCTCATTTAAGGGTAAGCCTGTACGCATGGCTTGAGCAATATAGCGTAGACGATCAGGGCTTGGTATGGCAATGGCTGAGCGTATAGAACTTTTTTCATCACCTTCAGCATGCTCTGGAATCACAATTTCATCAAGACCCGTAAGTCCTGTTTCAAGTCCACGGAGTGCTTTTTGTAACGATTCTTGGAAAGTGCGTCCAATTGCCATGACTTCTCCTACAGATTTCATCGCAGTTGTGAGGACAGGTGATGAACCGGGAAACTTTTCGAAAGCAAAACGAGGAATTTTTGTCACAATATAGTCAATAGAAGGTTCAAATGATGCTGGTGTTGCACCACCCGTGATATCATTTTTTAACTCATCAAGTGTATAACCAACAGCCAATTTAGCTGCTACTTTGGCAATGGGAAACCCCGTGGCTTTTGAGGCAAGCGCTGAAGAGCGAGAAACACGCGGATTCATTTCAATAACAATGAGGCGCCCATTTTCAGGATTGACAGCAAACTGTACATTGGATCCCCCCGTTTCAACACCAATTTCACGCAAAACAGCAATCGAAGCATTACGCATACATTGATATTCTTTATCTGTTAAGGTGAGAGCAGGTGCTACAGTAATCGAATCACCGGTATGAATCCCCATTGGATCAATGTTTTCAATAGAACAAACAATGATACAGTTATCGTTCTTATCACGAACAACTTCCATCTCATATTCTTTCCACCCTAAAACACTTTCTTCAATTAAAACTTCTGTTGTAGGCGAAGCTTCGAGACCGCGTTCGATAATTTCATAAAATTCAGAACGATTGTAAGCGATTCCACCACCGGTTCCACCAAGGGTAAATGAAGGACGAATAATAGCTGGAAGTCCAACAATATCAAGAGCTTGAACTGCTTTTGCTGTTGCATGGGCGATATAATGTTGTTTGCGATCAGTTTCGGTATGTCGCCAGTTGCGCTCAAGTTCTTCGAGTGCTTTGTCAAGTGCAGCACCAGAAAGTTTTGCTTTAAGTTCAGCACGCTTTTTTGCGTGCTGTCGGCGATTTTCTTCTTTTAGTTCTGTTGCATTGGCTAACATAGAGCGTGGCGTTTCCAAACCGATTTTTGCCATCGCTTGGCGGAATAAAGCACGATCTTCAGCTTTATCAATAGCATTAGCATTGGCTCCTATCATTTCAACATGATAGCGGTCTAAAATACCCATACGCTTTAATGATAAAGCAGTATTGAGGGCTGTTTGTCCTCCCATAGTGGGCAAAAGGGCATCGGGACGTTCGTGGGCAATAATTTTGGCAACTATTTCAGGAGTAATGGGCTCTATATAAGTTGCATCAGCTAGATCTGGATCTGTCATAATCGTGGCAGGATTAGAATTTACCAAAATAATTCGATAACCTTCTTCTTTTAATGCTTTACAGGCTTGTGTTCCTGAATAATCAAATTCACATGCCTGACCAATGATAATAGGTCCTGCTCCGATGATAAGAATAGATTTTATATCTGTGCGTTTGGGCATGGCTTTTTCCTATGACAAATATCTGTGCGCGATTGTTGCGGGCAAAATATTTCAGTTCTGAGGCTACAGTCATTTTATAAGTTAAGTGACAAAGAAAGTAAGCACTAAAATACCTTTTCCATGCTTTTTTTCATAAAATTGAAGATAAATTTCTTTTTTGAGTTGAGTCATCCCGCCAGTTTATCAAAAGTATGACCTTTGATAAAAAAATAATAGTAGAGCTCCAACAAATTAGAATATTCAAGCATACTATGGAGAATAAAAAGCCGGAACATCTTTTCAGTCTATTGCCGGCATATTTTGTGTTTTATGACGTTGTTTACCTAAGAGCGCGTGTGCTTTTTCTGTTGCTTGTAAAACATAAGCCATTATTTATGGTTCGATGAGATTTCGTAAAATGAAATGGGAAGTTTATCTTGTTGTTCCGTAAAATACTGCGTTTAGAGCTGTGATATAAGGTATGAAAATTTACCAGATTAAGGTGTTTTTTGTTAGAGGATATGATAGAATTCAGGGCAGGATTTATCTGTAGAGAGCTTATGAAATAAACCATATGAAATGGTCTCAATTGGAATCTGTTAGATAAAAAGCAAGATTGTTGATAGAATGGCTCTGGTCGAAGTTTCCGTTTTAGGGTAAGAAGAAAGTCAATCTATGTATGTTTCCATTTCATAAAAGGGTGAGAGTGTATTTTAATACAATAGTTAAGGAGATAATTTCAGAGTGATTTTGTTTGTTTTTAAAAGATAGTGAATACTCTTCCTTTACTTTATGGATGATGTTCAAAACTTATTTAAAATATAAAAAATGCTAAAATGCTGAATATTTCTCAAACGAAAGTGTTCTGTCTGAAAGATGTATCAATAGGAAAGCTTTTGGTAGCTAGGTCTCAAAAAGGGATTTGTCATATAGCGTTAGGAGACACTATAGAGCAATTATTACAGGAGTTTACGATACGTTTTGGCAATGTACAACAAGTTATAGGTGACAATACATTTAAGAGAGAAGTTGCTCATATTATAGCCATGATAGAAACACCTAAGTTGGTAAAAAAATATAATTTTCCCTTAGATATAAATGGTACAGTTTTTCAACGACAAGTATGGGCAGCATTATGTGATATACCATGTGGTAAAACAATTTCATATGAAGTCTTAGCGTGCCGTATTGGTATACCGAACGCTTTTCGTGCCGTTGCTAATGCGTGTGCACGTAATGAATTGGCTGTTATCATTCCTTGTCATCGTGTTGTGTGTAAAAATGGTTTTATTTCAGGGTATCGTTGGGGGGCCAAACGGAAACAGATTTTGCTACAACGAGAACAAAATGAAGAAATTTAACTTTGTGTGATGGGCATTATAATAGTTACAGTTGTCCCTTTCATTTCTTTTGAAGTAATTTCAAGTTTTCCTTTGTGGAGTTCTAGCAAGGAGCGTGAAATGGCTAAGCCAAGACCTGAGCCCGTGTGAGATTTAGTAAGCTGATTTTCGACTTGTTCAAAAGGTTGCCCAAGTTTTTTAATTGCTGATTGAGGAATACCAACACCCGTATCTGTAATTTTAAAAATAAGGTTATTTTTTTTCTTGAAAGCGCAGACATCAATATTTCCGCCAGAAGGCGTAAATTTAACGGCATTAGAGATGAGATTAAGGAAAATCTGTTTCATTGCACGACCATCAACTTCAGCATGAAGTTTTTGGGTAATGTTTGTTGTAACAACAATATTTTTTTCTTGAGCTTGAGGCGTTAGTGTTCGTACTGCTTCACTAATGATAGGCTCAAGATCGGTATTTTTACAATCAAGCGTAAATCTTCCAGCTTCAATTTTTGACATATCAAGAATATCATTGATAAGGGTTAGAAGATGGGTTCCTGAATTGTAAATATCATGCATATATTCCTTATAGCGTTGTGAACCAAGAGGGCCAAAAGTCGATTGCAACATGATATCTGAAAAACCGAGAATAGCATTCAGTGGCGTGCGCAATTCATGAGACATATTGGCTAAAAATTCTGATTTAGCCTTATTAGCACTTTCGGCGCGTTCTTTTTCTGCTTTCAAACTTTTATTAAGTTTTTCAACTTCTGTTGCACGTTGTTGAGCACTCCCTCGCGCGCGCTTGAGTTCTTGAATGAAAGAAAAAAGACGCCTTTCACTATCTTCAAATTTTTCCTGTTGTTGTTTAAGCTCAGAAATGTCAGTACCAATACAAACCAATCCTCCGTCTTGGGTTCGCCGTTCGTTAATTTTAAGCCAACAACCATCTGCCGTTTGGCGAATACTGGTTAAGTTACCAGTACCATCATCTTTAAGGGGATATTCACTGATAGCAGGGCGTGCCATGGCTTCGACAGTTGCACGTTGGATACCTGATTGTAGAATTTGTTTAGGAATAGCGGCATATTCGCAAAATTTGCTGTTGGACATGACTAAACGTCCTTCTGAATCCCACAAGACAAAAGATTCTGAAATGTTTTCAATTGCATCACGGATACGAAGGTCGGCTTGCGCTGTTTGTTCAGCTAATTGTCGCTGTTCACTAATATCGAAGGAAATACCAACCAAATGGGGTTCTTCTTCTTCAGTAACTTCGGCACGAATGCGCATCCAGACATAATGACCATCGGCATGGCGCATGGGAACGTTAATATCGATATGCTTTTTTTTACCGCTCATTAATTCCTGAGCAAGATCAAAAAAATTTGCATCATTTGGATTGATAATGGCGCTAATTTGCGAAATTGAGAGCAATGCATCTTGAGGGACATAGCCGAGCATTTCGTACATTGCTCGTGACCAGTAGACGCGTCCACTTGCCATATTCCAATCCCATAGTCCACAGCGTCCACGCATCATTGCCATATCAATACGGTTTTGAATTTTTTCTGAAACAAGATCCGTTTTGCGTGCTCGTACAATTTGGTTGTAATAAGCATAAAGAAGAGCGAGGATAACGCCACTAGTTCCAATGAACAGGGTTATATTTAATGAGAGAATTTTCCGCCATTTCATGGCGCTATCTTGCATCTTTTCGCTAATGAATACGCCATATTGCCCATTTTCTGTTTGGTGAAATGAAGCAAGAGCAGAGACATTTTTTCCTATTGTGATTTTCATAATTCCAATGTGCTGTCCAAGAGATTGTAAAGCAATGCTGTCAGAGATAAAGTCTTGTAAAGGTTTTCCTAAAGCAATCTCTGAACTGGATGAAGCTAAGACATTTCCTTTTTGATCAACAATGGCGATCAGAGTGCTAGGATTAATAAGATCTTGATTACGAAAAGTGGTGAGGATATTTTGCAAATGACTATGAGAAAGGGCAGATACTTTTCCTTTTTGAGAAACAGCCAGTAAGTCATGATTAATTGTATTGGTAATATGAGAAGCTAAGAGAGTGATGGTAGAACGCGTGTTCTTATCAATCATGTTACGCTGATCATAGAGTGATACAAAACGAATTGATGCAAGTACAATAAGAAATGCTACAATGACAAATGGAAGTGAGCGACGTAACCAAGGTTCAATAAAGAGAATCTTTTGATAAGCAGAGCCAGAAAGCAGATGAATACGTTTTTTCTGCGCTTTATGACTTGGAGCGCTCGATTTTGAATCAGCATATATCTCTCTTGGCGCATTATATGCGTCCAATTTAGCCATCTCTTCTTCCTTTAATTCCGGAATAATGTGATTTTAAAACTGCTTCGATATTCATAGTAACCCCATCGAGTGCAATGAATCAAAACAGGAGTCTTCTGTCCAGTTTTTTTTTAAAAAAAATAATTTTACTTCTATGAACTTGAAATATGAAAAGGAAAAGGCACTTTAAACATGATCTATAAACAGGCTTAGATTGCCTGTTTATAGGTTTAATGATGATCAAATAGTTTGTAGAATTTATTTTAAAAAATATTATAGAATATTGATTTAAAATAAATTTTCGTTTCAAGTGAGCAGACGGTTGATGATATCAGCGACATCGCTTGATAATTTTGGCGCAGCAGCAATCGTTTTTAATTCAGTTTCAAGTTTTTGTTGTCGAATGGGTTCTAGTTGTCGCCAAGAGCGCATCGTTGTTAATAATCGTGAAGCGAGCTGTGGATTTTTTTTGTCAATTTCCAAAATGATTTGGCAAAGAAAATGATAAGACGCTCCATCCATTCTGTTAAAGCCCGTGAGATTGTTAGAGGCAAAGACACCGATTAGGGAACGTACACGATTAGGATTATTTTGTGAAAATAGCGGGTGTTGCATGAGCTTTTGAACATTCTCGAGCGTTGATGTGCCAGCAACCATTGCTTGAATAGAAAACCATTTATCCATGACCAAAGGATCATGCCGATAGCGGTTTTCAAAATCATTTAAGGCATTTTGTGCCTGCTCACTTTCATTAAAATGTTTCACGAGAACAGCGATACTAGCCATACGGTCAGTCATATTATCAGCTTTTGCATATTGTATAGCAGCACGATTTGGATTGGCTTCGGTAATGGAAAGATAATCCAGTATTATATTCTTTAATGCTCGTTTCCCAGCTTGTGCAGCGTTTGGTGAATAGGGCTCTTTGATTTGCATTTGCCCATAAAATTTTGTTAAGACTTTTTGATGTGTTTGTGCAAGTGAAGTTAAAAACTGATTGCGTACATAGTGAATACGATCTGGATCAATATTTTTACCGATTGTATGGGCAAGCTCAACTTCACTAGGTAAATTTAAACAGAAGGCACGAAATTCAGGCTCTAAGCTTTCATCTGTTATAATCTTTTCAATTAGGTTTAGCAAAGCAGAGGGGATTGTTTCTTGTGCTTGTGTTTTATCTTGAATGCTTTGAATCAAAGCTTGCATCATTAAATGATTAAGAGATTGCCAGCGATTGATGTGATTGTCATCATGTTGTGCAAGAAAAATAAGTTCGCTTTCATTGAATGGAGTTTGTAGGTTGATTGGTGCAGAAAAGTCTCTAAGCAGTGATAAAATAGGTTTTTCACGCAGACTCTTTAATGTAAACGTTTGGTTTTCCTTGGATAAAAGCATAACATTTGATTGAATATCTGTATCCGCTTCATAGGTGAGGTTTTCTCCATTAGGTCCTAACAAGCCAAATAATATAGGGATAAGCATGGGCTTTTTTGTATTTTGTTGTGGGGTTGTGGGAACCTGTTGCTTTGCATGAATTGTTAAAACACCATCGCTATAATGACTATTGATTTCTACATTGGGTGTTCCGGCTTGTTCATACCACAACATGAATTGGGAGAAGTCTTGACCAGATACTTCAGCAAAACAAGCGATAAAATCTTCAATTGTACAAGCTTGTCCATCATGACGTTGAAAATAAAGATCAGTACCTTTACGAAACAGAGAGGGTCCTAAAATAGTCCGTATCATGCGAACAACTTCAGCACCTTTTTCATAAACAGTTGTGGTGTAAAAATTGTTAATTTGGCTATATTGACGAGGGCGTACAGGATGAGCGAGGGGACCAGCGTCTTCGACAAATTGAGTAGCTTTTAATGTTTTTATATTTTCAATTCGCTGTAAGCTGCGTACATTTTGATCTGATGAAAATTCCTGATCACGATAAACAGTGAATCCTTCTTTTAAACAGAGTTGAAACCAATCGCGACAGGTAATACGATTACCGCTCCAATTATGGAAATATTCATGTGCAATGACACGTTCAACATTTCTATAATCCTGATCGGTTGCTGTTTCAGGATCGACAAGAACATACTTATCATTAAAAATGTTAAGTCCTTTGTTTTCCATTGCTCCCATGTTAAAGTCGGACACAGCAACAATATTGAAAACATCAAGATCATATTCACGCCCAAAACATTGTTCATCCCAACGCATGGAACGTTTAAGAGCATCCATTGCATAGGTTGCGCGTTTGGTTTTTCCTTTTTCTACATAGATACCAAGCTCGATACGTCGTCCAGATACAGTTGTAAAATGGTCTTCTAACTTATCAAGATTTCCACCTACTAAAGCAAAGAGATAAGATGGTTTGGGATAAGGATCTTCCCAAATGGCAAAATGGCGATTATTCTCCAAAGTCCCTGTTTCTACCAGATTACCATTTGAAAGCAAGATTGGGATTTGGGAATCTGCTTCAATTTTTACTCTATAGGTAGAAAGAACATCTGGGCGGTCGTAAAAATAAGTAATACGACGAAAACCTTCCGATTCGCATTGTGTGCAATAAACACCATTTGAAAGATAAAGGCCCATAAGTTGGCGGTTGCTTTCAGGATTCAGTTCTGTAACCAATTTCAATGTAAAAGGAGCCGCTGGTGGCGTTGTAATTTCTAAACGTGAAGGCGTTACTTTATAGGTGTTTGGGGCTAATGTTTCATCATTAATAGAAACGGAACTTAAAGTAAGATCATCGCCAGAAAGAACAAGAGGTGTTAATTCTTTTGTATTGTGACGGGTCTCAATAGACAATATGGCTGTAACATAGGTTTTTGTTGGTGCTAATTGAAAGGAAAGTTGTGTTTTAGGGATAGCGTAAGGGGTTGGTTGGTAGTCTTCCAAACGATAAATAGATGTTGTTGGCTGTTCCATAGTTGTTCCCATTCGTATTTTAAGAGTTAAAGAAGGTGTTTAATTTTAGAGTCAAAGAAGATTAAAGAATTACAAAAGGCTATTAAGGCGATTTTTTACTTCTAAGAAGTCTATCCATGTAAGTTTTTTTTGACTAGGGGTTCGGAGAAGGTAGGCAGGGTGAAAAGTTGGCATAACAGGTATTTTTATATTATCCTCACTTTCATAAATATGCCATTTCCCTCGTGTTCGGATAATCCCATTTTGAGATCCTGTAAGAAATTGTGCAGCAATGCCTCCTAGTGCTATAAGTACACGAGGACGTGCTAAATAAATGTGCCGTTCAATAAAAGGGCGGCACAAGGCAACTTCTCTTGGTGTTGGTGTACGATTTCCTGGTGGACGCCAAGGAATAGTGTTGGCAATGTAAACATTATTTCTTGTTAAACCAATTGATGCGAGGATTTTATTAAGCAACATTCCTGCTTTTCCCACAAAAGGAATTCCTTGTATATCTTCTTCTCGTCCTGGTGCTTCGCCTATAAGCATCAGGGGGCTTCCTGCTGTTCCATCTGAAAAACAGGTATTTTTTGCTGTCAATTTTAATGAACAACCATTAAATGCAAGGAGAGCAGATTTTAATTCATCAAGTGTCTTTGCATTTTTTGCACTCTCTATAGCTGTAGGTTCATTTTGTATAGCCCTAGAGTTAGGCAGCGGATGATGATCTAATTTTACGGTGGGAGATGTTTTGGGAGATATTTGTTGATTATTGTTCACAACAGATATTAATTTTCTCTCTGAACAAGCAGACTGCTTAAAACGATCAATAGGAGAATCTGTCAGAACAGCATCCGCACCACTTTCTTTATAAAAGTTTAAGAGTTCTTCATAGGCAATTGAACACGGCATTTGATTTAACATTTTATTTTTTCTAATGATTTAGCAACTATAGATCAAATAAAATTATCCTTCAAGTTTTATAAATGTATTCGCTAGCCGTTAATGTATAAGAACGCTGATAGGATTCTCTCTTTTCACAAAAAAGGCAAACCGTAAAATGCAAGTGTTATGATAACATTTTTGATCATTATATTCTATATTTAATAATTAATGAAAGTGACTTTTATATATTTTATTAAAATTAAGTATCAATTTTTTATTGTTATATTTTAAATAATTTTTATTAAAAATATTAAGAAATATATAAATATTACTTTTATATGAGAAAATACTAAGACTTTACAAGCTGTTTTTACAATGGGTTAAAAGCAATGTGTGGATATATGTTTTTGCTTTTTTTACAGCTGAAATGAGAGGTTCATTTAATGCTAAATGCGCTGCAATAGCGCTTGAGAGAATGCAACCTGTTCCTCGCATTGTTCCTTTTAAACGTGGAGTAGAAATATTTATGACTTCAGTTTTGTCAATGAAGCTATCAATTGCAAGAGGACCTTCTGCATGTCCCCCTTTTACTAAAATAGAGCGAGCTCCCAATGACAAAAGTTTTTTTGCTTGTTGTATTGCTTGCTTATCATGAGATGCCAATGGACTTTGGCTAAGAAGAGCGAGTTCTTCTCTATTCGGTGTTAAAAGATCAACATGAGGAAGTAGTTCATCGATCATAGTGTCGATGATTGTTTCTGTTGTTAGTTTTCCTCCTGATGAAGCGACAAGTAAAGGGTCCAGAATAACTGGAACATGGGGATAGTCTTTGAGTACGTTACAAATTGCTGCTATAATTGCTTTTGTTCCCGTCATACCAATTTTTATTGCGCTTATTGGATTTGCGTCTAGGGCAGCACGCATTTGCGCAGCGACGCGGTCTTCACGCATTGGAATGATTTCGACAACGTGATTATCATCTTGTACGTTAACACAAGTGATTGCTAAATTTGCTTTTATTTTAAAATGTACAGCGGTTTCTATATCACGAACAATACCGGCTCCTCCTGTTGGATCAGTGCCTGCAACAATAAGAATGGAAGGTATCAACGCCATGTTTGTGTCACTTTTATCCACTGCTTTACACGCTCTTCAGGTTTTTTATGAAAGATAATATCAGTTACAACAGCAGCACTATTGGCTCCTGCTTTTAAAACACCAACTGCGCGTTCTGGTGTTAAACCACCAATACCCACCAAAGGTAAAGCACCAATCCGCTTTCTCCATTGTTTGATTTTTTCTAGTCCTTGCGGCATCCATTTCATTTTTTTTAAGATTGTTGGATAAATAGGACCAAGTGCAATATACTCAGGATTAACAGAAAGTGCGGTATCCAATTCATGTTCATCATGTGTACTAAGACCAACTTTTATACCACTTTTGCGAATTGCGTGAAGATCAGCATTGCTTAGGTCTTCTTGTCCCAGATGAATAAAATTGCACTTTTCATTAATTGCTATTTCCCAATGATCATTAATAATTAATTGTGCTCCCAATTTATTGCATATGTTTTTTGCGTGCTTGATATGTTGACAGATTATTTGTTGATTTTCATGTTTCATACGCAATTGTACGAGTTTAACTCCAAGAGGGAGCAAACGTTCAATCCAATCAGCGTTATCAACGATGAGGTAAAATGGATCCAGTTTCATGAAAATGCTGCTTTTCCAATGACTGGCGTTGAAGGGACTGCTACATTGCGTGCTTCTATCATGCCAGCTTTATATCCCATACGTCCTGCTTGAACAGCTTTAGAAAATGCTTCAGCCATTAAGACAGGATCACCTGCTCTAGCAACTGCGGTATTAAGCAGTACTGCATCATAACCGAGTTCCATCGCAATGGCGGCATGTGATGGGCGTCCAATGCCGGCATCAATAACAAGAGTAGCATCAGGAAGGTAAGCACGGATAGAACGCAATCCATCAGTATTATGAGGTCCTTTGGCAGAACCAATAGGAGCACACCAAGGCATAATAACACGGCAACCGATGTCAAAAAGTTTTTCAGCAACAATGAGATCATCCGTTGTATAGGCAAAAATTTTGAAATCTTCATTGTTTAAAATTTGCGCAGCTTCGAGTAAGGAAAAAACATTTGGCTGTAAGGTGTCTGGGTTTCCTATGACTTCGAGTTTAATCCAAGCTGTTTTAAAAAGATCTCTTGCTAATCGCGCTGTGGTTACGGCTTCTTTAACAGTATAACAACCAGCAGTATTAGGAAGCACTGTTACCCCAAGTTCTTGAAGAAATTGCCAAAATTGTCCGCCTTGTTTTCCACCCGCAGTTTCACGGCGTAAGGAAACAGTTATAATATCCGTATTCGATTTATGAATAGCATCACGAAGGATTGCTGGTGAAGGATATTGCGCTGTACCTAAGAGAAGACGGGAAGAGAATTGTCGTTCATAAAGATTCAGCATAATTTTAGCCTCCTTGCATTGGGCTTAAAATTTCAATTTTATCTCCTTCATGCAAGACAAATTGGCTTCGTGCATCTATAGGAACAACCTCAGCGTTAACAGCGGTTGCAAGCCAATTTCCTTCATAACCCAATTCTTCAAGCAAGAGACCGAGAGTCATAACTTCTGTTTGGACTGTTTCACCATTAACAAATATTTTCATTCTTTATTCCAATGCCAATTTCATTGCTCGTTTTGCCATTTCTGGAGACAAAAGAAAACCATGTCTATAAAATCCATTAATAGAAATACAGTTACCATCTTTATGCACAGAAGGGAAGTTATCAGGATAACATGGACGAACACCAACGCCAGATTCAATAATTTCTGCTTCAGAAAAAGCAGGATGTAAAGTATAAGCCGCGTTGAGCAGTTCCACCATTGATCTCACTGAGACTGCACCATCAAAGTCACTTTCAATCATTGTTGCGCCAATCATAAAAATATTATCTTGTCGAGGTACAATGTAGAGAGGAAACCGTGGATGAAGAAGACGAATTGGGCGCGAAATTTTAATATCGGTGCAGCGCACGAGAAGCATTTCGCCGCGTACGCCTCGTATATTTTTATCTTTTCCTAAACGTGCTATTCCTGTCGCATCAATAACAATATCAAAATTTGTTTCAGCCGTCTCTACATCAACAAAACACGCTCCATTGTTGAGAAGTTTTTCCTTTAAAGCCATAAGCGCTTTGCGAGGATCAATATGGGCTTCATTTTCATAAAAGAGCGCACAGTTAAAACGTTCCGCAAGATCTGGTTCAAGATGAGCTATTTCTACATTATCTATGGTTTTGTGATTATGCGTACGCACAGAAAATCGTTCAAGCTCTCCTCTATCTCGTGTAGGTGCAACCACTAAAGTGCCTTTTTGTATGACAAGGTTGGGGAGTGTTTTACGCCACCACTGTATAGCTTGTATACCAAGATCTTCAACAATCTGTTCTGCATTTTCTCTTTCACAGTAAGGTGCGAGCATTCCTCCTGCATACCAACTAGCCGTTCCTATAGGAGAATGAGGGGGAGCCGATACAGTAACAGAAGTACCTTTTTGCTGTAACATAAAGGCAACGGTTAAGCCGCCTACACCCGCACCTTTGATAAGAATGTTCTTCAATTGTTCACTTTCTCTTTTTGAGGAGGAACAATTTCCATATAAAGATCACCATTTTTTTGATATTTCTCGGCCATGGCGATCATACCTTCTCCTTTTTTTTTCTTATTGCTGCTGCCTCACGAATATCATGAGAAATACGCATAGAACAGAATTTTGGTCCACACATGGAACAAAAATGCACCAATTTATGGGCTTCTTTAGGCATTGTCTCATCATGAAAGGCACAGGCTGTTTCCGGATCAAGAGAAAGGTTGAATTGATCATGCCATCTAAAATCAAATCGTGCACGCGAAAGAGCATTATCGCGCAATTGTGCTCTAGGAAAACCTTTGGCAAGGTCAGCGGCATGAGCAGCAATTTTATAAGTGATTACACCAGTTTTTACGTCATTCCTATTGGGAAGTCCTAGGTGCTCTTTAGGCGTTACATAACACAACATGGCTGTTCCAAACCATCCAATCATAGCGGCACCAATTGCTGATGTAATATGATCATAACCAGGAGCAATGTCCGTTGTAAGAGGTCCCAAAGTATAAAAAGGCGCCTCATGACAAAGATCTAATTGCTGCTCCATATTTTCTTTAATTTTGTGCATTGGGACATGCCCAGGACCTTCAATCATAACCTGTACATCTTTTCCCCAAGCAATTTTTGTCAATTCTCCCAAAGTTTTAAGCTCTGCAAATTGGGCTTTATCATTGGCATCGGCAATAGAGCCAGGGCGTAATCCATCCCCCAATGAAAGAGAGATATCATACGCGCGTGCAATATCACAAATTTCATCAAAATGTTCATAGAGAAAACTTTCTTTATGATGATGCAAGCACCATTTTGCCATAATAGAACCACCTCGTGAAACAATACCTGTTACCCGATCAACGGTCAAAGGGATAAAAGGTAATCTTAATCCCGCATGAATGGTAAAATAATCAACACCTTGTTCTGCTTGCTCAATAAGGGTATCACGGAAAATGTTCCATGTTAAGTTTTCGGCAATACCCTGTACTTTTTCGAGTGCTTGATAAAGTGGAACAGTCCCGATGGGAACAGGGGCATTTCGAATAATCCACTCACGAATATTATGAATATTTCGACCTGTTGAGAGATCCATAACTGTATCTGCTCCCCAGCGAATGGCCCAAACCATTTTATCAACTTCTTCTTCCATAGATGAAGTCACTGCTGAATTGCCAATATTGGCATTAATTTTAACACGAAAATTACGCCCAATAATCATAGGTTCGCATTCTGGATGATTAATGTTTTGTGGAATAATGGCGCGTCCACAAGCAATTTCATTGCGAACAAATTCGGCAGTATAAATTTCTGGTATTGATGCAGAAAATGTTTCATTTGATAGTACATTCTGCCATTCTTTTACTGCTAATCCTTCATTTTCTCGTATAGCCACATATTCCATTTCTTCGGTAATAATGCCTGCGCGCGCATAAGCCATTTGTGTAATTGCTTTGCCATTTTTTGCTCGTAAAATGGGACGTTTTTGTTTAAAGGCTGGTGTAAGGTTTTTATCAGAAGCCAATCCATTATCTTCAGGTTGAATTAATCGTGCAGGATAAGTTTCAGTATCATCTCGCTTAGAGAGCCAAGGTAAGCTAATTGCTGGCAAGCCTTTTGTAATATCAATGATCATACCTTTATCTGTGTAGGGGCCAGAAGTATCGTAGACGTTTAAAGGTTTTTCACCACTGCCATCAGTCAGTGAAATTTCACGCAATGGTACGCGCACATCAGAAAAGAGAAGGCTCTGTTGATAAATTTTGCGTGAAGCGGGAAAGGGGCTACAACTGATCGATGGAGTATTTTTCTGCACAAACTTTTTCCTTATAGACACAGAGTTCAAAAATAGGTTACGATGTTAATGGGGATGTATTCAAATTATCAATCACGAGCATTCGGATAAATAGGAATAGTATTGCTTTATAGCAAAGAAAATCCAATAAAGCTCAAGAAAATTTATTTTGAAAAATTGATACAATATCTATTCTCATATTTGCATACCTCCTCCCACCTAAAGTATTTTTGTTAATACGAATATGGTTGGCTTAAATATCTATATTGTCAATCATAAAAATATATTTTAAACGATTTTGGTGTGTTTTTTAAGAGTGAAAATAGATATTATGAAGTGACAAACTATGATATTGAAGCTTTTATAAACAAGAATAAAGTTAAAAACGGATTATCAAGGAAAAAGTAGATAGTTTATAGTTCTGATTGAGATTTTTTTATATTAAAATAATAACTCAAAAGATCATAAGATTCTCTCATCATACATCTTTTCATATAAAATCACTTCCTTGCACGTCATAAGTGGGAGCGTATGGGCAAAACACTTGAAGAAAGGAAGTCAAATGTCATAAATGAACATTCTCAGATGCGAGGACTGTCGCAATGTGGGGTCCAACAAAATGTATGATGGATTCCAGCTTGTATTTTCAAAAGCTTAAAGATGATGATCTATAATGGCTTACTATTATATCATTGACGTGCGCTGTCGTAAAATGAACGGAGTATATTTTGAGCAATATTTCTTAAAAAAGTGCGTGATATGCAATATCATTATATTTTGTTTGGGGTATTCTATTCTTCATGAAGGGGATGTTCCTATTAAGAATGCGATAAACAAAAGCGTGAAACAATGCCTAATCTTTATTATTAGAAATAATATTGCCTTGAATGTTTTGAAAATCGTAAAGCTGAATTAAAAAATGATGATGAAAATGAACAAAGGCTTTTTGAAATTTCATCAACACTTTGTAAATAGTTGGAAGAGAGAAGAAAGCAAAAGGATGTATTTCAGCATAAAGTACTACGTAAATTCATTAATTAGTTTGCAATAGAAATGTGTGCAAAGCGCTGTGTTTTAGCTTAAGACGAGGTAAAAATTCATTTTCTGAGACATAAAGCTCTTTGTTTTCAAGGTAAAGTTATTCAAGAGTCATGTGATATCGTGCAACAATATTACAGATAGGAAATTATTAATTATATACAAAAAGCTTATCTAATGATAATGAAGTGCTCTTATTTATTATAGTACAACAAGAGAAAAATTGAGTAAATTTGCGTCAAAAAAATTTTTAAATACTAAAATAGGTAATAAATAAAAAAGGCAAACAAAGAATTGTTATGATAATAATTAACAAAGCCAAAAACCAATTTTTGAGTAAGTCGGGAATTATGAGGAAGAGGAACCAAATTCCCACTAACATTGCTATTATATTAGCAATGTTATAATTGGTAGCCATATAAAAGCTGCAGCTATGCGGGAAAAGATGATTGGTATACCCCAGAGCAGAGATAGACAAATTTGTTAATAAGAGATTCATAGATAAATTCGTTAGTGAATTCTTTATTTGCACTATCATAGCATTCTATAATCGCTTTGCATTGTCCCACTAACATCATAAAACTCTTTATGCACATTAGGAAGGATATAAAAACAGCTTATCTTTTAGATCTTGTTAAAAAAATCATATTTAAGTAGTGTAATTATACTAAATAATGAGGTAAATGGTGGAAGGAATAGAAAAGAACACCTAAAATATTCTTTTTTCCATTCTGCTGTAACGATTTTGAGCATTCACCCACCCCCCAATGAAAAGATTATAAATAAAAATCCTACCATAATGCATACTATAAGGTCTCCAAAACTCATATCTCCATCTTTCTTTTTGAGTGTTCATTTTGTGGATTAGAACAGATTACATTTCATTCATGTATGGTAAGATTATGTATGGCGTTATACATTTAGAAATTCTGAAATTTCTCAGTTTTTTATTACCTAAAGAAAATGTTTCTGACATTAGAAAATATAGCGATAACTTTAAAAACAGTAAAAAATAACCCCATTTAGAGCTGGTAAAGGGCGTAGCTAATAAATAATGCGTATTTTAAAGGGAAGATAGAAGTTAAAGGTGCAGAGAACACTGAAAATAAAGTCGGTAATGAGAGGAGAGGATATTCTATGTGGAAAAACAAGCCATAGATAGTTTAATTGTCTGGCTACTTATTTAGCAAGATTTTTTCTTTGATAGTTAAGGGTATAGCAAGTGTTAAATCGATGGAGCGTATTTTTTGTTTGGATTGATGAAGCAGATGAGTTAGCAAAACAGTTTGGAAAATGCTTTTGATATTGCCATGAATTAAGAAGAACACCGATAATTACAACATGTTGTTGAGAATGATTTATTGTTCTTGCAAAAAAAATATACATATAATAACATATAAAGAGATATACTAAGTGCAGGAGGGGAGAAGTTGGTTACGGGGCGTTTAAAAAACAAGGATATTGTTCATAAAAATTGGGAGAGGGCGCTGGGTTATGCTTTTTAATGTTTTCCGGGTTGGATACAATCTTCAAATGTAGTGAAGGTGTGTGATATTTCTTTAGTATTTCAAAGTATTTCATTTCCAGTTCAATGAAAGTCGAAAGAAATGGCCATATTAAATATATTCTCTATGGTGTATTTAGATTGAACAAAAGCTTGTTCAAAAAACATTTGTGCTGATCTTGTAACATAATTTCAGGAATAAATTGAATAACATAGAACAAAGTAGCTGCAAGTGAATAAAAGCATAATGAAGCGTGCAAAGAATTTGAAGCTAACTTTTAAAATTTTATACAAATGAAAGAGTTTCTTTGTTTAAAATATATGGTATAAAATCTCGACGAGATAGATTCAACATATTGAAAAAAATAAAAAAATAATTTTTAAGTCAGAAACTTTCTATGTCGATGATAATTTATTACATTCAATAATGGTTATATGAAATCCATAATAAGAAAAATTTTGAACAGTATTTATAAATTTTGCAACAAGATGCAAGATTGAAAAATAATTATATAACAACAGTAAAACAGCAAAACAAGATATTAAGTAACATCAGATGAGGTGGTTATATTACACATTAGAAGGGAAAGTATTAATACTAATGTTATGAAAAGCGTCTGGTGAATTTAGGTTATTAAATTGCAAGGAGTGAAGAGAGGTAAAATACGTAAATACGGATGGTGCAGTGGTTATGATGTACCAATCAACAGCGGTAGCACATTTTAGTACACAGAATGAGAAATTTTTAGAAAAACTATGAAAATAATGGGGGATTTATAATGTCTAATATTTACGATTGGTCTCTAAAGGCTGATGAAAATGCTTATTCAGATAGTATCATTAATTGGGCAGAAGGTCAGCCGCCTAGTTCTGTTAATGATAGTGCACGGGCGATGATGCAGCGCGTACGTGAATATCTTGCAGATAATGGTGGATCTATTAATTCAAGCTTTATAGTAAATGTGGAAGATAAAACAACATTAATTACCTTAAAGACAGTTTCGCCTATAAAGAAATACAACAATGATATCGTCATACGTTTTAAAGCTTGTGGTGTAAATATTGGCGCGACAACAATAACTGTTAATAATATAGGAGAAAAGCTTATCTATAAAGCCACTGATGCGGGGGTTATACCATTAGAAGGTGGAGAATTTCAAACAGATGGCATTTATGAAATGGTATATAATAATGGTGTTTTAATAAAAGAGCATGAGGGTTGGTATTTATTAAATCCTACACCACCAAAGATAGAAAGTTTTCCCTCTGGATTTATTGCAACATTTGCTATGCAAAATGTGCCAAATGGTTGGCTTTTATGTGATGGTAAAGCCTATAAGCGTGAAGATTATCCGCAGTTATTCAGGGCAATAGGTGATAAATGGGGAAAAGACAGTAATAAAACTTTTAAAGTTCCTGATTTTAGAGGCATGTTTTTACGCGGCTTTGATAATGGTCGGGGTTTAGATGGTGATAGAAAATTTGCAGATGAACAACAAGATAGCATAAAATCGCATACGCATATTGGGAGCATTGAAAACGCAGGCGAGCATGCGCATAGTTTTAAGTATAAAGGAGTTGGATGGCCAGTTGGTGATATTGGGAGACTACCGAATCATTATACCTATGATGCGACCCTGAAAGGAACAACAGATTCTGCTGGCGCACATACACACAAGGTAACTCTTTCCCATACGGGTGAGGCAGAAACGCGCCCTGTTAATACAACTGTTGTCTATGCTATAAAATCATGAGTAATAATAATCTATACACCCTGATAATTTTGTTAACGCGGAGAAATTCCGCGTTATTTTCTATGCATATGAAAAGGAAATCTATATTGTTAATAGATGAGTTAATTCATCTCATAAAGATATCTCTCATCTTGTTGTCGATTTCATTTCTTTGCATTGCCATGGTGTAGGCTTTATCTGTAAATGATAGTACTTCTTGAGTGGAATCATCTTTATGCTTGTGAAGCAGCAGACAAATGCTATTTCTATACTCTCTCCTTATCCCTATATTCCGCATTGTTTTTGCATTAGGGGGGCTTACAAGAAACGTTATTGATTTTATTTTAAAGTTTTTATTCAATAGTTTAATTCTTTATTATATGCTAATAAGCAATTTTTTAATAGAGAGAGAAAAATAAAAAATATCGTTATAAATCAATATTTATTTATACAAAAAGCTAAAATAGATGTGTTACAAAGAAAATATTACTATTAAAGCTACAAATAAATCTTTTATGGATGGGGAAAAGGTACTTGATTTCTCTATGGTCCTTAGAAGATATAAATAATACACTCCATTATTATAACAAAGGCATTTTTACGTATTTCTTGAATCATTTTTATAAAGATAAAGTGATAGAAAGAGTAAGAAAACGCATATTTACGTTGTATAAATTCGTATTGTCTAACAGTGTGATAGCAAAACAAAACCTTACATGTTTTTAGTTATGTAAAATCTTGAAAGATTTTAAACTAGTAGTTTTTAGATTGAAGCCGATAGCTTAGAGATTTAATTTCATAGGAGGATGCCGTTTGAGGGAGTATAAATGGGATATCTTCTTTAGGTAATTCAGAAACGTTTAAAGAACAATGATAAACCTCACGGAGATTTTGTGTTGTCAAAACGTTAGTTGGATTTCCTTCGCAATAAATCTCTCCTTCCTTGAGCAAGATCATGTTATCTGCATAATGTGCTGCGAGATTGAGGTCATGAAGAACAGCAAGAACGCCACCACCAGAATGGGCAAATTGTTTAGCAATATCCATAACGATGATTTGATGTTGAATATCGAGGCTAGCAATAGGTTCATCTAATATCATCCAGCGAGGAATCCCATTATAAACAGGTTTCCAGATTTGGCAAAGTACACGGGCAAGTTGTACTCTAGCTTGTTCTCCGCCTGATAATTGGTGATAATACAGGTTGCCGTAATCAGAAAGGTCAACGCACTCTAAAGCTTTTTGGATAAGATTTTCCAATTCGGCTTTGGCAATGGTAAATTGGTTTACAGAAAGTCCAAGCCCTACAACTTCATGGACTAAGAATGGAAATACGAGTGTTGTTGATTGTGGTAGCACAGCGCGCATTTTTGCCATTTCATGGGTTTTTGTTTGGCATACATTATAACCATTTAAGGTTATTGTTCCACTGTAAGGAATTTCACCACTCAGAGCTTTGATAAAAGTACTTTTTCCTGATCCATTAGGACCAATAATAATGGTAAAAGCACCACTTTTAGCTTGAAGATTAATGTGTTTAAGAATCTGCTTCTTTCCGCGCCGAACACAAATATTTGTCGCTTCAATCATGAAAAGTCTGTTCCTCGTTTGCATATAAGGATCCATAGAAAGAAAGGTGCACCAAAAAGTGCTGTTACAATTCCAATCGGCAATTCTGCGGGGGTAACAATTAAGCGTGCAAACGTATCAGCAAAAATAAGTAATGCTGCTCCCAAGAGAGCAGAGCAAGGAATGAGATAGCGATGATCAGGACCAATGAGCTGACGTAAAATATGAGGAACAATAATACCAATAAAACCAATACCACCACTGACAGCAACAGCACTACCACACATAAGCGCAACAAGGAAAATAGCGATATTTTTAACCCGTTGGATATGGAAGCCAACATGACCAGCAACTGCTTCTCCAAGAGAGAGAGCATTAAGGGCGCGTGACAGAAAGGGGGAAAAAAGGAGACCAGCACAGATAAAAGGCAAAATAAGCCAAACTTTCAACCATGTTGCCCCAGCAAGAGAGCCAAGACTCCAAAAAGTGATATCACGGAGTTGCTGGTCATTTGCGATAAAAATCAATGTTCCGACAACTGCACTGCTTAATGCACTAAGAGCAATACCAGCAAGCAACATGGTTGCAATAGAGGTAAAGCTATTATGCGTTGCTGTTATGTAGAGAACAATCGTTGATAAAAGTCCACCAAAAAAAGCACCTATGATAACTTTGTAAGGTTCTAGAAAAGGTGTAAATGAAACAGGAAAAGCAATACCGACAACAATTGCTAAGACTGCTCCAAGTCCAGCACCTGCTGATACACCTACAATTCCAGGATCTGCAAGAGGATTACGGAAAAGCCCTTGCATAAGAACACCGGAGACAGCTAAAGCTGATCCAATCAACAATCCTAAGATAACACGGGGAAGCCTTATGTCGATAAGCACGAGGTAATCACGCGTTTTACTACTTACCGAAAAATCTTGTGTAAGCATCACATGAAGGAGATCAACGAAAGAAACCTTTGCTGCACCATTCAAGAGCCCACCAAAAATACTGAAGGTAAGGAATATTATTAAGCTTAATAATAAAACCTTCCCCTGCTTTGAACGGTTTATTTTTTTACCTTCTTTTGCTTCAGGTAAATGCATCATGGATGTACCGTCTACCATTTTTATCAGCTCTTACCGTTTTGATTTGAACCATAAAATATCTTAATAAGCTCTCTTGATGCGTCTGCAGTGCGTGGACCAAATCCTAAAAGATACATAGCATCCATCTGTTTTATAGCATGATTTTTTGCTGCAGTTGTTGCTTGAACTGCCGGTATGGCTAAAATCTTATCAATGCTGGTTGATCTTGCACCATGTTTTACAAGTAAGATAACATCAGGATCTGATTTCAATAACGCTTCGCCATTGAGTAGTTTATATCCTTTATAATCGGTGATAGCATTGATAGCACCTGAAAGTTTTATCATACCATCGGCTGCTGTCCCTGTGCCAGATGCCATGACGCGTCCATTTTGCACGGATAAAACAAAAAGAACACGCTTTGGCTTTGTTACTTTCGCCAAAAGCGCATCGTTGTCTAAAAAACTACGCTTCAATTTTTCAATCAACGCAGCTGCTTGCACTTCCCGATGAATGGCTTGGCCAACGAGGCGAATCTTTTCTATCACATTTTCACGGGAGTAGTTTTCTGGTATAATCACCAGAGGTATTGATGTTTTTTTGAGAATAGCAATTGTTGAAGCAGGTCCGCTTCCTTCAACAAGCAATATGCCCTCTGGGGCAAGTGATAAAACCCCCTCAGGTGAAAGAGCGCGCATATACCCAAGCACAGGAAGCTTGAGTGCCTCTTGCGGGTAGACGCTTGTACTATCACGGGCGAGAAGCTGATCTTGGGCTCCCAATGCATAGATAATTTCTGTAAGTGCTCCGCCGATAGAAACAATTCGAGCATTTTCAGGAAAATGGGTTGTGGGTTCAGCAATCACTTGTTTAAAAAAACAGGTAAGAGAAAGCAGTAAACACATAAGAAAAAGGTTTGATAACCTATGCAAAAGAGATATGAACATGTTCGACCTTGCCTTATCTTAGTTACTGCTGTTTTTTTGGCACGATGGTAAACTATTTAATAAAGAGCGCCAATCTTCACGTTCTTTTTGACCTTCCTTGCGTATGCCAAAGAATTGAATAATCATCTCATCATCTTTATCAAAAACTTCAAGTGAGCTGACATAACCATCAATCGTAGGTTTGCGGACACGCCATACCTTATTGATCCCAGAAACGAATAAATGGAGGTGAAATTTCTGATCAAGAACATTAAGCCAAGGTCCCATTTTCTTAATGTTCTTTACTTGCCCAGTGAAGATTTGGATACATCCTCTATTACCAACAAAACACATAATTGGTAACTCTTCTTGTGCAACTTGTTTGAGCATCATCTCAACAGCTTCTATTTTTAACTCATCGGCAAACTCATTTCCGGCATGTTTTACAGCAACATGTCGATTAATTTTCAGTTCAGAAATAATCCCGTGAAGCTGATGTACATCAGTCATCTGTCGCCAACGATCTCGGAGTTTTTCAACATCCAGCTTTGCCGTATCACATTGTACTGCAGTAGGAACGGGAGAAATGTCAAGTACAGCGGACTGATCGTCATGAAGCAACTTTTCAACAAGTGCAGCCCATTCTTCCATATTTGTCGTATCTTTAGAATAGACCTTAAAGATAGCAATACCATATTGATCAAAGAATTGCAAACTTTTCATAGTTTTTCCGAGAATTGTCACGTCATGCTCGAAACCAAATTTCCATTGTTTTGAAAAAATACGCAGGTCAATTTCACCGAGTGTTATCGGGATATGCTGGCTTTGAACAATTTTCTCAAAACATCCTGTTATTTCATGGACAGCATTTTCATTACGTGTCAATGCCATAACCGTTCCAAGTTTAGAAGCACTTTCCAAGAGAGTAGTGACATTAGCGCGTAGTTTTTTTGCTTTTCCAATTGTACAATAGGCCGCAATAAGTTCTGCTTCGGATATACCAATAGAGACCGCAAAATCGCGGCTACGCATTTCTTTTTTTTCTTCACGCAAACGAATAATCATCTCGGCTGTATATGACATGGACTTTCCTTATTTTGCCTATTTGAGAGTTAATTTTTTCAATTTTACAATTCAAAGATAGTAAGTCGAACCATTATCAACTAAAGGTTCAACCCACTACCAAATAAGCCCTTATTATCAACAGCAGAACAATAAAAATCGATAAATTACAAAGAATTAAAGCATCTAGCTCATTTTTTAAAGAGCAATGAGAACAGAAACGCAACAGTTTATTTTTTACCGATACAACCCTTTCAATTGATCAAATAGTTAACAAAAGTGACTAAAATTTTTGCACAAACGACACCTTGAAATTACGACCAGGTTGGCTGTAATAATCCTTTGATGTTGTACTTTTAGCAGAAGGAAGATCTAATACATTCCAATATTTTTCATTGAACAGATTATAAACACCCGCTTTTACAACAAGTCCTTTTTCGCCGAATGGCTTCAACCAACATGATACATCAAAGATTTTGTATCCAGGAATCTTTTGATAATCAGAATCCTTAGCAACTTTATCGCGTTTGGCAGATGAGGTAAGCACGACATCTGCTCCCCAGATTTCTTTTGCGTATCCGATCCCAACAATCGTTTTTAAAGCTGGAATTGAGTTAAGATATTCATCCTTATCGAGATCTTTTCCCTGCGAATAGGCAAGAGCAAAATTGCTATGGAATCCACCATTAAGAGCTAAATGTATTTTTGCTTCAGCACCATAAATACGCACATTTGCACGATTTGTATAATGGTGACGCGCAAATCGAAATTCCTCGGATGGCCCTTTATCTATAGTATCTATGAAGTCTTTATATTGATTGAAAAAGGCACTGAGTGAACCATCGAAATTTTTATTTTTATATCTTATACCAACATCATATCCATTGCTGGTTTCTGCTTTAAGATCAGGATTTCCTTTTACATAATAAGCAGAGGGTTTTATATAAGAGACGTAGAGTTCTGAAACACGTGGTGCACGAAAAGCTTGCGCCCATTGAGCGTAGAGCGTCACTTGATTACGAACATCCCACTCCATACGTAATTTTGGAGAAAAACGTGCACCACTTCTTTCTGAAGGAAATTTGTCAGAAAACAGTGCTTTCTCATAAGAGGACGTTTTATGAGGGACGTACTTATACCAATCATAACGAACTCCAGGTGTTATACGGAAATGGTTATCAGCAAAGCCAATTTCATCTTCGAAAACAAAACCAAAATTGTAGCCATTCGTATCCGGTGAATCTGACTGATTAGCAGGCAAAAAGAGGCACCCTCCTGCATTTTCCGCCAAATGACAATTATCTTTACCTAACAAATAATGATGAAATTTAGATGACAAAACATTAGTGGCAAATTTTAACGTATGATCTACAGTACCAATATGAACTTTCTTGAGAGTATCGGCATTAAAACCATAATTGGTATTACGCAAAAAATTATCTCTCAAATAATCGCCTTTGGGTGCCGCAACACGAAACCCAGTCATAATATAACGATTTGACTGTTTTTGCCAATAAATCTGCCCACGAAACGCATCAAAAACAGCATCTTCATTGCCGTTATAGTCATAAGAAAGAGAAAGGCGTTCACGGAGTTTGTTGTCTTTATCATAAACGGAACCTGGAGCATATTTTTTAGAAGCATCCAATGAATGTATATCAACATTGTGACCAAAACGCTCCGCGGTAAAACCAAGCCGGTGATTGTCATCAAGGTATTGGTGAATTTTAAAGAGCAAATTATTTTGGTCAAAATGAGCAGGGTTTTTACGTGTGCGTTCTTCATAGCCTTCTAGAGTCCCCATATTTTTGCGCTCATGACCTTCCGCATAAGAACCTTGGAAAAGTAAAAACGTTTGTTGAGCACGCACTGCAACAGCTTGATTTATGTGCCAACTATTATCAACAGAATGATAACCACCTTTTATAAGACCACCCCAATTCTTCTCCTCTGTGATAAGATCTTCAGGATTAAGGGTACGCAACGCAATAACTCCTCCTAGTGCACCAGATCCGTAAAGACTAGAATCCGATCCCTGAATAATATCAAGTGTAGAAAGTGCACTAAAGTCAAACGTTGTGTTACTACCATTCCCACGCAATATATCGTCGAACCATGGAAGAACAATACCATCCATTGTTGTGAGAACACGGTTTGCCTCTAAACCACGCATAACAAAACTGTTGTTTCTTGGGTTATAGGTTACGGATGGATCAAGACGACTAATATCATAGGCACTAGTTATTTGTTTTTCACTAATATCCTTAGCAGTTTTACGATCTGTCAGAATAGTTACTGAATCCAAAAACGATCCTATTTTTTTCTCTTCAATAACAATTGGTTTAAGTTCAGTTACAGCACCTCCATCTTTATTTCGTGCAAAAACAAATGAAGGTACACAGACCGATAACGCACTTAAAATCACACAGCTTTTATAGATATTTTTTCGTCTTATTTCCATGACACATCACAACCCTTTTAAACATCCCCTCTCTGTTTGGAAATTTTATATTACATACAAAAAGGCTGGACTCGCTGATTAAAACTTGCCAGCCAAGCAGAAATGATTTTGCCAACAACACAAAATCACTAGAAAACCATATTAAACATGACAAAATCAGTCAAGAAAAAAGTTGCAATTTCAAAATAGCCTGTTTTAATGAGATTGAACACCAATAATAAGCTTAAAATAGTGGCAGAAGAAACGATGCATTTTGTAAATACGAAGCAATTATTAACTCGTTGGATTGGTGCATTTGTTGGAGCTTTCTTTTTGCATGTATTATTGGGAGCGCAGTTTTATTTTCAAAATATTGGTGTAAGTAATGGCTTGCTCTCGTCGGAGATTATGCTGACTTTTGTGCAAGAAACTGTATATCCGGATGTTGGTACAGACTTGTCAGATATTCATACAGAGTCGGATATTAATACAGAGCCAAAAGTATTACAGTCTGATCTTTTAGAGAAGGAGTCAGAGGAATTGGAATCCGTGGATGAAATTCAATCGGAAGAACCTCAGCATATGGTAGAACAAGATGACTTAAAGTCTTTGGAAGAGCCCCTTCCTCAAAAAGTGGAGCATAAAGCGTTTATCAAAAAAACAATACCTATGCCAAAGGCTGTAGTAAAGCGCTCCAATGCAAAGGCCGTACGTTCTTCTTCCACCAACAAGGATGTCGGGACAGCAGGGCTTGAAGATATGTTGTTAATGGAGTGGTTAGCAAAGGTACAGTCACAATTAGAAAGGCAAAAAAATTATGTTGTAGGACAGCGTACTAGCCGAGCAAAAGGAACGGTGAAGTTAGAGTTTAGGGTGCATGAGCAAGGAAGCATTTTTTCTAGCCGTGTTGCCGCTTCTGCTGGAGATCCAGAACTTGATCGATTAGCTATGGCAGCACTTCAACGCGTTGGTTCTTTTCCACCACCACCACCATCAAAAGCGAATAAAAAAATCAGAGTATCCCTGATATTTAGCTGATTTTTTATGCGGGGCATTTTTCTTATAATATATTGATTTATAATGATTGTTTATAATTTGAATGAAAGTGCAAATATAGTTCGTTCGAATTTTTTGACGTTGAATCAATCAAAACTATCTGCTTACTTATGACACAAGTTGAGGGGAAGCATGGATAAAAACTTCTAAAAAGCAGTGAATATACTTCTTATGAATGCTCTAAATGAAAGGGCTGTTGCAACATTGGGAGTTAAGGATGATAGAGCTATAGCTTTTATTAAGTAAAGGTTAATCGTGTCTAATCGATTTTTATACCATTCGTGAGAGGGTTTTTGTAAGTATTTTTCAGATACACCGTTGTGAAATGGACTTAGGAACATTAAAATAAAACAAGAATATAAATAAGAAAAACATACTATTTGGGGGTGCTCTGTTTTGTGTAAAGGATATGAGCTTATATGCGAAAATGAGAAAAACAAAAAGCAAAGCTTTATCTTCATCATTAAAAGATATTGACATATTTAAAAGTCGTAAAACCGAATGAAAAGGGAAGGGGCAGAAGAGAATTGTTTGGCTTTAAGGCTTTCTAACTCGATGAGTCTGTTTTTCTGTTATTAGAGATAATCCAAATGATATATATAATAACGTACTCTTCTTTGGTATAGAAATGTTATAAGCAGAACAAAATAATCTTGAAATATGCTGTTGTATAAGATTTGAATATTGACTAATAAGAAACAGTAAAAGGATGAGCCATTTGTTTCACTCTTCTCTTAATATTTGTAATCATCTATGATATTGTTGTTTATGTTGAGAAGAAATGAACTATTTGTACGACATGTTGATTTATAATGATAATTCATCATTTTGTATTTGGTATAAAAGACCTAAATAGCATAGGATTTTCTCATTTCGAATTTATTGATACTGAATTAATTAAAATTACTTGCTTATACATCATAAGTAGGTTGGTATGTGGGTACTATTAAATAAGGAATAAAAACACTTCTTATGAACGCTTTCAAATGCTATTTAGGAAGTTAAGGCATATTATTTATTTCTATCGACCAGAAAGAAGGTCGGTTTTTATATCTATTTTTCCAGTGAGTCTTGCTTTGTAGACACCATAATTTTCCATGACACGCATCACGTAATTACGTGTTTCTGTATAAGGAATACGCTCAATCCAATCAATGACGTTATCGAGAGATTGTCCTCGAGGATCGCCATAACGTTTTATCCATTCATTGACTCGACGGGGACCCGCATTATAGCCAATAAGAGTTAGTATATAGGATCCATTAAAACGTTCCAATTGTTCATTGAGAAAATGGGCACCTAATGTTGCATTATAATGAGCATCACTACTAAATTTTTTAGGGGACCATGCGATTGAATATTTTTTTGCCAGTGCTTTTGCTGTTGTAGGAAGCAATTGGAGTATACCTTGTGCACCTGCTTTTGATATGGCTGTTGGATTAAATTCGCTTTCTTGGCGAGCAATGGCATAGAGAAGCGATTTTTCTTCTATAGAAATATTAGCAGAAGCTGGTATAGCACCCAGAGGATGAGAGAGTGCACCAACATTTTTTCCCTGAAAAACAGCCATTTTTCCAATTTTGAGGCTGGTATAATAGTCTCCATTTTTTTCTGCCATAACAGCCAGAAGAGCTAATTCACCGGGGCTTTCTATTTTTTTTCCGAGCTCTCTATAAAAAAATTTAGCAAAATCAGCATAGCCAGCTGCTTCAAGACGTTGAATTGCTTTGATTGCTTTTCGTGCACTAAAATGTTGTCGCTCAGCGGTTGTGGGTTTGGGAAAGGAAACTTTAAGCTTTTTTTGGTTGAGTCGTGCAGCGGCTAATTGACCATAGTAAGTTGCGCCAAAATGAGCTGCGCGATGAAAGTATTGTTGGGCATTTTTATGTTCTTCTAGCTTTTCTGCTGTTCGTCCCATCCAGTAATATCCACGTGATGCAGAAAAAGGTAAAGAAGAGAGTTGAGGAATACGTGAAAAATGCTGCATTGCCAATTTAGGGTTATGAAGAAACCGTAGTGCGTACCATCCTGCATGAAACTCAGCATCGACGGCTAATGCAGATGTTATACCAGTGTGCATTGCAACGAGTTGATAAGCAATTTTTGGTTTGTTTAAATCGAGCATTTCACGAGAAAGGGCGCGTTGTTCTTTCCACAATGAATGAGGGTTCATAAGGCGGAATGCATTTTTTGATGTTTTCATCATGAGTGCTGCGGCTGCATCATATTGCTCTGTTCGTCGAAGATGGCGTATTTGAGCAAACTGAAAAAGAGGATCTTTTTGCCATGATCTCTCTACAGCTTTTAATTTTTGTGTAGCTCTAGGGTCATTTTTTTCAACGGCCACAAAAGCATCAAAAAGAGATGGAGCATGGGCTAATTTTGCAACGCGTGCTGCTGAATCAAAACGACATGCATACAGCATAAACTGCATGCGTTTCAAATGATCAATAGGTTTTAATGCAGCACTTGCATTTTTAAGAACAAAGATTTCTTCTTTTGCATTAAGCTGTGTTTTATGCCACCATGGTGCAATAACGTGTTGAGCACGGGTGGTTTGTCCCGTTGCGATAAGTGCTTTAGCGAAGAGAGCCATCCCTTGTGCTGTTTGGGGCGGGTGATAAGAAAATTTTTGGATGATTGCGCGTGTGTCATTGGTTTCGTTAAGAAAAGCACGTTCAGCATTGCGTTGCATTGTTTCTATACCTGGCCATCCTTTTAGCATGTTGATTGCATTAAATATTTCAGAACTTGGTATATTAGCTTGGTTTGATACCCCCAGCGCCCATGTCAAAATATGACGATCAAGGCTGTGTTTTTCCATTGAATTACGAAGATTTATTGTTTTTGCAATATTGTTGTTTGCTAGTGCATCTAGCCCAGCTTTCAGTTTCTGAAGTGTAGCAGTATTGTGTGATGTCGTGTGTATCTGTTGAAGAGGCTCTTGAGCTTCTTTTTTGGTAACGGGAATAGGGCGCACCAAAGGGATTGGCGCTTTCCCGTGCAAAAGAGGTGTTTGCGCGTATGCACTTGAAAATAAAATTCTTATTGCCAGTATAAGTGCAGTAAAGGTTGATACGAAAAGAGAGGTAGAAAATACATGCATAGAGAAAAGACCTTGAGACCTTGCTTTTTGTAAAAACTTAAGGATTTATAGAACACAAGCATGAAAAACGCGTTAATATAGACGGCTTATTTTAAAGAAATGTGCACATTTAAGGAGAGGCATTTTCATCTTATGAGGGCTTTTTTTGAAATTCATCTTGCTTCAATGATAGAGCAAGATTATGCTCTATTTAAAATTTATAAAAGGCGATTATTAAAAAATAAAAGCGAACATTATAGGGAGTTTATCATGCTCAAGGGAGCTATAACTGCGCTTATTACACCGTTTGATAGCAAGGGCGCAATCGATGAGAAGGCGTTTTGTGATTTTATTGAATGGCAGATCACACAAGGGATTAACGGTGTAAGCCCAGTTGGGACAACGGGTGAATCAGCAACGTTAAGTCATGAAGAACATAAGCGGATTATAGAATTGTGTGTTGAGCAGGTCGCAAAGCGTGTTCCTGTTGTTGCTGGAGCGGGATCAAATAGCACAAGTGAGGCTGTAGAGCTTGCACAATACGCGCAAAAAGCTGGTGCAGATGCAGTTTTGGTTGTCACTCCCTATTATAATAGACCAAATCAATCTGGTTTATACAAACATTTTTCTTCCATTGCCAAGGCTGTTTCTATTCCGATTATAATTTATAATATTCCTGGTCGTTCTGTTATCGATATGGCTGTTGAAACGATGAAAGACCTTTATCAAGATTTTAAAAATATCATTGGTGTAAAGGATGCAACAAGCAGAATTGAACGCGTTAGTGAACAACGTGAAAAGTGTGGGAAGGATTTTGTACAGTTTTCCGGTGATGATTGTACAGCGTTAGGTTTTAATGCACATGGAGGTATGGGGTGTATTTCAGTTTCCTCCAATGTTGCTCCAAAGCTTTGTGCAGAGCTTCAAGCCGCTTGTTTTCGTGGTGATTATAAAACAGCACGAGAATTAAATGATCGCTTGATGCCTCTTAATCGTGCTGTGTTTATTGAACCTAGTCCAGCAGGTATTAAATATGCTGCTGCCAAATTAGGATTTTGTAGTGATACTGTGCGTTCTCCGATTGTTCCATTAACAGAAAGAACAAAGAAGATTATTGATGCAGCCCTCAGTCATGCTGGTCTTTTAAAAGCATAAAATGATATTGACAAAGCCATGAATAAAAAAAAGTACGCGTCCGTACGGAAAATAATTGCTGACAATCGTAAAGCACGTTTTAATTTTGAAATCCTTAATAATCTCGAGGCTGGTCTTGTCCTTCAGGGAGCGGAAGTAAAGTCCTTACGTTCTAATCATGCCAATATTGCTGAAAGCTATGCGAGTTTTGAGAATGGGGAATTATGGTTAGTAAACAGCTATATTCCTGAATATACGCAGGCTAATCGTTTTAATCATGAACCGAGACGTTTGCGCAAGTTATTACTTTCAAAACGTGAGATGGCACGTTTTTTTAATGCAACGTCTCGTGAAGGAATGACACTTGTTCCTCTTAAACTTTATTTTAATGAACGAGGGCGCGTTAAGTTGGAGATTGCTCTAGCGCGGGGAAAAAAGCTTCATGATAAGCGCGAAACAGAAAAAAAACGCGATTGGGGACGTGAAAAAGCAAGACTTTTAAAAAGATATGGATGACGGATGCTATTTAGATATCCTTTATTTATAGCGCTGGTTTAAAACAGTTTTAGCATTGATCTAAGTATGTTTTTGCTGCTTGAAAAATTTGGTGAAACATGGCGTCTGTCAAGCGTCCAGTATTTGTATTATAACGAGAACAGTGATAGCTCGAAAAGATGCGTAATCTGCCGATGTTATTGATTTCGCCGTGTCCAAAAGGGTGAGCTAAAACTTTTGCATTAAGGGCACGTATCGTTGAATGGTGCGCAATGGTACCTAAGGTAATAACGGCTTTAAGTTTAGGAAGATTTGTTAAAAGAGGTGAGAAGAAATAGCGACACGTGTTAATTTCTGCACCGGTGGGTTTATTTTCTGGGGGAACACAACGAACAGAGTTAACGATTGCTGCATCAATCAATTCAAGAGTATCGTCTGCTTTTTCTTCAAAGGTTCCTTGGGCAAAACCAAATTTTTTTAAAGTTGAATAAAGTAAGTGCCCAGCGTAATCACCAGTGAATGGACGTCCAGTTCGATTTGCTCCGCGTAATCCAGGAGCAAGCCCAACAATAAGAAGGCGCGTTGTGTTTGCTCCTTTATAAGGAAAGAATGGGCGCACCGGTGCGTTATACCAACTTGGTTCTTTTATACGCCAGTCAGCGATAAACTGATGGAGCCTAGGACATAAATTGCAATTTTGGGGTGGTTCTGGGCAAAGTGATGTTAATTGGCTATTCATGGTGTTAGGCATCAATCGTTTTTTCTATTTTTTTGAGTCTTTTATAGCGTATATGATGGATTATGTTTTGAGAAACAATCTATAATGAATATAAATAAAATTTAATGTAAATTTATTGCTCATTATTATGTAAAGAGAGGTAATCTTTCAGTAATTTATTTGATGAATAAGAGTGCAATACACATGATGTTCAAGGAAAAAAGTTCTCTCTTTAAATCAAGATATTATCATAAAAAGTATGCATAAGGCTGCCGTTATTGCAAAGGATTTTAAACAGCTGGTATTCTTTTTAAAAGGATGAAGACTCCAAACAAGCATTTTGTCAAGAAAGACCTTCCTTTGTTTGAAGGCAATCTATTGGAATGCTTTTAAGAGCAGCTTTGATAACGAGCATAAATAGGTTATACCTTTTTATAAATTTTCCAAGAATTTTCTTAAATAAGTTCTTTAATCAAAAAATATAAAAGTTTGTGTTGTTTTTCTTGTGTTTTATTTTGATTATTGTATATACTTCTCTATCCGCTATTAAATTTTTTATTTGAGAAAGAGGCATAAATGGCCCGCGTAACGGTAGAAGATTGTATTGATAAAGTTGATAACCGCTTTGAATTGGTGCTTTTAGCAGGTCATCGGGCGCGTCAGATTTCACAAGGAGCGCAGATTACGGTTGATCGTGATAATGATAAAAATCCAGTTGTTGCTTTGCGTGAAATAGCAGAAGAAACATTGTCGCCTGCTGATTTAAAGGAGGACCTTATTCATTCACTGCAAAAGCATGTGGAAGTAGATGAACCAGAAATGGCAAGTGAATTTATTACCCATTCAGGTGAAGCTGAAAGTGTTTTTAATACGTCGTCGCAAGAAGAAGGTACTTCATTTGATCATATGTCAGAAGAAGAGCTTTTAGCGGGTATTGAAGGTTTGGTTGTTCCAGAAAAAAGTGACGATTATTAATTGCGGCAATTTATATTACAGGAGTAAAGATATCTTGTCTGTAAGGGGCAGTTATTTTTCTTGTCTTTTATTGATAAGACGTGTTCAATAAGCATTAGGGGTGTGAAAAGATAAAGGATATGCTCTTATGATGCGTCAGTGTGAGCTTGTTGGACGTGTTCAACGTTACAAGTCTGACGTAGATGAGGCTCTTTTAAACAGGGCCTATGATTATGCGATGAGAAAGCATGGACATCAAAAGCGTGCTTCGGGTGATCTTTATTTTTCTCATCCTTTGGAAGTTGCTGCTATTTTGACAGATATGCGGTTGGATGAGGCAACGATTGCTGTTGCTCTTTTGCATGATACAATTGAAGATACAAGCGCTACACGAGCAGAAATTGATCAGCTTTTTGGTTCTGAAATTGGGAAGTTGGTTGAAGGACTTACAAAGCTTAATAAGCTTGATCTTGTATCAAAAAAAGCCGTACAGGCAGAAAATCTTCGTAAACTTCTTATTGCCATTTCTGATGATGTTCGTGTTCTTTTAGTCAAACTTGCTGACCGCCTTCATAATATGCGTACCTTGGGTGTTATGCGTGATGATAAACGTCGGCGAATTGCTGAGGAGACGATGGATATTTATGCGCCACTTGCAGGACGTATGGGTATGCAGGATATGCGCGAGGAATTAGAGGATCTTTCTTTCTTTTATTTAAATCCAGAAGGTTATCGTACGATTACCAATCGACTTTCTGAATTATTGAAACACAACCGTGATTTGCTTTCCACAATTGAAAATGAATTGACAAAACTTTTTTTCGAGCATGGCATTAAAGCGAATGTTAAAAGCCGTCAGAAAAAATCTTATTCAGTCTTTCGCAAAATGGAAAGTAAAGCATTATCTTTTGAACAGTTATCGGATATTTTTGGATTTCGTGTGATTGTTGAAACAGTACATGATTGCTATCGTGCTCTTGGTGTCATTCATACGACATGGCCAATGGTTCCCGGTCGTTTTAAAGATTATATCTCTATACCAAAGCAAAATGATTACCGTTCTATTCATACAACAATTGTGGGTCCTTCAAGACAACGTGTTGAGTTGCAAATTAGAACGGCAGCTATGGATGAAGTTGCTGAATATGGGGTTGCTGCTCATTCTATATATAAAGAGCACGGTTCCAATTATTCGACTTTGAAGTTATCAAGCGAAACGAATGCCTATGCATGGTTGCGTCAAACGGTACAATCTTTGTCTGATGGAGATAATCCAGAAGAGTTTTTAGAACATACAAAACTTGAGCTTTTTCAAGACCAAGTTTTTTGTTTTACGCCGAAAGGTCGATTAATTGCTTTTCCTAAAGGAGCTACGCCTATTGATTTTGCTTATGCCGTTCATACAGACATCGGTGATTCTTGTGTGGGTGTAAAAATCAATGGTCGTATTATGCCTTTAATGACCAAATTAAAAAATGGTGATGAGGTTGATATTATTCGTTCACACGCTCAAATTCCGCCAGCTGCATGGGAGTTTCTTGTTGTCACAGGTAAAGCACGTTCAGCTATTCGACGAGCAAGCCGTGCCGCGGTACGTAAACAATATTCGGGTTTAGGATATCGTATTCTCGAGCGTTCATTTGAATATATGGGAAAACAATTTTCAAAAGACGTGTTGAAGAAAGTTTTGCCACGTTTAGCACGTAAAGATGTAGAGGATGTATTGGCTGCTGTTGGGCGTGGAGAGCTGTTTTCCGCTGATGTGATTAAAGCGGTTTATCCTGATTATCAAGATCACCGTGTGGTACAAAAGTCATCTTTTAAGCCTGGGGAAGAAGGTTGGTTTAATATTGAAAATGCTCAAGGTATGATTTTTAAAGTTCCAGAAAATGAAAAGAATGCAATGGTCGAAAATCATCAATCTAAAGCATTGCCTATTAGAGGAACCCGTGGAGATATACCCGTACGTTTTTCACCGGAAGGAGCAGTACCTGGAGATCGGATTGTTGGTATTCTGCAGCCAGGGGCTGGGATCGTTATTTATCCAATACAGTCTTCAGCTTTGATGGCGTATGATGATCAGCCAGAACGCTGGATTGATGTCCGCTGGGATATTGATGCCCAAATGAATGAACGTTTTCCTGCACGGATGAATGTTTTGGTTGTAAATAGTCCTGGTTCTTTGGCTGAAATTACACAAATAATTTCTGCTAATGATGCCAATATCCAAAATTTATCTTTTATCCGTACAGCCCCAGATTTTACAGAAATTATGATTGATTTGGAAGTGTGGGATTTAAAACATTTGAATCGTATTTTTTCTCAGTTAAAAGAGGTAGGTTCAGTAAGTACAGTACGGCGGGTTCATGGATAAAAAGAAAGATTTTGCAATGAATACACAAGATGTCATTGATATTTTTAAACAAGCAGATGCTATTCTAGAAGGGCATTTTATTTTAACATCGGGGCGCCATAGTGCGACTTATATGCAAAAAGCGAAAGTATTCATGCATGCTGACTTGACGGAAAAGTTATGTCGTGGATTGGCTGAAAAAATCAAAAAATCTATTGAGGGAAAAATTGATTATGTTGTTGGTCCCGCAATTGGCGGTCTTATTCCTTCCTATGAAACTTCACGTCACCTTGGTGTTCCTTCTCTTTGGGTAGAGCGTGTAAATGGCATCTTTGAATTGCGTCGTTTTGAAATCAAGAAGGGTGCACGGGTTGTTATTGTCGAAGATATTGTGACAACGGGTCTTTCCATTCGTGAGACGGTTGAGGCGCTCGTTGCAGCAGGAGCAGAGGTATTGGCCAGTGCATGTATCCTTGATCGTTCTGGTGGTAAGGTCAATGTTGGAGTTCCATTGATTGCGCTTGCTGGATATGAGATAACCTCTTATACTAGTGATGCACTTCCTGCAGAGCTTTCTGTTCTTCCAGCGATTAAACCAGGCAGTCGAAATATTTAATTGTCTTTCTATTTTTTTTTGTGCAAAAGCTTAAAAAGATTAATTTGGATGATATAGATGATTTCATCATCAAAAGATGTGTATTGAGAGTCATATGCTTTTTCGTCGTCGAGAACCAATAGATTTTGTAACGCGTATTCGACTTTGGTTATGGCCACGTCGTTCATTTTCTCGCTCATTTTGCTACATACATAAACGTATTTTGCGTATATCAGCAACATCCCATGAAGTAGCATTAGGGGTTGCTATTGGCATTTTTTTAGCTTGTTCCCCTTTCTTTGGGTTGCATATTATTTTGGCAATATTTTTTTCTTGGCTTTTACGTGCAAACTTTGCTGCCGCAATTATTGGGACGATTTTTTCTAATCCCCTCACATTTTTATTGATTGTCATGGCTGATTATAAAGTAGGGTATTTTTGTTTATCACTTTTTAGCGATGTCAAAGAGATTTCTCTTTCGCAAATTCGTGCTCTATTTAATGGTTTGACATTGTCAAATCTCTCTCTCCTCTTTAAAGGCGCATGGGACACAATTATGAGTCCTATGATTTTAGGTGGAACTCTTTTAGGTATTGTTTTTGGTGGTTTATCTTATATAGGTGTTTACAGAGCAACGGTTCGTTTTAAACAAAAGCGATATCAAAAGATTATAAAAAAAAGGCGTTTAAAGAAGCGTTTATCGTAAGAAAGATCGGGTAATATTTTATGATTGTTGGTCTTGGAAATGATCTGGTTGATATACAACGTATTGAGAAAATGTTGGTTCGTTATGGTGAGCGTTTTATCCAACGTATTTTTACGGATATTGAAAGAAATAGATCCGAAAATCTCAAAAAAAGCTCCTCTTCCTATGCAAAAAGATTCGCTGCTAAAGAAGCATGTGCTAAAGCCTTAGGAACGGGAATCGCTTGTGGTATCAATTGGAAAGACATGGGGGTAGTTAATTTGCCATCTGGTAAACCAATAATGCAATTAACAAATCGTGCGCAAGTGCAACTTCAAAAGTTATTACCTCCTCATCATGAGGCAGTTATTCATCTTAGCATAACAGATGATTTTCCTTGGGCACAAGCATTTATTATTATCGAAGCACTTCCACGTGGATAGATAGTGTGAGAGATTGTGCTTTTGTTATTTGAATATTATGATGAAAAAAATTATATCTGTGATGAGAAGGCAGTTGGTGATGATCCAAAAAGATAAAGTGCATAAAAAAGAAAAAAAAGGTGGGCTTCGTGAATTTATTTCTGTTTTAATACAGGCTCTGCTTTTAGCAGCATTTATTCGGACACTTTTTTTCCAGCCTTTTAGTATTCCTTCCGGTTCAATGCGTCCTACTTTGTTGGTGGGAGATTATCTGTTTGTTTCTAAGTATGCATACGGGTATTCTCGTTTTTCCATCCCCTTTTCTCCTCCTCTTTTTTCTGGACGGATTTGGGCATCTCAACCTCAACGTGGAGATGTAGTCGTTTTTCGCTTACCAAGTAATCCGAAGATTGATTATATAAAACGCGTTGTTGGGCTACCAGGTGATCGTATACAAGTCCGTCAAAGTGTTCTTTATATTAATGATGAGGCTGTTTCACGTTACTTTATGGGGGAGATTGATAATTCTGATATAACAGAGGTTAACTATCCTGTTGAGGTTTATCGTGAGACAATGCCTAACGGTGTTAGTTATGATACACTTGATTTAGCTTTCATCCCGAAAGTTGATGATACAAAAGTCTTTGAAGTTCCTCAAGGTCATTACTTTATGATGGGAGATAACCGGGACAATTCAGATGATAGTCGTTTAGATGTAGGCTATGTTCCAGAAGAAAATCTTATTGGTCGCGCGAGCGTGATTTTCTTTTCTATCAGTAACGGTTCAAGTGCTTGGCAGATTTGGCGCTGGCCATTTGATGTGCGTTGGAAGCGTTTGTTTTCTTTCATAAATACGGTTCATGATTTGCCGCTTATCAATCAAGGAAACAACGATGAAACGACTAATGATTGATCAGCTTTTCAAGCTGACGGGACATCGTTTTAAAGATGAAGAGAGGTTAAAGAGGGCATTAACACACTCGAGTGTACAAGATTCGGAACAGGGGAATTATGAACGACTAGAGTTTCTAGGGGATCGGGTTTTAGGGCTTTTGATTGCAGAAATGCTGTATCAACTTTTTCCTCAGGCAAGTGAAGGTGAATTATCAGTCCGTTTGAATCATCTGGTCAATGCACAGACATGTGCTGATATTGCGCGTGAAATGAGGTTGCCTGATATGATCCGTGTTGGTTTTGAGATGAAAAATTTCGAGGGGCGTCGACTCATCAATATGCATGCAGATGTCGTGGAAGCTTTGATTGCCGTGATATATCTCGATGGAGGATTGGAAAGCGTTCGCCCTTTTATTCAAAAATATTGGCAAAGTCGGGCAAAGAAAATGGATGCTGGTCGACGTGATGCCAAGACAGAATTACAGGAATGGGCGCATATCCAAGGCAATGCACAACCACATTATCAGGTTATAAAGCGTTCAGGTCCAGATCACGATCCTGTTTTTATGGTAGAGGCAAGTATTTCTGGGTTTGCTTCAGAGATTGGGCAGGGAAGTTCCAAAAGATATGCTGAAAGAATGGCAGCTGAAAAAATTTTGCGACGAGAGGGTGTATGGAAAACAGTGAGAAAAAATGATCATGAGTGACGTTATGAAAACGCGTTCTGGGTTTGTTGTGCTTATTGGGATGCCTAATGCCGGTAAATCGACATTGGTTAATCAATTGGTTGGAACAAAGGTTTCAATTGTAACACATAAGGTACAAACAACACGAACTTTAATCCGCGGTATTGTCATTCATGATGATGTGCAAATTGTGTTGGTCGATACACCGGGTGTTTTTCGTCCCCATAAGCGCTTAGAACGTGCCATGGTCGCTGCTGCTTGGGGAGGGGCTAAGAGCGCTGATGTTCTGCTCGTTTTAATTGACGCTCAAAGTGGTCTTTCGGATGAAGTTGATATGATGTTAGATATTGTAAACAATATGAAACAAGAAAAAGTTCTTGTTCTTAATAAGATTGATACAGTTGTTAAATCATCTCTTCTAGCGTTAACCACCAAAATAAATGAACGTGTAAAGTTTGCGCAAACATTTATGATTTCTGCTCTAACCGGTTCTGGTTGCAAGGATTTACTTCATGCGTTGAGTAACATGATGCAGGAGGGGCCATGGTATTATCCGGAAGATCAAATTTCCGATATGCCCATGCGTCATCTTGCTGCTGAAATTACGCGTGAAAAACTTTTTCTTCGTCTTCATGATGAACTTCCTTATTCCTCAACGGTTGAAACAGAAAGCTGGGAAGAGCGTTCAGATGGTTCCGTTAAAATTAATCAAGTTATTTATGTCGAGCGGGAGAGTCAGAAAAAAATTGTCTTAGGAGCAAAAGGCGGTACAATTAAAGCGATTGGTCAAGCAGCACGTAAAGAACTTATGGAAATTATGGATCAAAAGGTTCATCTTTTCCTCTTTGTGAAAGTGCGTGATAATTGGGATACCGATCCAGAACGTTATCGCGAAATGGGATTGGATTTTTTAAAATAAGATTTTTAAAAATAATTAAAGTAAAATGAAGTGGAAAGAACAAGCTGTTATTCTTGGTACACGCCAATATGGTGAAACAAGTGTTATTCTTGAGGTTATGACACGTGAACATGGTCGTTATATGGGAGTGGTAAAAGGAGGGCGGTCGCGTCGGATGGCAGCTCTTCTTCAACCTGGAAATTTTGTGGAGGCTGAATGGTGGGCTCGTTTAGAAGAACATTTAGGACTTTTTCGGCTTGAAGCTCTTGATTTACATGCGGCACGATTAATCTGTTTACCAGAAGCACTTTATGCTTTGCAATTGATAGCTTTTCATTTGCGGCTTCTTCCCGAACGTGATCCGCACCCCGTTTTATATGATATTTTACACCTTTTTATGCAGAATTTTGATGAACCATTTGTAAATGCAGAGTTGCTTGTACGTTTTGAAATGCGGCTTCTTGAAGAACTTGGTTTTGGTCTTGATTTATCTTGTTGTGCTGCAACAGGTCGTCAGGAAAGGCTTCATTACGTATCACCAAAATCTGGACGGGCTGTTTGTGAAGAGGCAGGGGAACCTTGGAAAAAAAAGCTTCTCATTCTACCACAGTTTCTTGTGCAAAGAACGACTCGTCCTGCTGATTCTAGTGACATAATAAGTGGTTTTATACTGACGGGTTTTTTTCTTATGCGTCATGTATGGGAGCCACGAGATATAAAGCAGCCGTCAGTGCGCATGAATTTGATACAATTGTTTGAGCGCCAATTTGGTATACAAGCATTAATTTATTGATCTGATGATAATTGAATAGGAAAATGAAAGTTTTAAAGACAATTGCTGAAGTTCGCCAATATACTTCAGAGGAACGACGTTTAGGTTTTTCGATTGGTTTTGTTCCAACAATGGGAGCATTGCATGATGGTCATCTTGCATTAGTACAGTATGCAAGAGCAATGTGTGATCGCGTATTGGTTTCTATTTTTGTCAATCCAAAGCAATTTGGACCTGATGAAGATTTTTTTCAATATCCAAGAGATTTGAAGGGTGATTGTGCTTTATTGAAAAAAGGAGGGGTTGAATGTGTTTTTGCTCCTTCTGTAGATGAAATGTGGCCACCAGGAAATGATACAATTGTGCAAGTGAAAAAATTATCACGTATTTTGATAGGAAAATTACGTCCAGGACACTTTTATGGTGTAACAAGCGTTGTTGCTAAACTTTTTAACATTGTCCAACCAGATAAGGCTTTTTTTGGAGAAAAGGATTTTCAACAAATTTTAATTATTCGGCGTATGGTTGAAGACTTGGCTTTTCCTATTGAAATTGTTGGAGTTCCTATTCTACGGGAGTCAGATGGTGTAGCTTGTTCTTCACGCAATCAGTTTTTAACATTAGAAGATCGTAAAGCTGCCAAAATTATTCCTGAAAGTGGGAAAGCTGCTGAAAAGCTTTACCATGAAGGTGAACGGTCGGTTGATAAATTATGCAAAACTGTTCGTGATATTTTACAACAAGAAACGCGTGCAATCATTGAAGCAATAGATTTACGGGATATGGAAACCTTATGCGTGGTTAGAGAAACATTGAATAAACCAGCAGTTTTACTTCTTACTGTTCGCTTTGGTGAGGTAAGGCTGATTGATCAATATATATTGCAAGAGAAGGGCGGAAAATGAGTGTACATAAAACCGTAAAGCGTATAACATCTTCCGAAATACGTGCAAGAAAGGGACAACAGCCAATTGTTTCTTTAACAGCTTATCAAGCTTATACTGCGCGGATTGCTGATCCATATTGCGATATCCTTTTGGTTGGTGATAGCGTTGGTATGGTTGTGTATGGGTTTGAGACAACGCTTCCTGTTAATTTAGATATGATGATTTTACACGGGCAAGCCGTTGTGCGTGGATCTCAAAAAGCTCTTGTAGTTATTGATATGCCTTTTGGCTCTTATGAGGAAAGTCCAGAGCAAGCTTTTTTAAATGCATCGCGTATTCTTGCTCAAACGGGGTGTGGTGCAGTTAAGCTTGAAGGTGGTGTTTATATAGCGGAAACAATTGATTTTTTGTGTAAACGTGGCATTCCAGTGATGGGGCACATTGGTCTTACACCCCAGGCAGTGAATCGTTTTGGTGGCTTCAAAACACAAGGACGAAAACAGAGTGATTGGCAAAGAATTGAAGCCGATGGGGCTGCAATTGAGGAGGCAGGTGCTTTTGCTACTGTTTTAGAAGGGATTGTCGAACCTTTAGCAGTAAAACTGACAGAAAAGCTTTCTATCCCTACGATCGGTATTGGTGCATCCAATCGGTGTGATGGACAAGTATTGGTTATGGAAGATATGTTGGGTTATGGTGCTCATGTGCCAAAATTTGTACGCCGTTATGGAGACCTTGAACAAGCCATGGAAACTGCAATAAAGAATTATGCAGAGGATGTCACATCTCATGCTTTCCCAGCGGATAATGAAGTTTATAAACTAAAATAAACTTCAGTTTAAGATAAAAATTTTAACAAGAGAACATTTGTTGTTTTGATAATGAATGTGCATTATTTCACATATTTTGTATGCAATTTGAGCTGTGCTTTTTTTAAGAAACATCTCTTAAGTCACTCAATCCCATTTCATAGCGGTGTCCGTGAATGGTATAATGGTAAAGCTCCTATGAAGTGTACGATTTATAGAGCACTACCATCTTTACGCTTCATAAGAGAGCAGGCACCATCATGCACTTTGCTAATTTTCAATTTTGCGACAGCACTTGGCACTTGAGATGGTTCATAAGAGGCATTTTAAATTCTTTCTTTAAAAATTTTTACCCATATACCGGCCCCGCTTATGACGTGCAAGAGAATGATTTTGATTGATTCAATATAAACAGATTTGAAAACAGTGAATCTTACGATATTAGAGGCTCTCATTCAACATGAAAAAACAATGAATTATTATTATAAATCAGTGTGATGAGTCTATAATGACAAAGAATCAACAATGCGAAGAGTTTATAATCTTTGGGCATCCAGGTCATTAAAGCGAGTTAAAAATGCGTTTTCAATTTGCTGGGTAGAATAGGGGTATAAATTAAGATCATCGGGTAAAATATTATTGGGAGAGCCAAAATAGTGAAGAGCTTCTTCTGGATTAAATCCAGCAAGCGTAATCGCTTCATAATAGGCAGCGATACGGTCGGCTTGTTTGATTTTTTTTAAAAGTTTTTGAGAAAGATCAACGGGAAGAGAAAAGCGTATGTGGATAGCATCTTGGATGCCCTTTTCAATGCGTTCATATTGTTTTCCTATGACAGCTTTAAAGGGGGAAATCATATCGCCGATGACATATTCTGGAGCATCATGAAGAAGAGCATAAAGACATTCGTTGCTTCCCAATTGTGGAAAAAGTTTTTGAAATATTTGTTCAACCAAAAGTGAATGTTGTGCAACAGAATAGGCATGCTCTCCTCGTGTTTGACCGTTCCAACGTGCCACGCGAGAAAGTCCATGGGCAATATCTTTAATTTCAACATCAAAAGGAGAAGGGTTGAGAAGATCAAGTCTGCGTCCAGAGAGCATTCTTTGCCAAGCGCGTGCTTCTCCATTTTTTAATAATTCAGCTTTAGCCATACGTATTTTCTATAGTATTTTCAGGAAAGGTAAAATTCATATTTTCAGCAACGTTTATAGTGACAGGAATGTTTTTTACAGTAAAGGGGATGTTACGGTCCATAGAATCTTTGATGTGGTCAATACGCATTAAAGCGAGAGCCTCATTTTCTACACATGTTCCCAAGTAGCCAAGCACTTTTGTTCCTGCTTCAATGCTAGATTGAGGGGTTAATTCACACTGGCCTTTTACAATAAAAATACGACGACGTGCTGCACGGCGGTGGTGCATTCGTGCAACAATTTCTTGTCCAATATAACATCCTTTATTGAATGCAAGTCCATTGATTTGATCGTAATTAATATCATGAGGAAAGACTTTGCCAACTTCATAGTCTTGACCACTTTCCGCAATTGCATAACGGATACGCAATTGATTCCATGTGTCATGATATTTTGAAGTCAAAAAAGGTTTTTTGCCATAGATTCGTATTATTTTTTCTTGTTCTGGGAAGCGTTTATCAACAAAACTTGAATCAAAATTTAAAGTATCTGATTCATTATTCAAAGAAACTGTAACAAGCTGTTGTAATGGTTGTGTAATTTCTACTTTTTTACGCAGCTTATAGAACAATAGATGTTGGTGAAGAGTATCAGCTAAAGGCATCCTGATATCAATCAGGTAACCATCTTCTTTTTTTCCGATAAGAAAATCAGCAAGAACCTTTCCTTGTGGGGATAAAAGGGCTCCAGGGAAAAGTGCCTGTGGGCTGATTTTTTTTACATCTGTCGTAATCAGGGATTGTAGAAAATCTGTTGCTTCTTCGCCTGTAATTTGAATAAGCCCGCGGTTTTTTAAGCAAATGGCATTTTGTTTTTCAATCATGGTTCTTGCCTTTCTGCTCAAAGTTACATAATCGATAAGTGAGCAATATGTAAGGAGCGTGGCTATGTTTAAAACATTTGATACAATTTTTAAAGGTGCAACACTTGTGAATCATGATGGAAGAAGCAAGCGTGATATTGGTATTACAAATGGTCGTATTGCTGAAATAGGCGACCTTACATGTGCATCGGCTAGTGAGGTCATTGATTGTACGGGGCTTCATATTTTACCAGGAATTATTGATAGCCAAGTGCATTTTCGTGAGCCAGGACATGAATATAAGGAGGATTTGGAAAGTGGCTCGTGTTCTGCTGTGTTAGGGGGTATTACGGCAGTTTTCGAAATGCCTAATACCCATCCCTTGACAACATCAGAAGAAACATTAAGCGATAAGGTTAAACGCGGATTTCATCGAATGCATTGTGATTTTGCATTTTGGGTTGGAGGAACGCGTGAAAATGCCCATGAACTCTTTGAGTTAGAAAGACTTCCTGGTGCGGCTGGAATTAAAGTCTTTATGGGGTCCTCTACCGGTGATCTTTTGGTTGATGATGATGAAAGTGTACGCCTTATTTTGAAGAATACACGCCGTCGTGCAGCTTTTCATTCTGAAGATGAGGCGAGGCTCAAAGAGCGTAAAATATTGCGTATTGAAGGGGATGCATCATCACATCCGATTTGGCGTGATGAAGTTGCGGCATTAAAATGTACGCAGCGTTTGGTAAAAATTGCTCATGAGACGAAGGCACGGATTCATGTGTTACATCTTTCGACAGAAGAAGAAATCGATTTTCTAAAAAAACATAAGGATGTTGCAACAATTGAAGTGACACAACATCATTTGACTCTCACGGCTGATGATTATAAGAGGTTTGGTACATTAATTCAGATGAATCCGCCTATTCGTGAGTCGCGACACCGTGAAGCTCTTTGGTACGGTGTTCAACAAGGAGTTATTGATGTCTTAGGCTCAGATCATGCGCCTCATACTCTTGAAGAAAAACTTCAACCTTATCCCTCTTCACCTTCAGGAATGACAGGGGTGCAAACAACAGCAGCAATTATGTTGACACATGTAAATGCAGGAAAAATATCTCTTGAACGTTTTGTTGATCTCACTTCACATGGCCCTAGTCGTATTTTTGGTATAAGCTGTAAAGGGCGCATTGCTGTTGGGTACGATGCTGATTTAACCATTGTTGATCTCAAGAGAGAAGAAATTATTACGAATAGCTTAATTGGTTCGCGTGCCGGTTGGACACCTTATGATGGTCAAAAAGTTAAAGGTTGGCCTGTTGGGACTATTATCCGTGGTATGCGCGTTATGTGGGAAGGTGAAATTGTCACACCTTCACAAGGAGAGCCCGTTAAATTTATGGAAACTTTGGTATAAACAGATTAAAATTATAAATATGCTGTAAAATACCATCTTTTAGAATGGTAATATAGGGTATGTCAGCCTCTTTGGCGCGTAAGTGTTTTTTTATGCGTGGTGAATATGCTTAGGCTTGTTTGTAGAAGCTATGAAGCAAATTACATGAGTGGAAAGCCAAGAAGAACCTTGTTCAAAAAGAACCTAGATTATTTACAGAGCAAATTTAGTTAAAAATCTTCGTCCTTTGAGGTGTGGAGCGGAAGCCAAAGAACGATTTTGTATGGGGGAAAAGGCGCTCATACGAATAAAAGCGTATCAAGATATTATTCTTTAAAAGCCTCTCTATTTTCAAAGCTTGTCTATTGCTCCCCGCATTTGTGAGAGGAGTATCATTGATATCGCTAAAATTAAGAGAGATACTTTTTGTATAGATTAATTATTTATAATGCATGAGGAGGTTTTCAGATAAAATTCTTCCTTCCTCAATGTATCTTTTATTGGCTTCAATGGCTGATTGTGTACAATGATGATAATTTTCTGAGAAAGCACGATACGCTTCATTAAACGCTTCATAAAAATAAGCACGTCTTTGTGGAATGGGGTGTTCTGCTTCAAGCAGTGCATTCATATAATCATACCATTGATTTGTTAGAGGCTCGCAAAGATTTTGGAGAGAATGCAGTGATCCCAAAATTTCTGCTAGCCGAAGCAATTTTTTTTCATAAGGTGGAGATTGTTGCGCAAAGGTTGGCGTTGCAATGACAAGAAATATTAAAATAATGATGTTCATCAATCTATTACGCATTATTTTTATTGCTTTCTTTGAATAAAACTTTGTACAGATAAAATATTTTTGTCATGAGAATGGTGTAAAAAAATAGAGTTAATTGCTACATTATTCTCAATTATTGATTATAAATATAGGGCGTAAGAGGCAGTAAGGAACCCATTGTGGAATATTGAAAATACTGATGAAGCTTTGTGTGGTTAAAAATTTAAAATTTTCTTCCTGCAAGCTATCTATTTTTCGCATAGATTTATATTGTATTGCCTATAAAATTTTTTCTAAGCTCGTTTTCTTTAAGGAGGGAAAGCATCTCTAATGCATAGAATGCCTTTGTTCAATCAAATAAAATAGATTGTTTTTATGATAAATGATGGATACAGCCTCAATACAATGGGAAAATGGTACGGAGAATTTACTATAAGATAAAATTTTTTAGCTTAAACCGCGTAATACGATAATTTGAGATAAGATACATCTAAAAGGAGTGGTGCATAATACCGTCCATGGAGTCAATAATGAAAGAGTTGCGATTTTATAATACGTTGACACGTAAAAAAGAAAATTTTACACCAATAGATGCGACAAGAGTACGTCTTTATGTTTGTGGCCCGACAGTTTATGATTATGCGCATATAGGAAATGCACGCCCTGTCATTGTTTTTGATATTTTATTTCGTTTATTACGTCATGTTTATGGCAATGAGCATGTTCTATATGCGCGTAATATTACAGATGTTGATGATAAAATTAATGCACGAGCAGCTTGCGAATATCCAAACTTGTCACTGAATGACGCTATTCGTCAATTAACAGAACGTACATATTTCCAGTTTCAACAAGATACAATAGCACTTGGTTGTCTATTACCAACCAGCCAGCCGCGCGCCACCGAGCATTTAGAGGAGATGCGTTCTTTAATTGAAAGATTGCTTGAAAAGGGGCATGCTTATAAAGCGGAAAATCATATATTGTTTTCTGTAAGTAGCATAAAAAATCCTCCCCATTATGGAGCATTTGCAAATCGTTCTTTAGATGAAATGAGGGCGGGAACGCGTATTGATGTTGCTACTTATAAAAAGGAGGAGATGGATTTTGTTTTATGGAAGCCTTCTGTGGAAGGGGAGCCAGGTTGGGAATCGCCGGCCGGAATTCCTGTTTTAGGTCGTCCAGGTTGGCATATTGAATGTTCTGCGATGTCAATGGCAAAGTTATTAGCGCCCTATGGCGGTGGTTTAACCTGTGATGATCCGACCGCGAATGTTTTTGATATCCATGGTGGTGGACTTGATTTAATTTTTCCTCATCATGAAAATGAGATTGCACAAAGTTGTTCCGCTTTTGGGACGGAGCGAATGGCGAATTTTTGGATGCATAATGGTTTTTTACAAGTTGAAGGTAAAAAGATGTCGAAAAGCTTTGGCAATTTCATAACTATTCGTTCTGTTTTAGAGAATAATTTTTTGGAGTTTAATGGTATTTTAACCGATGAAATGAAGCAAAATTGGGTTGGTTTGTCTGCACGTTTTTCGATATTGCAAACGCATTATCGTGAACCATTAAATTGGACAGCGCAGCGTTTAATACAATCGAGCGGCGAACTGTATCGTTGGTATGAATTGCTTCGCAGCAAAAAAAGTGAGATGGAAAATAATGAAGCAATTGATGATACTTTGATAGATGCACTCAGTGATGATCTTAATACTCCAAAAGCACTGACTCTTTTGCGAAAGTTTTATAAAGAAGGGAATGCTTTGGCTCTTGCTAATGGGATGAATTTATTAGGACTGTTACGACAAGAATGGATTAAAGAAATAGACTGTCCATTATTTATAAAAAAAAATTTTCTTGATTCAAAATTTATTGATCAACGCATTGCTGAAAGACTACAACTTATCCATAATAAAGAGTGGGAAGCAGCGGATACAATTCGTGATGAGCTTGCAGCCGAGGGGGTTCTTTTAAAAGATAGTAAGGACCCGCAGAATGGTAAGCGCATAACGGTGTGGGAAATAAAACGGTTCTAATTTTCCTATTCCAGCAGCTTACATAAATAAAGGGAGGAAAGTTTGATGGAATTTTTATATCATTATGGATATATCACGCTTAAGCTAGCTGTAGGTCTTGTTGCCTTCTTATTTATTTTAAGGACGACGGGGCGGGGGAGTCTGAGTCAGATGACACCAGTTGATTTGGTCAGTAATTTTGTCATGGGAGGTATTATTGGAGGAGTTATTTATAATCAGAATATTAGTAGCATTCAATTATTGCTTGTTTTACTCATCTGGCAAACCTTGATTACATCTTTTAATTTTTTTGCACGCTATTCAGTTTTTTTTCGTCGTCTTATTGCAGGGCGGAATGTCACATTAGTTTTAGATGGGGTTTTCCAAATGGATAAGATTAAGAACTTAGGGATCAATGTTAATGATCTCATTACGATGTTACGTCTTAAAGGGTGTCACTTACATGAAGCTGCTTTTGTTCGTTTGGAAACCAATGGTGATTGCACTGTCACTAAAAAGGAAGAGGGGAAGAAATCGACGATTTTAATAGAAAATGGTGAAGTTATTGATGATGGACTTAAAGAGATTGTAAAACAAAAAAGTGGCTTCATGCAGAATTGAAAAAAAAACATGTAAAAGTTGAAAATTTATTTGCAGCAGAGTGGTATGAAAACACAGATCAAAATAATAAATTGTATAGTGGATTATTTCTTGTTCCTTTTTCAAAAACAGTCTAACTTTAAACAACGATTAAGTATAGCTTATTGAAAGCGTAATGAAGAGATGAACCTATAGACAACCACAGGGGGTATTTTGCCTTTTTGTGTGGATGATAGAGAAGTAAGGACTTTATGAAACGCAATGAAATGACAAAAACTGTATCATCAGATACAGGGAAAACTCTGCACACACTTTACAATTTATGGCCCTATATGTGGCCAGTAGGTCGGCGTGATCTAAAAATGCGTGTGCTATGGGCAATATTTTATCTTGTTTTGGCTAAGCTCGTTCTTATATCTGTACCGTATTTCTTTAAATATTCTACGAATATGCTTGATTCAAGCTTTCAGCTACCTGAATGGTTCTCACCCAGCTGGATTATTCCCATCATGCTCGTTTTGGCATACAATGTCGCACGTATTATGCAGGCTGGATTAAATCAATTACGCGATTCCCTTTTTGCCACTGTTGGTCAATACGCTGTTCGTCAATTAGCTTATAAAACCTTTGTACATATGCATGAGTTATCCTTGCGATTTCATTTGGAACGACGAACTGGTGGGCTTTCTCGTGTGATTGAGCGTGGTACAAAAGGAATTGAAACGATCGTAAGATTTTCAATTCTTAATACAGTACCGACAGTTTTAGAATTTATATTAACGGCACTTGTATTTTACATAAGTTATGGGTGGCATTATCTTTTCATCGTTGTTGTAACGGTTGGATTATATATCTTGTTTACCATTAAGGCGAGTGATTGGCGCATTCGTATTCGGCAACAAATGAATACGGCAGATACTGAGGCCAATACGCGTGCTGTTGATTCTCTTTTGAATTTTGAAACGGTGAAATATTTTGGTAATGAAACTCTAGAAGCCGATCGATTTGATGCTTCTATGGTAGGTTATGAAAAAGCCGCAACAAAGATTTGGACATCGTTAAGCTGGCTTAATTTTGGTCAGGCCCTTATCTTTGGTATTGGAATGACGATCATGATGCTGATGTCAGCTTATGAAGTTTTTTATAGGACACAAACTTTGGGAGATTTTGTTTTTATTAATGCTCTTTTAATGCAACTTTCCATTCCGCTGAATTTTATTGGTTCAATTTATCGTGATATTCGACAAGGTTTAACGGATATTGAAGCAATGTTTGATCTTTTAGATGTTCAGCAGGAGATCGTTGATAAATCGGATGCTAAACCGTTAAAGATAAGTGATGGGACCATTCGTTTTCATCAGGTAAAGTTTTCCTATGATTCGACACGTCAGATTCTCAGAGATATTGATTTTGAAGTTCCTGGAGGAAAAACAGTCGCCATTGTCGGTCCATCGGGTGCAGGTAAATCCACTATTTCTCGATTGCTTTTTCGGTTTTATGATGTTGATGCGGGCTCTATCACAATTGACGGGCAGGATATTCGTGATGTAACACAAAAGAGTTTGCGTGAAGCGATTGGCATGGTTCCACAAGATACGGTGTTATTTAATGATACAATTGCCTATAATATTTGCTATGGGCGTCCAAGTGCTACAGATGAAGAGATGCGTAAAGCTGCTGAAATGGCACAAATATCAAAATTTATTGAAATTTTACCGGAAGGTTTTCAGTCTATGGTAGGAGAGCGAGGTCTCAAATTATCAGGTGGAGAGAAACAACGTGTGGCTATTGCACGGACACTTTTAAAAGCCCCCCCACTTCTTATTCTAGATGAAGCAACAGCGGCTCTTGATACGGCGACGGAACAGGAAATTCAACAAGCATTGGATATTGTAAGCCGTGGACGTACAACATTAATTATTGCTCATCGTCTTTCTACTGTTATTAACGCTGATGAAATTTTGGTTCTTAAAAGTGGTCGTATTATTGAAAATGGGGCGCATACAGAGCTGTTACGCAAGAAAGGTTTATATGCTTCAATGTGGAATAAGCAGCTTGAAGCATCGAAAGCTGAAGAAAAATTACGTAAAATGCGTGAAGAAGATGAGATGAGTGTTGTTAATCGTAAAAAATAAATAGGGCAAAATGTTCTATATCTTTATATGGAGTGATTGATTAAATACATAAAAAGACACAAGGGGAACAAAAAGATTTGTTGCTTGTTTAAGTTTACGATGAATAGGAAATTATATGAGTATTCTGCAATCTTTTCATAATAGCTTTGTACCGGTTCATAAAGAAGGTTATCCTTTTATTGTAGCGTTTTTTGTTATTTCGCTCATTCTTAGTTGGATATGGAGCCCGTTGTTTTGGTTTGGTCTCGTTCTCACAGTGTGGTGTATATACTTTTTCCGTGATCCAGATCGTGTGATCCCTTTGAATTCAGATTGGGTTATGTCGCCTGCAGATGGGCGTATTTCATTTGTAGAATCATGTGTTCCACCTGAAGAATTAGGATTAGGGAAAGATGAAATGATCCGTATTTCCATTTTTATGGATATTTTTTCATGCCATATTAATCGTATTCCTATCAGTGGTACAGTAGAGTCTATCGTTTATCATCCAGGTCGATTTACCAATGCTGAGTTTGATAAAGCTAGCCAGTTTAATGAGCGTAATGGGGTGGTAATTGATAGCAAACATGGTAAAATTGGTATGGTACAAATAGCGGGAATGGTTGCACGCAGGATTGTTTGTTGGTCAAAAGAAAACGATGCCGTTATGACTGGTGAGCGATTTGGATTGATTCGTTTTGGTTCTCGCCTTGATATTTATATACCAACCGAAATGAAAGTGCGTGTTGCAGTTGGACAGACAGCAATTGCTGGAGAAACAGTTTTGGGTTCTTTTGATGATAAGAGTGCTACAACGGACTTCAGATACGATTAGGACTCACAATGAAAAATTTTTCGCCATTTTCTTCATTCAATCCTGAGGGGCAGCATGATGATGTCGCAAGTCGGCGGCGTTCACCTACATCAATGCGGTATGTCATTCCCAATATCATTACTATTTTAGCAATTTGCGCAGGGATGAGCAGCATTCGTTTGGCTTTTGAACATCGCTATGAAGCTGCTATTTTAATGGTGCTTTTGGCCGCAGTTTTAGATGGTGCTGATGGTCGCATTGCCCGTTTAATAGATGGTAGTTCATCTTTTGGGGCACAGATGGATTCTCTTGCTGATGTTATAAATTTTGGTGTTACCCCTGCACTTATTGTTTATTCCTTTATCTTGAATCAAGCAAATCACATTGGTTGGGTTGCAGCCCTTGTTTATTGTGTTGCTTGTTGTTTGCGATTAGCACGTTTTAATGTGATGTTGGATAACAACAATATACCTACGTGGCAGAAAAGTTATTTTGTTGGTGTTCCAGCACCAGCAGGAGCATTATTACTTTTATTGCCTACCTATTTAGGCGCTCTTGGTTTGGTCCCCAATTGGGGGTGGGCATTATTTTTTAGTCTTTATACTGTAATTATAGCTTTTCTTTTGATTAGTCGTTTACCAGTATGGAATGCAAAAACAATTGATCAAAATTTAAGGCGCGATATCGTTATACCGTGCATGTTGGTCATTGTTATTTATGTAGGTTTTCTTGCGACGTACACATGGAAAACTTTATTGATTACAGCTGTTAGCTATATGATTTTTCTCCCCTGTAGTTTTATTGCTTATAATAAACGTATTACTTTAGAAGAGAAAAAGGCTGAGGCTAAAGCTATCCAAGAATCATAAAGCGGCTTCATTCTTCTGTTGAGAAGCACAGGAAAAAGAGAGAGTCAAACGATTTACTTCTTAGATGATGATCAATCAGGTACATGATAATCTACAAACCGATTTTTATGGACATTAAAGAGTTTTCCAGTTTCCTTTAAATCAGGTGATAACAAATGTACTATCTTTTTTGCAACCTCTTGTGGTGAAGGAAGAGTTTGTGGATCTTCACCGGGCATAGCTTCAGCGCGCATGGCAGTACGTGTGGCACCAGGGTTGACACAATTAATCTTAATAGGGGTTTGTTTGAGTTCTTCTGCCCAACAGCGGGCAATCACCTCTAAAGCCGCTTTAGAGGCTGCATAAGCTCCCCAGAAAGGGCGCGTAGCGTGCGCAACGCTTGAGGATAACAGAATGGCTCGTCCAGCATCAGATTCACGTAATAAAGGCTCAACTGCTTTCATTAAACGCCATTGACTGAAAAGATTTATTTGAAAAACATCTTCAAATACCGTGTTTTCTATATGCGCTATTGGTGAGAGTGTTCCGAGGATTCCTGCGTTTGCAACGATAATATCAAGTTTTTTCCAGCGTTTGGCAATTGAAAGAACTAGAGTATCGATGTTTTCCATATGATGCAAGTCAAAAGGAACAAGGGTTGCATGAGCCCCTTTTTCTTGGATTTGATTATCTAATTCAGTAAGTCCACTGACTGTTCGTGCAAGAGCAATAATATGAGCGCCGCGTGCAGCAAGCTCAAGTGCCAAATAATAGCCAATTCCTCTTGATGCGCCAGTAACAAGTGCAACACGCCCACGGAGACTAAAGTTACGTTTTGTCATCATTAATCTCTTGTTTTAAGAACAGATAATTGATGAATTTTGGAGAGATTTTCTTGATCAACCAGATGCGTAGGATAATATCCAGTAAAATAATGATCAGTAAATTGTGGATCGGCGTTATTCCGTTTTTCCCCTGCTACAGCAAGATATAATCCATCCGTTGAAAGAAATTCTAATGAATCCGCTCCAATAAAATCACACATAGATTTTAAATCCGGGTATTGATTTGCTAAAAGGCTTTCAACTTTAGGTGTATCAATACCATAAAAGTCAGGATAGAAAATCATAGGGCTAGAAATACGCATATGAACTTCTTTTGCTCCTGCATCACGCAGCATTCGCACAATTTTAAGGGATGTTGTTCCACGTACAATAGAGTCATCAACAAGAATAACACGTTTTCCTTCAATCACAGGACGGTTTGCAGAATGTTTTAACTTAACACCAAAAGCACGAATTTGTTGTGTTGGTTCGATAAAAGTACGGCCAACATAGTGATTACGAATAATACCAAGCTCGAAGGGAATTCCAATTTCTTGTGCATAGCCAATTGCGGCAGGGGTTCCTCCATCAGGAACAGGAACCACAACATCGCCCTCACAAGGGGCTTCCTGTGCTAAACGGATCCCCATATTTTTGCGTGTTGTATAGACACTACGCCCTCCAACGATTGAGTCCGGACGAGCAAAGTAAACATATTCAAACAAGCAAAGTTTTTCTGGTTTTGCATTTTTTGGTTTTATAATTTTTTTAGTAATTTCCCCATTTTTTTGTATTTCACATATGATGATTTCTCCATTTTTAACATCACGGACATATTTTGCTCCAATAATATCAAGAGCACAAGTTTCAGAACAAAAGATAGGCTTACCATCAAGTTCTCCCATCACCAGGGGTCTAATTCCTGTTGGATCGCGTGCAGCAATAAGTTTTGTACGCGTGAGCGCTAACATAGCATACCCACCTTCTACTTTTCGAATTGCATCAACAAAACGATCAGAGGACGATTCATAACGTGAGCGGGCAATAAGATGAAGAAAAACTTCTGAATCTGATGTTGATTGGCAGATAGCTCCAGAAGCGATGAGTTCACGGCGTAATGTAAGACCATTGGTAAGATTACCATTATGAGCAATAGCAATGCCTCCAGCTTTCAATTCAGCAAAAAGGGGTTGAACATTGCGTAATGCTACCTCTCCAGTTGTTGAATAACGGGTATGTCCAATAGCGCGATTTCCTGGTAAGCGTGCAAGTGTTGTAGGATTTGTATAATGATCACCAACAAGACCTAAATGCTTTTCTTGATGAAACATTTTATTATGGTAGGAAACAATACCAGCTGCTTCTTGTCCACGATGCTGAAGTGCGTGGAGTCCAAGAGCTGTTAATGTTGCTGCATCTTCATGCCCAAGAATACCAAAAACTCCACATTCTTCATGAAGGGTATCATCATCTAATGAAAATTCTTGACAGAAAACATCGCTTTTTATCATCATATTCTTTCAGTTGTGATATGGAGAAATCATTAATATCACATTTTACATCATTTAGTTCTTTTTCCTCATGAAAAACTATTCTCTATTTTTGAAAATTATCTTTTCATGAGAGTGTTGCTTATACGTATGTTTATTGCTGTCTTTAAACAAATTTTCCGCTTTTTCGAGAACAGATCCAATATCTTTTGGGAGTATTTCCCAAACTTTTTGTCCCAGTGAATCTAAAATAGGCCTTGTTTTTGCATTTTTTAACCAATTCGCTTGAAGTTCGGGTTTAATCAGTGCATTAATCAGCAATATACCGATGACCATGATAAGTAAACCGCGAAGTGCTCCAAAAATAAAACCAATAGCACGGTCAAGGATACCAATTCGACTATCAATAATAAAATCAGAGATCTTCATTGTAATAATTGAAGTAATAATGAGAACAATAATAAAAATTGTGACCAATGTTGTGATCAATGCAATCATTTTATTAGAGAGATATTGTTCAAAGAAAGGTAAGACAGGCTTGGATAAAAACAGTGTCGTAACAGCTGCAACTGCCCAAGAAATCAACGATAACACTTCACGTGAAAATCCTCGAAGCATAGCAAGAAAAGCGGACAACAGGATGATTACTACGACAATTCCATCAAGGATTGTTATGATCATTTGTTTGTTCCTTATACATAAAGTTGTGTTCTTTTAAGTCTGTGTGCAAATATATTTTTTGTTATGCCATTTTTTGTTCTTATAGCAAGAATCTTTTGTATTTTATAGAGTTTTTTCTATATTATCATATCTGTGGTGCAGATCATTTTTTACTTGCGGTAAGAGTAGAAATGAGTTCGGGAAGGTCGGAGAAGGTTTTTTGTTGAAAATTGAGCGACTTCATCATTTCAGTTGTTGTTGTGGGATGAAATGCTCCTTGAAAGCCGAGTTTTTTTGCTTCATTGATGCGCTGTGCTGAATGTGCAACAGCGCGGGTAGCTCCTGAAAGACTAACTTCACCAAAATATACATAATCCGTTGGCAATGCGATATTGGTAAGAGAGGATACCAAAGCAGCGGCTACAGCTAAATCAGCAGCGGGTTCTGATATGCGATATCCACCTGCCACGTTCAGATAGACATCATGCTGTCCAAAACGAATGCCACAATGGGCTTCTAAAACGGCAAGAATCATAGAAAGACGATTTCCATCCCATCCGACAACCGCACGTCTTGGTGTCCCAAGGGAAGAAGGAGCAACAAGTGCTTGAATTTCTACGAGTATCGGGCGTGTCCCTTCCATTCCTGCAAAAACAGCAGCGCCTGGTGCTTTTTTATTACGTTCCCCTAAAAATAATTCGGATGGATTTATCACTTCGCGTAATCCTTTATCCGACATTTCAAAGACACCAATTTCATCTGTTGGTCCGAAGCGATTTTTTACAGTTCTAAGAATGCGATAATGATGTCCTCTTTCACCCTCAAAATAGAGCACGCCATCAACCATATGTTCAACAACTCGAGGACCAGCAATTTGCCCATCTTTTGTAACATGACCAACAAGAACAACGGCGGCTCCTGTTTTCTTGGCAAAGCGGATCATTGCTTGAGCACCGATACGTACCTGTGTGACAGTGCCTGGTGATGAATCTGCTGTATCTGACCATAGGGTTTGAATCGAATCGATAATCACCATATCAAGGTTTTTATGTTCGCTTAAGGTTGCCAGAATATCTTCAACATTGGTTTCAGCAGCAAGTTTCACTTCTGTATTGTTAGCTTCAAGCCTTTGTGCGCGCAGACAAATTTGCGCAATAGCCTCTTCACCTGAAACATAGATGATATTATATCCTTTGCGTGATAAAGCAGCAGCTGTTTGTGTCAGCAATGTTGATTTACCAATACCTGGATCACCACCAACAAGGAGTGCCGATCCACAGACAAAGCCCCCACCGGTAACACGATCAAGTTCAGCAATACCAGAATGAATACGTGGAGCATCTTCGATATTTCCAGAAAGAGATGTGAGTGTGACGATGCGTCCTTTACGAGCACTCTGTTTAGGACCACTTCCTATGCCGCCATTTATAGTTTCTTCGATAAGGGAATTCCATTCTCCACAAGCACTACATTTTCCCGCCCAACGAGAATGGACAGTTCCACAATTTTGACAGATAAATTGAATACGACTACGCACCATGTTAATTTAACCAATTTGCTCTGGAAGATAATTGCTATCAGCCAGATCACTGAATCGTGTGAAATCGGATTGAAAGGCAAGTGGCACGATTCCTGTCGGCCCATGGCGCTGTTTTGCAATAATAACATCAGCTTTTCCAAAAGCTTTGTCCATTGTTTCTTGCCATTTTGTATGTTCCAAGCTACCTAACTTTGGTTCTTCATTTTTGAGATAATATTCTTCGCGATAGACAAACAGAACGATGTCGGCATCTTGCTCAATTGAACCAGATTCACGTAAATCTGAGAGTTGTGGACGTTTATCTGTTCTGTTTTCTACTTGACGTGAAAGTTGAGAGAGAGCGATAATAGGAATATTCAATTCTTTCGCTAATGCTTTTAATCCTGTGGTAATTTCTGTGATCTCTTGAACACGATTTTCTAATGAACGCTTTGAACTGCTTGTCATGAGTTGGATATAGTCAATGAATAAGATATCTAAACCATGTTGTCGTTTGAGACGCCGCGCACGAGCAGCTAATTGCGTAATTGATATTCCCCCAGTTTGATCAATATAAAGTGGTGCCTTTTGTAGTTGGTTCACTGCACGAATAATTTTTGAAAATTGTTCATCTGAAATATTACCACGCCGAATATCAGAAGAAGAGACTTCTGTTTGTTCAGAAATAATACGTGTCGCAAGCTGTTCTGAGGACATTTCAAGTGAGAAGAATCCTACAATACCGCCTTCATTTTCTTGGATATTGGCATTACGATTATAAGCATTAGCAATATTAAAGGCAATATTGGTAGCCAGTGAGGTTTTACCCATACCAGGGCGTCCCGCAAGGATAATTAAGTCAGATGCTTGTAATCCTCCCATTTTTTCATCAAGTGTTTTAATATGGGTGGCTATCCCTGATAATTGTGAAGAGCGCTTTTTCGCAGCACTTGCCATATCGATAGCTTTTTTGATAGCCTCATTAAAATTTTCAAATCCACCTCCATATTTCCCTTTTTCTGCTAGCTCAAATAACTGATTTTCAACAGTTTCAATTTGTTGGGTAGGTGTGAGCTCTACAGGAGCATCAAAGGCTGTATTGACAACTTGAGTTCCAAGGTTAATCAAAGATCGGCGGATAAAAAGATCGTAAATGACGCGTCCATAATCTTCAGCGTTAATAATAGTGACTGCCTCTGTGGCTAAACGAACAACATATTGGTATACAGTAATATCTCCAATTTTGTCTTCCATTTGGATATAGGGCTTGATTGTAACTGGATCTACACGTTTTCCTGTTTTAATAAGGTGAGATAAAACATGATAAATTTTTTGATGCAATGGTTCAAAAAAATGTTCTGGTTTTAGAAAATCTGAAACGCGGTCAAGAGAATCATTGTTGATAAAGATAGCACCAAGCAATGCCTGTTCAGCTTCAATATTATACGGAAGTTGCCGAAAAGAAGGAGAATCTTCTTTTTTTGAAGAGCTGACATTAACAACGTTAGTTTCTTCCATAATATTTTTCCACTAAAATTCCAAGTCTAGCTACTTTGGGCGATAAATTGAAAATCGTATAATTAAAAGAATAGAGCTACAAATCTTCATTTTAGGTTAAAATTATATAATTTTTCAAAACTCTCTTTTCGTCGCTCATTTATCATTTGTGTATTATTTATATAACATCTATCTATTTTATTTTATAATATCTATTTTATTTTATAATATGTGATTTTAAAGTAGAAGTTTTGGTACTCTAAATTTAAGTCTTTTGAAGTTATGTGACCTTAAAATTCCAATATCTGTGTAAGTAGAATTACTTTTTTATAACTGAAATTATTTCAGATCATGCGAGGATATAATCAACGTACCGCTCATACACACCTTGCCCTTAAGGGTAGAACTTTAAATTATTTTTGCTTTCTCTGCTGGAAAACAAAAGACATTTCCTCTTAGTGATATTATCATGCTCGGCATGTAATGCCTTTAAATAATACACTTCTAATTCTTTCATAAAAGTTAGGTTTTTTATGTATGATAGCCATAAAATACTCAATTTTAAAGTGTGAGTATTTTATGAGAAATACTTAAAATGGATAAAAAATAACAAACAGAAAGCAAAAATAGCAATTAAGCTTCTTGATGAGAGCTGCTTATATCGTTGTCATTAATTTCTTCTGCCAATAATTCTTCCTGACTTTCTTCTAAAAATTCTTCTTGAATATTATATATTTCTTTAGCCGAAGTGAGAGTTTCACCTTCTGCTTGGCGTTGTGCTTCACTGGTAGAACGCGCAACGTTAATAATCACAGAAATTTGAACCTCGGGATGTAAGCTAAGAGTGATAGTGTGAAGACCGATCATCTTTATTGGATGGTTAAGTTCGATTTGATTTCTCCCAATAGAAAAGCCTTCATCTGTTATGATTTCAGCAATATCACGTGTTGACACAGAACCATAAAGTTGTCCTGTTTCACCAGCAGAACGAACAACAATGAATGATTGGCCATCAAGTTTTTCAGCAATTTTTTGCGCTTCACTTTTGCGTTCAAGATTTCGTGCTTCAAGTTGTGCACGTTGTATCTCAAAATGTTTTTTATTAGCTTCATTTGCGCGTAAAGCTTTACCTTGAGGCAAGAGAAAATTACGTGCATAACCATCTTTAACTGAGACAATATCACCCATCTGACCAAGACGAGGAATGCGCTCCAGTAGAATAATATCCATAGTTTTTCCTTTCGAACAAATAAATTTAGTGTAGTTTTTTGCGTGATTGAAAGTTGTATTGAATAGCGGCCCAAATTCCCATCAAAAGCATCATGAAAGAAATAGGTGGAGCAAAAACGACTGTTAAAATAGCAATATAAACAAGAGAAAGTATAATAATCCGACCGTTTACCCCTTTTGTAATATTGTGAAGATATGCTAGACCGCTAATTAATATGATAACAGTGTATGCAGTACTAAAGACACGGGTACTCAAGTTAAGAGAAGCGCTCAACTCAACCATTGATGCTATGCAAACAATAATGAAAATAACAATTCCAGAAATTGGAAGGCGGAGAGTTTGGCTCCAATCATCACGGGGTCTTTTCAGCCATTTCATATATTGTGCTGCTATCATCGAAAAATAAAGGTTACCAATGAGAAAAACCAAACTATAAATAGTCAAAGAAACAGCAGTCAAAGTTGCTGTATGCGTCATTAAAAGCTCACTAAAAGCGCGTATATCGACTTCTTTTATTGACTGTGATTGTTGCAGAGTTTGTGCTATGTTTTCGGTGATTTTTTTTGCAATGACGGGTGTGGAAGGACGGGTTTGAATATAGAGCCCAATGAAAGTTGCTATAAGAGCGATAAAATTAGTTAAATGAAAAATAACCGATGATAATGGATACCACATCAGTTCATTTTCTTTTTGCGCTGGTCGTGCAAGGCCAAGAAGCCAAGAAGCATAGACAGCAGGAAGGAAAAATAAGAACATAAAGCCAAGAGCAATATAAGTATTAGTGGTTATGATAAGAACAACAGTGGCACTTATAAGGGCGATGAGACTGGCTAGTGTTCCTTGACCGAACGCAACAATAAAAATTGGCAATGAAAGAAAGCAGCCAAGAAGAAGAGAAAAAGAGGGTGCGATATTTGCAACACTGATGATTGCCATTCCTATCACAACAGCAAATAATCCTGCCAAAATACCGGTTAATATCTCATAGGTACGATTTTTTCTCATTTATTGCTGTCCTGCTTTCTGCAGTTAGGGGCGTATCAATACCCCAACTTTGATATTTAATAGCCTAACATAGGATACAACAAGCTGTTTTTTAAAACCATATAAGAAAAGCAACTAGAGAAACTCTCCAGTTGCATAGCATATTGATCTTTTACTTTATAACGTACGGAAGTAAGCCTAAAAAGCGAGCACGTTTGATAGCATTAGCTAATTCACGCTGTTTTTTCTGACTAACAGCAGTAATCCGTGAAGGAACAATTTTTCCACGTTCAGAAATATAACGTTGTAACAACTTGATGTCTTTGTAATCAATTTTTGGAGCATTGGTTCCTGAAAAAGGACACGTTTTACGACGACGATGAAAGGGGCGACGTGCAGAGTTTTGATTAGTATCAGTCATTATTCTACTCCTTCTATAGCATTTTCACGTTGACGACGTGGAAAACGAGGACGCTCTTCATCGTGTCCAATGTGACTATTGCGATCAAGGTGTGAGAGCATAGCAGATTTTTCTTTTTCGTGTTTTTCTACGCGAATGGTCATATAACGCAAAATATCTTCATTAATGCGCATCTGACGCTCCACTTCAGCAATTACTGAAGCTGGTGCATCAATATTAACCAAGACATAATAAGCTTTACGGTTTTTACGAATACGGTAAGCAAGAGGACGAAGTCCCCAATTTTCTATACGCCCAACTTTTCCACCATGTGCTTCAATGACACTTTTGTAGAGACTCAAAAGTTCATCAACTTGCTGCGGTGCAATATCTTGTCGGGCAAGGAACATATGTTCATAAAGAGCCATTGTTTTGCCTTTCTTCAATTAAATCTCACCGGTTTTAGCGCAAAGCCTCTGCGACTTGTCTTTTTTGGAAATCCAAAGAAGAAAGGACGCGTTTACGATTCGAGACATCCGAGAGCGGAGACACGGGAGACCGGAAACATTGTATTTCCTACTGATATTTTACAGCCCTCCGTTCAACCTCCAGCTAAAGCGCCGGCAACGAACATTTCATATCTACAGGTTATCTTTTAAAATAGCAAGTTTATGCACATAAAAAAATTGATTTTTTAAATTTTGATATATTTCTCTCTTCTAAAAATAGTACTGTAACATAAGGAGAGAAAAATGGACTTTTTAAACCAGATTGATGTTACACTCTTTGAAATGTTTGTTGGCAATCATCAAGCTTGGTCGATTGTAATTTTGTTTAGTATTTTTTGTGCAAAGTTTTTAATTTATATTATTCCTTTCCATCTTTGTGCGTTGTGGTTTTGTGGTGGGGAGAGGGAACGATGTGTCGTGCTGAGCATTTGCATGAGTATTTGTACGGCTCTTTTCATAGGTTATCTCATTTCTCTTTTTTATTTTCATCCTCGCCCATTCGTGGTAGGGTTGACGACACCGCTTATTCAACATCGTGCAACAGCTTCTTTTCCTAGTAATCATGCCTTGACCATTGCATCTTATGCAGCTAACTTTTATTTTTATCGATATAAAGTTGCTTTTAAATTTGCCACGGTTTTTTTGTGCTTGATCGGTTGGGCGCGCATCTTTGTGGGTGTACATTATCCCTTTGATATTTTAGCAGGTGCAATTTTAGGAAGTCTCATAAGTTTGGGTGTTATTCAGTTTATAGCACCCTATTTTCCTAAGTTTTTATATCAAATTCCGCCCTTAAAATATAATTTTAAGAGTGGTATTCGTTTTAAATAAAGGGCTTTATCTTGATTTGTGCGGATGAATAAGGTCAAAAGAAAATAATTTAATTGTACAATTTTAGGAGTTGATAAATGGGTGCAGCTTTTATTTTTCCAGGGCAGGGGAGTCAAGTTGTTGGTATGGGGAAGGCGCTTACAGAGCAATTTATTGCCGCACGGATGGTTTTCGAAGAAGTTGATGATGCTTTGGGTGAGAAATTATCAAAGATCATTTTTGAAGGACCAGCAGATGTTTTAACGTTAACAGCAAATGCACAACCGGCATTAATGGCGGTATCCATGGCTGTCATTCGTGTGATGAAACAATTAGGGTTTCGTATAGAAGAAAAGGTAAGGTTTGTTGCTGGTCATTCTTTAGGCGAATATTCGGCTCTTTGTGCTGCTGGTACATTTACTCTCACAGATACGGCAAGACTTTTGCGTGTTCGTGGCAATGCTATGCAGGCTGCTGTCGCGGTTGGTGAAGGTTCTATGGCAGCACTGATTGGTTTGGAAGAGCACATTGTGGAAGAAATTTGCGAAACTGTTTCTGGAGAAGGACTATGTCAGATTGCTAATGATAATGGTGGTGGGCAAATTGTTATTTCAGGTAAAGCAAAAGCAGTTGAGACAGCGGTAGAGATCGCATCAACAAAAGGTGCAAAACATGCACTTCTTCTTCCAGTTTCTGCACCTTTTCATTCATCTTTAATGCAACCTGCGGCTGATGCCATGAAGAAAGCACTTTTGACTGTTAACAAAATTCCCCCTATTGTTCCTTTGATTGCCAATGTTTCTGTTGCACCTGAGAGCAATCCAGAGCGTATTGCTACTCTTCTTGTCCAACAAGTGACTGGGAGGGTGCGATGGCGTGAAACAATAGAATTGATTGCTGCTAATGGGGTTGATACGCTTTTTGAAGTTGGTTCTGGAAAAGTATTAACAGGTTTAACGCGTCGTATTAACAAAGATATAAGGGGGGTAACACTGGGAACAGTTGATGAAATAGAATCAGCGCTAGGCATGCTTGGTGTTTAATAAGGAGTTAAAAAAAATGTTTAGATTAATAGGACGTAAAGCTCTTGTAACGGGGGCTTCGGGAGGAATTGGTGAGGCAATTGCACGCTGCTTTCATGCACAAGGAGCCATTGTTGGACTTCATGGAACACGTGAAGAAAAGCTTAGAGAAGTGGCGGCAGAATTAGGGCAGAATGTTTTTGTGTTTCCCGCTAATCTTTCTGAACGCCAATCGATTAAACAATTGGCTAAAGTTGCAGAAAGAGAAATGGATGGCGTCGATATTTTGGTTAACAATGCGGGAATCACTAGGGATGGTCTTTTTGTACGTATGCAAGATAAAGACTGGGATGATGTTTTAGAAGTTAACCTAACAGCTGCTTCTCTTTTGACGCGTGAATTAATACATTCTATGATGCGCCGCCGTTATGGAAGGATTATTAATATTACATCTGTTGTTGGTGTTGTGGGAAATCCCGGACAAACGAATTATTGTGCTGCAAAGGCAGGCTTGATAGGTTTTTCTAAAGCATTGGCACAAGAAATTGCTTCGCGAAACATCACTGTCAATTGTATTGCTCCAGGATTTATTAAATCTGCAATGACAGACAAGCTTAATGAAAAGCAAAAAGAAGCCATTATGGCTGTGATTCCAATGAAGCGTATGGGGAGTGGGCAAGAAATAGCTGCTGCTTCTGTTTATTTAGCAAGCGATGAAGCAGCCTATACGACAGGTCAAACACTCCATATCAATGGTGGAATGGCAATGATTTGAGTATTTATTTTATTCCACATTGATTTATGAGTTGTATTATTTTAGATAGTAACGATTGAAATAGAAAGATGCATCTATTTCTTTAACATGGTTGTTGATCAATTGATGTCAGAATGTCAAATTGGTTCATTTTGTAGGGGATATCCACAGGATGTTTTAAATCATTGCTAAAATCTTTTAAAGTAATCCATCTATTGCTTGATTAGATGAGCTGATATAGTTAACCAAGTTATAGGAAAATATAAATTCGAGGATTTCAACATGAGTGATACAGTAGAGCGCGTTAAGAAAATTATTGTGGAACATCTTGGGGTTAATGCTGATAAAGTTGTAGAAAATGCAAGCTTTATCGATGATCTAGGGGCTGATAGCCTTGATACGGTTGAACTCGTTATGGCTTTTGAAGAAGAGTTTGGGGTAGAAATTCCAGATGAAGCTGCTGAAACGATTTTCACAGTTGGTGATGCAGTCAAGTTCATTGATAAAGCTTCTGCATGATTACTAAAGGGCAAAGGCATAAATTGCTTTTGCCTATATTCTTCGGAGCTCTTTTGAAAAGAAAGCTTTGAGAGGTGAAGTTTAGTTCAAGGTTAGAAGTTATGAGACGTGTTGTTGTTACTGGTTTAGGATTGGTATCTCCATTAGCTGGTAATATTGAATATAGTTGGAAACGACTTCTTGAAGGAAGAAGTGGTGTCCGACGTATCACTGAGTTTGATGTATCAGATTTGCCATGTCAGATTGCTGCGCGTATTCCCTTAGGGGATGGAACAGAGGGGACCTATAATGCTGATTTGTATATGGAACCTAAAGAGCAACGTAAAGTTGATGCATTTATTGTTTATGCGATGGCTGCTGCTAACCAAGCGCTTGCAGATGCCGAATGGTTTCCTAAGAGCGATGAAGATCAGATTTGTACAGGTGTGTTAATTGGTTCCGGAATTGGGGGGGTTAAGGGCATTGTTGAAGCTGGTTATACGCTTCGTGATAAGGGCCCACGTCGTGTTTCTCCTTTTTTTATTCCAGGTCGTTTGATTAATCTTGCTTCTGGTTATGTGTCTATTCAATATGGTTTACGGGGGCCTAATCATTCTGTTGTAACGGCTTGTTCGACAGGGGCACATGCGATTGGTGATGCGGCACGTTTAATTATGTTTGGTGATGCAGATGTCATGGTGGCAGGAGGGACCGAATCTCCGATAAATCGGATATCTCTTGCAGGTTTTGCAGCTTGTAGAGCTCTTTCTACTTGTCGCAATGATGATCCTGAACGGGCATCGCGTCCTTATGATACTGATCGTGATGGTTTTGTGATGGGAGAAGGAGCGGCAGTTGTTATTTTAGAAGAGCTTGAGCATGCCAGAAAACGAGGAGCGCGTATTTATGCTGAGGTTATTGGCTATGGTTTATCTGGTGACGCTTATCACATTACAGCGCCTTCAGAAAGGGGTGAAGGGGCTCAGCGTAGTATGATGGCTGCTCTTAAGCGGGCACAAGTGAATGTGAGTGAACTTGATTATATTAATGCTCATGGTACATCAACGATGGCTGATTCCATAGAGCTAGCAGCTGTTGAGCGTGTTTTAGGGAATTATGCACCACAAGTTTCTATGTCATCAACGAAATCATCTATCGGGCATTTGCTTGGTGCCGCCGGTGCTGCTGAGGCTATTTTTTCTGTTCTAGCTATACGGGATAATATAGCCCCAGCGACACTTAATCTTGACAATCCATCGATTGAAACAAAAATCGACCTTGTACCACATAAACCGCGTGAACGAAAGATTGATACGATTCTTTCTAATTCTTTTGGATTTGGTGGGACAAATGCATCGTTGGTGATGCGACGTTTTAGGGGATAATAAGTACTTTTATTTAATTTCTGCTTTTGAGTTTTCTACCTTATTATAAGGTGAATGAGAAATTATAATATTGTCCTTAATCGCTATTGAGGGGTTATATCCGATGTGAAAAATAGAAAATCATTAAAGAACGTAAGTGATTCCTCTTCGAATCATTTAGCAGATAGTTATGACATGTTAATACATCAAAAACGAAAGAAATCATCTATCGTCCGTAATCCGTTGGTTGTTCTCGGTCATTTTTTTCTTATGCTGATTGTGATTATTCTTTTCGCCATAAGTATTCCTCTTTATATTGGAAAAAGTATTTTTGAAGAAAAGGGAAAAATTGAGGAAGAACAAATTATTCTTATCCATCCTGGTACAGGAATTCGTGAAATTGCTTCATTGCTAGAAAAACGTGGTTTCATTCGATCCTCAGATATTTTTGTTTATGGGGTTGGTTATCACCAAAAAACAACGCATCTGAAGGCTGGTGAATATTTAATTCCGGCTCATGCTTCGATGCAGGATATTATGGATATTCTTGTGAAAGGAAAATCTATTGAGTATACATTTACAGTACCTGAAGGTTTAACGGTTCAGCAAGTTTTCGATCGATTAGCTGCGAATCAAATTTTGATTGGAGACCTTCCAAAAATTTTGCCTCCAGAGGGCTGTTTAATGACGGATACTGTTCATTTTATTCGGGGGACAACGCGTAAAGAGATTGTAAACAGATTACGTGAAGGACAGACAAAATTAATTCATGCTATATGGGCTACGCGTTCACCTGATTTACCCATTAAATCAATTGATGAATTTGTTATATTAGCCTCAATTGTTGAGAAAGAAACGGGAATTGCAGCAGAAAGACCAATGGTTGCTGCGGTATTTTATAACCGCCTTACAAAGCATATGCGTCTTCAATCGGATCCAACAGTAATTTATGGTCTCTTTGGAGGAAAAGGAAAACCATCCGGTCGTGCAATTTATCGTTCAGATCTTGAGAAGGAAACACCATATAATACTTATAAAATTAATGGGTTACCTCCAACAGCTATTGCAAATCCAGGTCGAGATTCTTTGAAAGCGGTGGCACATCCACCAAGCAGTGATGCACTTTATTTTGTTGCTGATGGTTCAGGAGGGCATGTTTTTTCTCGAACTTTAGAGGAACATAATATGAATGTTCGCAAGTGGCGAGAATTAAAGGCAAAACATTGAATTGATAATGGTAATACATCTTTTTGCATCGTAAATGAGAATCCAGAATATAGTAAAATTTTTCTATTTAAACTTTTAAAAAAATCATTTTCTTGTCTGTCACAAGTGGGATTAGCGTATGGATAAAAATATTTAAGAAAGAAGTGAATGTACTGCTAATAACTTATCTCAAAAAAGAGCAGAATAACATTGAGTACTGGTAAGAAAACACATTGATTAGGGGTAAGGTTGAGATAATGTATAATTCAAATTTGAGAGAAACATTTATGGACAAAGTAGAGTGATGTAATGACAGTCGTTGAAAGTAAATTGAGTGCTATAAAAATAAATCAACGCCGCGGTTTTTTATTTATTCTCTCTTCACCTTCAGGTGCTGGTAAATCAACAATTTCTCGATTACTTCTAAAAGATGGACAATTAGAGCTTTCCGTAAGTATGACCACAAGGAAAAGGCGTCCTAGTGAAGTAGATGGACTACATTATCACTTTATTTCAAAGGAAGAGTTTGAATATAAGCGTGATAGAGATGAATTTATTGAATGGGCAGAAGTTCACGGAAATTATTATGGCACTTTACGTGAAACTGTTGAAAACGCATTGAGTACTGGTCGGGATATGTTATTTGACATTGATTATCAAGGTACCGAGCAGCTGCAAAAAAATATGCTAGGAGACACTGTATCTGTTTTTATCCTTCCACCATCAATGAAAGAGCTTTTTTCGCGTTTACATCGTCGAGCAGAAGATAGTGAGGATATCATCAATTTACGATTGGAAAATGCACGAACGGAGTTAAAGCATTGGCTTTCTTATGATTATGTTGTGATTAACGAAGATTTAGATCAGTCTTTATCTTTGATTAAATCAATTTATTTAGCTGAAACCGCAAAACGTGAGCGTTGTTCTTATCTTGGCTCTTTTATTGATAGGCTTATTGCTGAAAAGATCGATAAATGTCTTGATTAAAAAAGATTGCATAACAAAAAGCCTATTTTTTAGAGCACTAGATGCGCTAAAGTGACAAATTCGGAAACTGAGAGCGTTTCAGCGCGGCGCGTTCCATCAATTCCAGCTTTTTCTAACAGCACTTCACCTCCAAGTGTTTTGAGATTGTGACGAAGCATTTTTCGTCTTTGTCCAAAGGCGGTTTTTGTGACGAGGCTTAGTTTTTGTGCAGAGCAGGCAAGAGGTTGTGTTCGCGGAATAATATGAACAACGGAAGAAGTTACTTTAGGTATTGGTATGAAGGCTTGAGGGGGCACATCAAAAGCAATTTTAGCAGTAGTACGCCAGCCAGTTAAGACACTAAGACGTCCATAATGAGTAGATTGAGGTTTAGCTGTAATCCGTTTGGCAACTTCACTTTGAAACATCAATGTCATTGATTCATAAAAAGGAGGCCATGGTTCAGTCAAAAGCCAATTTAATAAGAGTTGTGTCCCAATATTATAGGGAAGATTTGCAATAATGCGAGGTTTTTCTGGGCTTATTTCAAAGAGTTTTGAGAAGTCTTGCTTCAGTGCATCATTACAAATAATTTTTAATTTTTTAGGATAGTGTTTTTCTATTTCTAAGAGAGCTGGTATGCAGCGCTCATCGCGTTCTATTACTGTTACAATGGCGCCCTTTGCTAGCAAGGCACGTGTGAGACCTCCAGGACCAGGACCAATTTCAAGAACAGGTTTTCCTTCTATATTGCCTGAGTGATGAGCAATTTTAGATGTTAAATTAAGATCAAAAAGAAAATTTTGCCCTAAAGATTTATGCGCTTGTAATCCATATATATCAATGACTTCACGCAGAGGAGGGAGATTATCTATTGGCATGGTATTAAACTATTTTCGGCAAGTTGATTTGCAAGTTTAAGAGCAGCAATAAAGCTTTCGGGAGAGGCTATCCCTTTATCAGCAATATCAAAAGCAGTTCCGTGATCAGGAGAGGTGCGAATAAAAGGTAGACCTAATGTGACATTAACAGTGCTATCAAAGTCTAATGTTTTAACAGGGATAAGAGCTTGATCATGATACATACAAATGGCAACGTCATATGCCATTCTTGCGCATTCATGGAACATTGTGTCGGCAGGCAGCGGGCCTGCAATATTGAGTCCTTTCTTTTTAAGATATTCAATAGCGGGAGTGATAACTTCAATATCTTCTTTTCCCATTGCACCTCCTTCTCCAGCATGAGGATTAAGACCAGCAACAGCTAGTCGGGGTGACGTTATTTTAAACCGTGTTTTTAAGTCACATTCAGTAATAAGTATCGTTTGAATAATTAAATCACGGGTAAGCTGTGAAGGAACATTTTTAAATGGAATATGAACAGTTATTGGTACTGTTTTTAATCGAGGTCCTGCTAACATCATAACTGGATGATAACATTTATGAAAAGCTTTATGGGCTAAATCGGCTAAAAATTCTGTATGACCTGGAAATTGAAAACCGGCATCATAAAGATTCTTTTTTGCAATAGGACAAGTGATAAGTGCATATGCATGGCCATTTTTAATCAATTGAACACAGCGTTTAATTGCTTCAATGATTCCAGCGGCATTATTCGATGAAGGTATACCTAATTGATCACTTTGTTTGTTTTTTAACGGTATGATAGGAAGAGCGTTTTGAAAATTTTTTGCGGAATTATTGATTAAAACAGATTGCACCTCAACATCAATCTGTAAAAAACGAGCACGCGAACGAATAACATCTGGATCAGCAAGAAGCACAAAAGGTGGAATTTGGCGCGTAACACGCAAATTCCACGCTTTTAGTACTATTTCAGGACCAATTCCGGCAGGATCACCACCGCTAACAATAAGAGCAGCCATTATGAATTTTGAATGCGTGCTACTCGCCGCAGTTCTTCTAAATATTTGTCGCTTAATTCTTCAAGTTTTTGTGGGCTTCTTTTTTTACTATCTTGAAGTGAAAATATCAGTCGAGCGATATAATCATCAGAAACTCTTTTTATTTTGCAGACAGCAATTGCTTCGATTCCATCAGATGTTTCTTGTAATTTTGTCATTTTTCCAGCAGGCGTTGCAAGAATAGCTTGTTCCCATGCATTGGGAAGTTGGGGCTCTAGAAACTTTCCTAAGTGGCGGATAGTAACGTCTAAAATACCTCTTGCTTGATTGTGAGCATTAGCACACCCACGGAAATGTGCACGAAAATTGCTTGCTTCTCTTTGACGTCTTTCAAAGATTTCTGAACGACGATGTGCAGGAATGACAAAAACAATTCGCTGTAATGTATATTCGTTGGTTGAAGGTTTTACACCACCATTTTTTAATATTCTGCGTACAGCTTCTTGTTCGCTAATCATACCTATTTCAGCTTGATAGCGTGCGCTAACAAGACGCCCCCATCCTATTTGTCCACGGATGTAATCTTTAAAGTGTTGCACAGTGATCTCAGTTTGGATCAGAATCTGGTTGAGCTGATCAATCGTCATATTATTTTGTGTCGCAAAATTCTCAAAAGCTTTATCAACTTCATCATTGCTTACTTCAATATCACGACGCTTTATTTCAATATTTTTTAGCTTTTCATCGATAAGTTCTTTTTTAGCCTGTGCCACCAAATTCCCTTGCTTTTGTTGCAATCTGAGAAAAGCAAGGCGCTTTTGTATATCGTAATTTGTGATGGGGTTGCCATTAACTGTAACCACAATAGAAGTCTGCGCAAAGACTGTCGGAATCAAAAATTCACTTATTAGCAGGTTGCTTACACTCAAAGACGCGATATAAAATAAAGCAAGAACACACTTTTTCAATTTATTCATGTAAATAGGCTTTCGCATTGTTTATTAATTCTCATCAACAACTTAAAATATACGCTTTCTTTCATAAAAACAATGATAAGTTAAATGACTGATACATTCTCTTTATAAATTAATCTATCTTTTTTCTGATATCTGCAATCGTACGCAATGAAAGAGAGAAATTAAAGTTTTGCAAAGGTGTTTTCCTGCCTGGATTCGTTACCTGTTGATAACCGAATGTTAGCCCGAAACATTCATCTGTATAATTCAAGCTAATTCCTCGCTTTATAAATGTACCAGATACTAAATCATAACCGGTGTTGCTATTAATGGACCAATAATCTGCCAGTTTAAGTCCTGTTTGAAAAGAAATTTCTTGGCGCTCTTGAGGATATTCATAATCTGGTTGCTTTGCGATATAGGCATATTGTAGAGCCGCCCAAAAATTTTGCCATTTTTGTGATGCTTCGATTTCACTACGGCGTATTTTTCCTGTTTTTTTGTCAAAGCGTCCACGCGTTTCTAAGGAAAAACCACTTTTATGGGTCGCACCAAACATTGCAACATAGTCTGAACGTTTTGCCTCTAAGCTAGAATGAATACCAACATTGACAAAGTCCTTTTCTGCAAAAGAATTCTTTCCTGCTAGATGAAAGGATTGTCCAATGAGACCATAAAGAGACCAATTGTCATTAAAGCTTCCAGAATATCTTAGACCTATATTGACTCTTGTGCCACCTTCTACACGATCATAACCAGAAAATTTGTCTCGTTGAAAGAGAGTGATTGCATCAAAGACAAAGCTTTGAGCATCTTCATTAGGAATTTGTCCAATATATTGTTCATTATTGCGTATAAAAATTTGTGCGGTTGGTTCTATAATATGTGTAGAATGATCAGCTGTAATGAGGAAGGGATAGCGTAGTTCCAACCCTGCTGTTGCCATGCCACGAATTGTTGTACCATGAATTGCAGATAAGGCATTGTTTTCTATAGAAGCTGTATGATTTTCGTTTGCATTGGTTGTAAGGATATCAGCTCGTAGAGAGAGAAGGGGGGTTAAGATGAGTCCATTGTACGTGTTGAAGCGCTTTTTCCACTGTAGCTCGTTTGTTAAACGCAAACTATTTCCAGCCATACCAGAAAGTCTTATGTTGAGAGGGTTTCCATTCTGGTCGGTAGAACTGAAGTCAGCATGACGACGATAAATTGATTGCATATTACTATGGAAGGTAAGCTCTCCATTATAAATGGGTTCATCTGGTGTAAAAAAATAATCGATGCGTGGGAAGACCCACGCTTGCCGAGAATGACGTTCATAATGAGGATCATTCAATATTGAATCTTGAACTTTAAAATGATAAAAACGCATATCAAAATAATTTTTTCCTGCAAGACCATTAAGATAGAACTGAGAAAGTTGTATAGGATTGCTATAGTTTTCAAGTTTATAAGCACGACTAAAATGTCGATCTGATTGTGCAAGGATATCCCATCCATAAGTCCAGTGGGAATTAATACGAAAGCCCCCCTTTGTTGCCAGCATATAACGGTTTTTATGCTGTGCATCAATCGTATCATTATCAAATCTATGCTGTTTCATTTGATATATATGAGCAAAGCGAATAGTATAACTGCCCATTTTTAAACGTTGACGCCATTCCCCTTCGGTTAAAAGCCCTTGTTGGGTATAAACGGTAGAAGAAAGGGTAAAATCATAATGAGGGGCGAGATTCCAAAAATAAGAATTCTTTATCCCCATACCAAGATAATCAGTATAAAAAAAATGAGGAGTAAGCAGACCGTTAGCACGCCTGACAGTTGGATCATAGATCTCAAAATTTGGAAATTTTAGAATCGGTACACCAAAAACTTCAAAACTGCTATTTTCAAACCGAATTTTTTTAATGCTATTATTCCATATGATCTTTCTTGCTTTAATTTTCCATAGGACGTCTCTATCTGGTTTATAAGAGCAAGGTTCACAAGCTGTATAGGTTGCATTTTCAAAGACTGTTATGTGATTGTTTTTGCGTGTAGCATTTTGGGCTGAAAAGTGAACATTGTTAGCTGTATCAATACGTAAGGCATTTACAAAACCCTCACCAAGATCTTTGGTCATATCAATTTGGTTGGAATAAATTTTATTACCATCCTTTTGAGTAATTTCAACGTTCCCTTGTGCTATAAGCCGTCCTGTTTTTTGATTGTAAATAATTTTTTGAGCGACAACTTTATTATCATCATATTCGATTTGGACATTACCTTGTGCAGAAACAGTATTTTCATCACGATTGTAGATGAGTTCATCCGCAGAGAGCAAAAGAGGGCGTTCCGGATTTTGAATGCGACTTTGAGAAGGAGACATAAGGCTTTGAGCGTGCGCACAATAAGACAAAGCACCCCCTAAAATAACTCCCATAACACCTTTAAAAGCGAGAGCACTTAATTTTGTTAAAATAATGTTTTTAAGCGTTAATGCTTTCACTTAGCCATCCTCTTTATGAAGTAAAAAAGAGATTCCTAAGAATAACGCAATAACAACGGGTGTCCAAGCTGCAATAATTGGTGAAATATATCCAGCATTACCAAAAGCTTGAACGAGTACGGAAATAACATAAAGCATGAACCCAGCTATTACGCCACCAAGAATCAACGTTCTAGATTGCCCAAAACGTGTAAAATTTAAAGATACAGTTGCTGCAATGAGGGTCATTGCCACAAGCAATGCCGGTAATGCAATCAAAGATTGGAAATACATATCAAAATTATTAGCAGAATAGCCAAATGAACGTGCAATCATAATTTTTTTTGGCAATTGATAAAATGGAATAGTTGCAGGATTCACTAAGCGTTCCGTTAAAAACCCAGGTTTTAGATTGGTTTTTATTTGCAACACGGTAAATTTTTCAGGAGGATGCCCTATTTTATAGATTGTTCCATTTGTTAATAGCCAAGATCCATTAGTCAAGGTTGCTTTTGGGGCGTTAATCCAATTTTTGACAGTTGCGTTGTCCTTGTATTGTACAAAGGTTACATCGAGAAGAGAAAGTCCTTGGTCGGTGATAAATTTAGCACCAATGGTTGTTCTGCCTAAATGTGTACGTTGTGTTAACCAGTGGATACCTGTATTATGAAGAGGTGTTAGTACATTGTTATTGCGCCATTCAGTCATCTTTTTTTCTGCTTGAGAAAATCCCCATGCAGCAAGTGGATTAATGAGAAGAATTGAAAACAATCCCAAAAGAAAAGCTCCCAAACAAGCTGGCATAAGAAATTGCCATGCAGAAACACCGATTGAACGAGTCATCACAAGTTCAAGTTTTTTATTGAGCGAGATAAGCGTTGCCATTGCAGAAAAGAGTGCAATGAAAGGGATAAGTTGTTGCATGATAAAAGGGATGCGTAAAACAGAGAGGAAAAATGCATCTTTTGCTGTATAATGTGGAAGGGAGGATAGCCTACCGGAATTCTCTGTGAAATCGATTAAGAGAGCAAGAACAAAAATGCTTCCCCAGAAATAACAAGTTATTTTAAGATAACGTATAAAAAAATATCGTCCAAGTGTCCACCCAATCATGATATCTCATCCGAGGAATCTTGAGATTTTCGATGTTCAAATTTGTTCATTACTTTTTGAAAAGCGATTTGAATAATCTCATTAACTTTTGTAGGGAGTCCAATTTTATGATTCGTTAAAAGCATAAAAAAGACAAATGCAATTGTCCCTATGGGCGTAATATAAAGGAGAGGAACGTATGCAAGGTCGTTCTTTGCTTTTTCTGCAAAAAAATATCCTATCCAATACACTAGAAAAGAAAGGGCAATTGCCGAGAAATTTGCGGAATGACGAGCTTGTCGATGGGAGCATACATCCCCTGCCGTTGCTAATGCAATAAGTGAAAAAACAATAGGGTAGAGCCATTGTGTTAATCTGCGATGAAACTCAGCTTTATATTGGAGTGGTTTTCGTTGATAGTAGGGATCTTTTGGGTCAGGGTTTTGTAAATAAGAAAGAGACCGATCTTTTGGATAAAGAGTAGGTGCTTTATCACTGGGGATAAACTCCCCTAGGCTAAAAGTATATGAGCTAAATTGAACGATTGAAACATTGTTATTTTGATGGTTAACTCTTTCTATTTCACCGTTATTGAGAACCAGAAAACTGCCGTTTTTATTGCTCACAATGGATGCGTCTGTTGCATAATAAAAAAGATCAGTCTTAGGATCACGCTGGTCAGCAATGAAAAGGCGTTCAAGTGTTCCATTTGGATTTCGTTCGCCAATTTCTATGTAAAGGTTATTGGCGAGTTTTTGGAAGCTTCCTTCACTGATGAATAGATTAATAAGATCAAAATGAGCGCTTGCTAGCATTTGTCGCATATGAAGACGCGCTTGAGGAACAACAAAATTAGCTATAGAAAAGGAGATACAGGATGCAACAATAGCAAGAAGAAGAATAGGTTTCAAAACAGTACTTTTAGGAAAACCAGAGGCATTAATGACAGCAAGTTCTGAGTCTTGATTCATTGCTGAAAGGGTGGTTGTAACTGCAATCACTAATGCAAATGGAATGACAAGAAAAATAACAGAAGGAATCAATGAGAGTGAAAATTGTAAGACTGTGAGGAGTGTTTGTTTACTTGTTGTGAGAAAGTTTATTCGTGCAAGAATTTGTATTGTCCAACTAACGCTCACTGCTGCAATCATGACAGAACTAAACAAAACAAGGACACGTTTCAGGATGTAGAACTCAATAATACGCATAAATTGGGGAAAATCCTCAGTCGTTAATTCGATAGCAAATATTTTTACTGCTTTCGGTTAAAATGTAATAAAGTATGAAAAAATACCCTTCCATAAATTGGATATTTTTACCGAATAAATAATATGAAATTGCCTACGAGGTCCTCTTTAAACTTTCCGCACATTATATTTTATTTTCAACTATAGTCTACAAAGAATCTAGAAAATAACTTAAAAAACTTTTTTATTAACGTTGAAAATAAAAATTTTTGTCTTTTAAAGACACGTTCAACAAGATAATGTATTTTAATCAAAAAAGAGGGTTTATATCTTGAACGGTTTCTTTTTATATTGGGGGTATGAAAGTTTCTTTAAAAAAGATGTTAGATTTTTATTAAAGAGTGATGAGGGCTTAAGAGGTTGGATATTTTATTCTATCATTTGATGCAGTCAACGCTGAAAGATATTTTGCCAACGCTTGTAGAGCGTGCATTGGCTCGTTTTGGTAAGGTAACAATACAATGTGTAAGTGAAGAACAACGCGATTCTATGGATATGCATTTATGGGTTTATGCGGATGAATCATTTATTGGACACGGAACTGAGTGTGATCGATATTCAAACTTTCAGCCTGTATTTCTGACGACAGGACAAGAAAATCCGAATGATTCAAAGCTTCGTTTTCTCATAGAGGGAGCCGTATGTTCGAATATTGATACTTATCAACGGCTTGTTGTGATATTTGATGGTAAAAATGATGAGCAGTTGAGTCTCGTTCGTGCACAGTGGAAAAAATATAAAATGGAAAATCATAATTTAACGTATTGGCAACAGACTGAAGATCGTTGTTGGGAAAAACAGGTTTAATGCGTTTCATCTCTGTTGTTCTGATTTTTATAGGATTGGTAGGAATAGTAAATCCAGCGCTTTTTATTGCGAAAGGATCAGGGGGAGGGCGTTGGGTTTTTATTGTGATTTTTCTTTTAGGCATATTAAAGATATGGCCTACAATTAAAAAATGAAACGGCATCATGATAATTGATCGAATTTTGCTTGTTTTATGGGCTGTGATATTGGCTTTTTTTTGCGTTTCGTGGTTGGGAACAACACATATCCTATCAGGAATGTTTACTGTTGCTTATATGAGCAATATTGCAGATTTTTTATTTTTCTTTTTGAGTGCCTTGTTTGCAGGAATATTATGGTGGAAAATACCGCAACCCATGTCTTTAAAAATGAAACTGGCAGCATTTTTGCTGCCAGTACTTATTTTATGCTTCTTTATTATATTTTAGTTGGATATTTCATCATCTGTAAATCCGACGAAGCAAATCAGTGAAATAAAAGAAGCAAGAAGCAAATAATAACCGATATAAGATGTATCAAAATGTTGTACCAGATATTCTGCAATATAAGGCGCAAGAGAGGCTCCTACGATACCTGATAAGTTAAAAGTAATAGAAGAACCAGTATATCGAATTGCTGTTGGGTATGGTGAAGCCAAAACAGCACCAAGAGGACTGTATATCATCCCCATGATAGACAAACCGATAACAGACATTGCAAGAACTCCTATAACTCCAGAATTTAAGAAATAAGGAATTGCAAAAGAATAGATACCGGTGATGATTGTAATCCAAATCATCAAAGTCCTACGTCTAATACGATCAGCGAGTCTTCCAGTGATGACAGTAAAAATTCCACAGAAAACAGCACCAACAATTTCGACTTGAAGAGCTTGATAAAATGGCAATTGCAGATGGTTTGTTGAGTAGCTTAACAAATATGCAGTGACTAAGTAAAACAAAACAAATGTTGCCATACCAGAAAATATGCCAAGAAATAGGATTCGAGGACATTTTAAAAAGACATCCAGGATAGGAACTTTAACACGTTCTTTACTTTCAAGAGTTTTTTTGAATTGAGCAGTTTCATTGATTGAAAGACGGACCCATAATCCTATAATCATAAAAACAACTGAAGCAATAAAAGGAATGCGCCATCCCCAAGCTAAAAGTTCCTTATGATCAAGGAAATACAACAGACCTAAATAAACAGCAATAGATAAAAATAAACCGATTGGAACGCCCAATTGAGGGAACATCGCGTACCAGCCGCGTTTTTCTGGAGGGGCATTTTCTGTTGCGAGCAAAACAGCTCCTCCCCATTCTCCTCCTAATCCCATTCCCTGTCCAATACGGCACAAGGTTAAGAGGAAAGGAGCAAACCACCCGGCGGTTTCATAAGTAGGAAGAAAACCAATAATGACTGTTGAAAGACCCATTGTGAGAAGAGAAGCAATAAGTGTTGCTTTTCTTCCAATTTTATCTCCAAAATGTCCAAAAACAATTGATCCAAAGGGGCGGGCAAAAAAGGCCGCTCCAAAGATCAGAAAAGATTGTAAAATGGCAATCTGATCATTTTGTGTTGGAAAAAACACATGAGGAAATATGAGAGCTGCGGCAGTGGCAAAGACATAGAAATCAAAGAATTCAATTGTTGGGCCAATAAGGCTTGCAAACAAAATGCGACGAGGAGAATTTCTGTTGCTTGTACCTTGCATTTCTAAGTTTATAGACATGAATAAAATGTCCCTTTCAGTATATGACAAATCAAATGATGAATTAACTGGCTATAATTATAAAAATTTCAAATCACTGTCGAGTCGATATTATGACGTTTCTTATATATTAGAACAATGGTTATGGACTGATGAGCATGAATAAGTGTTCTCTAGATTATCCAAGTTAAATAGAATAAAGACATTGTTTTAAATACTGTAGGGATGAAAATGGAATATGTGGACATAAAGGCTGCTCTCATTCGGCATTACTGTTTCCTCTAATGTTTAATGCCATTTTTATCTATTGAGGGATCAATCTTATTTATAGATCAGTCTTTGGTATCTCAAAAATATTTTTCATAGATGTAATTATAACACTTTTTAAAGGTATCTAAAAAATTTAAATCTTTTAGTTGTGCATGCATTTTAAAACACAGGGTGTATATTTGATCTGTCAGAGTTTAATCCATCGAATGCTTTGTTGTCTTAAAAAAGATGAAGTTGAGCAATTGCATTGTGTTGTTTTGGTCTATGCACTTTTTTCTAAATGGGGGAATTTAAATTTGAAATTATGGAATGTGAATAATGCAACGCAAATTGAAATTAAGTTTTTGTGCATTAATGACCAGTGGTTTTTTTGTCAAGATTGCGAGTGCGGATGGAGTAACGATACCAAAAGAAAAGTTATTACCACCAGTAAGTATCAGTGAACATCTAGAAGAGACAAGAAAGTTGTTATCGGAAGTGAGGGGATTAAAAGAAAAAAGGGGGAGATCAAAAAGGATAGAGAATAAACAAACAGTAGAAGGAAGTAAGCCTTCAGAAAAGGAAAGGAAGAGATTAGAAAACCTATTCTTTGAAGTACTCACAAATTTAATAATAAGTGATGGTGCTACTGTCTATATTACTAACCGTGACTCTGAAGATTCTAAAATAAATAGCTTTAAATATAAAGATGCAGGCTATTCCATCAATAATACGTTTCAAGAAGATGGAAAACTCTACATTGATGCAGTAAGTGTTAGCAGGGATCAGACAATTGAGAGTGGTGCAAATGCTGAGGGGGCTAAAATTTATGGTGGGGATCAGATTATTTTGGGTAAGGAGGTCCTTGGAACTGGTTTGTCGCGTAAAGAGAAGGAAAGTAGTGCTTATAACACCGAAATTTATGCTGAAGATGGAATCCTAGGACTACAAAGTGTCTATTATTTTTATGCTGAGAATGGTGAAGCTGTTACGGAAGTAGAAAATCTTATTTTAAATGGAGAAAATGCCAAGCTATACTCTATTGCACCTGAAAATAACGATACTTTTCTCAGGTTAATATCCAGAATTTAACTGGAAGTGGCAGAGTTATTTTTACGTCTTCTGGGTTTGATAAGCATTACTCTAGCTTAATATTGATGATCTATCAGGTTCTTTACATTTTGATTTTAATGTAAACTTTGTCAAGCATCTTAGTGATTATCTTGTTATTAAAGAAAGTGGTTCAGGTTATCATACAATAAGTATTATCGATTCTGGGGGTGAGGTCACCACCCCTTCCCACAAAAAGCTTAAATTAATTTCTGATCATAGTGGAAACGCTCATTTTACTCTGACAAACACTTTTGGTGAAAAAATCAGAGCTATTGATGGCCGAACCTACATGTACAGTTTGAAACATAGAAAAAATGAGAGCGATGGTAAAATTTGGTATTTAGATGCGAATTATGCTGTTGATGAGGCAAATAACTCTTTATTTTCTGATTTTAGCTTACAACCATCTGCTATGGCTTCATTATCGAATGATCTCACAGAGCTCAGAATTGAAAAGGGAATGATTGTTACAATTGCTGATCCTTACTTTGATAGTAATAGTGAGGAAGTTGATAGTAATGGAGAAATTTCAATTAGTAACATAGTTAAAGATGGCGGAAAGCTTTCCATTTATAACGGTGGTTTTAGCTTGTATACGAAAATTCAAAGAGGTGGTACTGAGCTTATTAGAACATCACAGGATAGTACAGTTAAGAGAGGGGGAAAACAAAAGGTTGAAGATGGAGGGAAAGCTGAAGGGGCTAAAATTTACGGTGGTGAGCAGTTTGTTTCAGGAAAGTCTGATATCAAAGGTGAGATGATAAGGAGTAGCGCTTATGACACTGTTGTTTCTGGTAAAAATGGAGTGCTAGGATATCAGAATGTGTATGATGATGGAGAGGTTTTTAGCACAAAGATTATGGAAGGAGGGGTACAAAATCTTTTTGTAGAAGAAGATCTAGACCATTATAGCAGTTTTGCATTTGATACGAAGATCTTTTCTGGTGGAGAACAACACGTTTTAGCGGGAGGAATCGCGATTGGTGTTCTCTTACAAGGGAATGCTTTTCAAGCAATAGATTTAGGAGGCTATGTAAAAGATTTAACGATTAAGGATCAAGCACAATCGTGGTTACATGCTGGTGCAACATTAGAAGGAAACACCATGATTCATGATTCTGGACGTATTTATCTTTATGCTGGTGCTGAGCGATCTCATCCTGAAGTAGAAAAAATTGTTTTAAATGGCAGAGATACCACATTATACTCTATTGCTTCTAAGATGGATGGTGAAAGCTCTTTGATTGAGGATTTAAGCGGGAATGGATGCGTTATTTTTACTTCTACCGCGTTGAATCCACATTACTCTAAACTTGAGGTCGGTAATCTTTCAGGTAATTTACATTTTAGGTTTAATACTAATTTTCCAGAACAGCGCGGTGATTATCTTCTTATAAAAAAAGGAGCAGGTTATCACACCATAAGCGTTATCGATTCTGGTGTTGAAATGACCAATTCTCTTTTACAAAATCAGAACTTAGTTTTGGAGCTTGATTTAATTCATAATCAAAGCGGAAATGCGCATTTTACTCTGATAGATTTTTGGGGTGAAGAGATAGCTACTGTTGATAATGGAGTCTACATGTACGCTCTAAAGAAAAAAGATCATAACGGTGGAAAGATTTGGTTTTTATCGACACCATCTACATCGGAAAAAATTGCTACACCTATTTTTCCTCTATCTCATACGGAGTTGCCTATAGATAAATCTTTTGAGCAAGAAAATTCTGTTTCTTCTTCGGAAGATTCTATAGCCAATTCTTATATAGGTGATTTTAGTTTTTATGCAGAGGATTTTATTACTGGTACAGGTGAAAAAATTTTGCAAAGCTCTGTACTCGGTGACAATAGCATAGTTTATATTACTGGTGATGGAGAAACGGATGATTTTAAATTATCCATTAATAATACGGTCCAAGAAACTGCAGCACTCTATGTTGAGACTGGTGGTTTTAGTAAGAATACGACAATTGAAAATGGTGGTTTAGAGATTGTAGGGGAACAGGATATCTCAGAATTTACAATTATTTATGAGGGTGGAAAACAAAGAGTGGTGGGAGGAGGATCCGCATTGAGAGCTGAAATTTATGGTGGTGAGCAGTTTGTTGTCGGAGATGGTTCTTGTAAATGGTGAAATTGTGGTGAGCAGCACTTATAACACGACACTTTATGGTCAAGGTGATACGCCGGGACAGCAGAATGTATATGATGATGGGATGGCTGTGAGAACAAAAGTAATGAGTGGAGGAATCCAAACTCTTGCTAAATGGTTTGCAGATGATGATTTTGTACAAAAAAGTAGTGGGTTAGCCGTGAATACTGAGGTTTTCGCGGGTGGGATACAGCGGGAGAGGCGGATATTGTGACTTTACACCGCCATGCTGCTCAAGAAGTTCATGCTGGTAGCATTGTAAAAAATCTAACAATTAAAGAAGAAGCCAATTCATGGGTTTTTGCTGGTGCGATGTTGGAAGGAAAAATAAAGATTCATGATTTAGGACAAATCCATCTTTATACTGGAAATAATAGCTTTTATACTGAAGATAAAAATTATCAGACAACAGTAGACGATATTAATTTAGAGGGAGAAAACGCTAAATTATACTCTATTTCTAATGGATATGGAAACACAGAAACCTATATTAAGAAGCTAAGCGGTGTGGGAAATATTATTTTTACTTCTACAGAATCCGATTTACATTACTCTAAGCTTTATATTGATAATCTTTAGGGAAGTCTACATTTCGATTTTAATATCAGCATTGCAGAAGGAGAGGGTGATTATCTCTTTATCAAGAATGGCCGTGGATCTTACACAATAAATATTGTAGATTCTGGTATTGAAATTGTTGATCCTTCTTCAACAGAACTTGATTTAATTGTTGATCAAAGTGGAGGAGCACATTTTACCCTGAGAAGCTTTTCTGGTGCAAGTGTTAAAACTATTGATGGCGGAACCTATACGTATGGTTTAAAAAAGAGAATTGATGAGGATAGAGGTGAAACAGTTTGGTATTTATCTGCGGTATTTATTGATAATGTTTCATTTCTCAACAGTTTGCCACGTAATAGGAGCAGATCTGCGCGGCATTTAAATCAAAATCAATCAGTTTCTTCTCTTTCAACTATTACAGTTACAAAAGAGCATGCTATTAAGTTGCCACATCGAAGAGAAAACCGCCAAAACTTAAGGCAAAAATCTCCGACTTCCATATCTCTAGCTGTTTCAACTCTTGGAAGTCAAGTTTTTGGAGGAGCATATCTAGCAAGTCTTCCTCATTTTTCTGATGGAAAGCAACAGGCTGCTGTTTCAGAATCTTCTCAATCTTTAGCCGATCAAATGATTTTGCGTCCAGTTCATGAAGAACAACCTTCTCCACAATTAGATGAGACGCTTTCAGTTTCTCACTTTTTAACCACTCCCTCTACAGATGCGGTATTGTCTATGTCTGTGGCTCCAGCAATGGTTTTTCACAATGAAATGCAAACCGTGCGTGTGGGAAGAGGAATTCTAGATAAAAGTAAAAAGAATGCAGCTTTATGGACCTATGCGATCAAGTCTAAAGAGAGTATTGCTACAGAGCATATAGATTTTAAGTTGGATCAGACAGGTATTGTTTTAGGGATCAATAGTGTAAGCGAGTGGAAAAATGGAGAATTTTATATAGGGGGTTTTGGTAGTTATGACCGCGCACGCATTGCACATGCACGGGGTGGTATGAGCGGTATCAATACTTATGGCATTGGCGCTTATGTCACTTATTTGGATCATAGTGGATGGTATTTAGATGGTATTTTAAAATATAATCATTATCAGAATACTCTAAAGGCAGTTTCAACGAACGGTTTAGGGATTGAAGGAAGTTATAGACAATGGGCGGTGGGCACCTCCTTTGAAGTAGGTTATCGACTTAAGACGTCAAAGAGCAGTTGGTTGCAGCCTTATGGACAATTTACATGGTTGCAAGTTGAGGGTAAAGAAATCAAGTTATCGAATGACATGATAGGTGACATGCGTCCATTCACTTCATTACGCAGTGAGGTTGGCTTATCTTTAGGATATGAATTTGGTTTTCGCATGGATTCCTCATCACTTGCGTATATTACAGCAGCATGGTTGCGTGAGAATAAAGATGACAACCATACATTGATTAATCAACGGCATCTATTTACCACTGACTTATCGGGGAATGCAGGTAAGTTAGGTGTAGGTTTGAGCAGTTTAGTGGGTGAGAAGTTAAAGTTATATGGTGAGGCACATTATGTTAAAGGACGTAAAACAAAACAGTCCCTTCAGGGTATTTTAGGTGTACGCTATAGTTTCTAATTATATGGTCATTTTTTAGTTATCGTTAAATGTATGATTGTTTTTAAAGGTCTTTAATGAAGGTTCAGAGAACAATTTTTTAAAGTATGCAGATTCGCTTTTCATAATAAACTGTATACCCTTTCTTGATCAAAAAATATTTAAAAAACTGTAAAGAATAGTTTTTTATGAGATAAGGAGATTTTTAAGAAGGATTGTTTGCAATCTAAGGTTGAAAATATGTTTTGTAGAGCTAATTAGGTTTATTGTCTATGCAGGCGTGAAGGGGGAGGATATGGCTCTACAATATAAATGGAAACGATATTATTGGATACTCATGTTGAGCAGCTGTTTTGTGCAAGCTGCTGCTGCTGCAAATGAGGGGGGAATACCACTGTTTTGTCAATCTTCAAGTTATGAAAATGGCAAAATATTTCAGGATCAATATAATGAGGATATGAAAACAGGAAGATGCATACTTGGAGCATCTAATGATGTTATTATAAGGACGAGTAATGAATTAGACTTTTTAAAAAAGCCTAGCGATTTTACTGAGGATAAGGGTGCTAGAGTGTTTGCAAGTCAACAGGAGCTTAACAGCAGTCATCGTGACAATGTTGGATATAATGTACAAGAACAAAATATTGCGTTTCTTAAAAAAACTGAACTTATCTTCATTAAAGATGGGGCACTGTTAGAAAATTATGTCCTTGATAATGAAGGTAAAGCATACATTTCAAATGATGGCGAAAGTGATAGCCCAGGGCGATCCATTAATAACACTGTAAGGAATGGTGCAGAGCTTTATGTGTATGCAGGAGGTCTCAGTGAGAATAGTAAAATTGAACATGGTGGGACTGAAAATGTTGAGGCTTTAAAGGGAAAACAAGGCTTTTCGAAAAATGCTGTCGTTAAAGAAGGTGGACAACAAAGTGTTGGAAATGGAGGAAAAGTAGAGGGGACTAAAATTTATGGTGGTGAGCAACTTGTTTTCGGGGAGGGGAATGTTGGAGGAGAGGTTAAAGGGAGTAGTGCTTCTCATACTGTCATTTATGGTCAAGATAAAACACTAGGTCAACAAAAAGTATATGATGGCGGAAAAGTTTGGAATACGAAAGTTATGCGAGGGGGCGTACAAGAGGTTGGAAAAAAATCTCAAAGTGCTCAAAATGGTGGTTTTACATTTGATACAGAAGTTTTTAGCGGTGGTAAACAGCGTATCTTAAAAGGCGGTAAGGCTATTGGAGTTACTTTAAATGAGAGCGCTATTCAGGAAATATATGCTGATGGATCTGTAAAAAATCTAACAATGAATGATGAAACAAAATCATGGGTGCATGCTGGGGCAACATTAGAAGGAAAGACACAGGTAAATCATTCTGGACAGCTTCATCTTTATGCTGGGAATGATCAACATCGTACCATAGTAGAAGATATTATTTTAAATGGAAAAGATACAAAACTGTACTCTATTACTGATGAGTTTGATGGAAAAAGTTCTTTGATACAAAAATTAAGTGGTGAAGGGAGTGTTATTTTTTCGTTTACAGGTTCTGATCCATATTATTCTCAGCTTCATGTGAATAATCTTTCAGGAAATTTACATTTCGCGTTCAATACTACGATTGCCCATAACCGTGGTGATTATCTCTTGGTTGAGAAAGGTACTGGGAATCATACGATAAGTGTTGCTGATTCTGGAGTTGAAATCACGGATCCTTTTTCAAATAAGCGTGATTTAATTATGGATCAAAGTGGTGGAGCACATTTTACGCTGACAGATCTTAAGGGTGACAAAATTAACGCCATTGATGGTGGAACTTATATGTATGATTTGAAAGAAAGAAAGGATGAAAATGGAAAAGTTTGGTTTTTATCGGCAGACCGCCTCAGTGGACCAGAAATCTCTATTCCAGATCCGACAAATCCGTTTGTTCCTGGTAAAACATCAACAACCCCCTCTACAGATGCAGTGTTAACGTTGTCCGTAGTTCCTGGACTTGTTTTTAACAATGAGTTGCAAATTGTACGGAATGCTAGAAAAATTTGGGACAGAAATAGGAAAGATATCGAACTATGGACTTATGGGATTAAGAGCAGAGGACGTATTGCGACAGGCCATACACACTTTAAGCTGGGGCAGACAGGTTTAGTCTTTGGTGCTGATCAGTGGAGTGGATTAAGGCATGGAGAGTTGTATGTTGGTGGTTTCGGTAGTTATGATCAAGCACGTATTTCTCATGCACGAGGTGGTGACAGCGATCTGAGCTCTTATAGCATTGGAACTTATGCAACTTATTTTGATCATCGTGGATGGTATATGGATGGTGTTTTGAAATATAATTATTACCGAGATAACTTGAAAGCCATCTCAACGAATGATCTAGCTATTCAAAGTCATTATAATCAGTGGGCGATAGGTGGGTCATTTGAGATTGGTTGTTATTTTGTACCGGCACAGAATACTTGGATGCAGCCTTATATCAAGCTAACAGGTTTGCAGGTTGAAGGTAAAAAAATAAAACTTTCAAATGGAATGATAGGTGATCTAAGTCCACTGATTTCATTCCGAAGTGAGGTTGGATTGACTGCAGGACATGAATTTTTTGTGAATTCAGAAACTTCATTAACAGCTTACATTATGGCAGCTTGGTTGCGTGAGAATATAAATAATAATTATACGACAATTAATAACCAGCATAAATTTATCACAGACTTATCGGGTAATGCAGGTAAATTGGGAATTGGTTTAAACGGTTCGGTCAATGATAAACTGACACTTTATGCGGAAGCACATTATCTAAAAGGACATAAGATTAAGAATGCTCTTCAAGGTATTTTAGGATTACGCTATAGTTTCTAAATATATGTGTGCACAGCTGATTAACTTTATGGATGTAATTGCTTTGCAAGTTTAAACAGATAACGCTCGATTTTGGTTTCTCGAGAGTATAGAGATCTTCTCAAACAGTAAAGATATCTTTATACTCTCCTTTAAAAGCACGAGCATTTTTTTCATCTAATTTCAAATATTGAAAATTGTTCCTTGAACTCAAGTGAACAATTTGAGTTTTATTCAGATTTTCTGCCTTAAGTTAGAACTTTTTAGCTGCTTATAGATACACAACTTAAAGTTTTTTGTATTAAAAAATACACTCTAAAAGTGTTTTTAAACATAAATAAAACACATTACGATACAATCTAAGATGAGTTACCTACGTAGCCGTGGGATATTTTCTAAATAATTGAGAGTGGAGTGTCGATAATGCAGTATAAACATAAGCTAAGTTTTTCAGTATTGATGATCAGCAGTTGTCTTGTACAAGTTGCAAGTGCAGTTGAAAACAGGAATGGAGAGCTAACAATAGTAGAACACGTAGGAAATGGAGCAGAGATACCAAAAGGTTCAGCACTGATTACAAATAATTTTCCTAGGAGTAAGAGTAAAATTGGAGATGGTAGTGTTGAGATTGTTGAAAATAGAGCAACTTCTGTAGGTTCCACTATTAAAAAAGGAGGGATGCAAATAGTTACACGTGGAGGAAATGCAATAGATACTAAAATCCTTGGTGGTAAACAGTTTATTCATGAAGAGCCAAATCTTGATCTTACAAGCGTGGAGAGAAAAAGTAGTGCATATAATTCTACAGTTTCGGGGGATGGTGGAGCAGTAGGACAGCAGAATGTGTATGATGGAGCGTGGGTTTGGTATACGAAAGTGGGAGATAACGGAGAACAAAATCTTTATGCAGGACAAAGAAAAGAGGGGGGGAAAACAATGTATACTGAGGTCTCTGGGAATGGGAGACAGCACGTCTTAGGGCATGCAGAGTCTTATGCTACTACTTTGAAGGGGCAGGCTATTCAAGTTGTATATTCTGAAGGGTTTGTGGATACTTTAACAATTACGGATTCTGCTAGGTCATGGTTTCACTCTGGTATTCAGAAAGTTGTTGGAGAAGTAAGGATCAATAATAAAGGCGAACTTTATTTATTCGCTGGTGATAGGACAAATCATACTACTAAGAAAAAAATTCCTATAGAAGGGAGAGTGGATGAAATAATATTTGAGGTTGGTGAACGGAATATAGGAGAAAAAACTCAAATTGAAATTGAAGATTTAGGGGGGCACAGAGGAACTGTTATTTTTACTTCTATCCCCTATGATCCACGACATATTTCACTTCATGTTGAGAAACTTTCAGGGGATTTACATTTTCGATTCAATATTAGTGCTATGGGGAATTTCAGTGATTACTTGTCGATTGATGAGGGCGCAGGTAATCACAAAATAAGCATTGCAGATTCTGGTCGTGAAATTACAGGTCCTCTCTCAGAAAGGAATAGTTTGGTTACTGAACTTCCGTTAATTACCGATAGAAGCCAAGATGGAGGAGCTAATTTTACTCTGGCAGATTTTTGGGGCAAGGACATTGTAGCTGTTGATGGTGGAACCTATCAGTATCAATTGCTGAAGAGAGAAAGATGTGCTAGTTCTAGTGGTAGTGCTACAATTTGGTATTTAAGTAGATCCTCTGAAAATGCAGAACATTCTAATACTGAAACACAGTGTGTAAACAAGAAAACGAAGGTCCCTGTTGCATTATCTGATCAAAGTTCTCCTTCTGGAGAAAAAAATACCGGTCCTCGTAAATCTACTAAAAAAGAGCAATCCAAACCACGTCCTCCACGTCATTTAAGAGAAACACAGAATGTTTCTAGTGTTTCGGGATCTCCTTCTCAAGAAAATCGGACTCGTGTGGTATTCCCTCTAGCAAGTCTTCCTCATTTTTCTGATGGAAAGCAACAGGCTGCTGTTTCAGAATCTTCTCAATCTTTAGCCGATCAAATGATTTTGCGTCCAGTTCATGAAGAACAACCTTCTCCACAATTAGATGAGACGCTTTCAGTTTCTCACTTTTTAACCACTCCCTCTACAGATGCGGTATTGTCTATGTCTGTGGCTCCAGCAATGGTTTTTCACAATGAAATGCAAACCGTGCGTGTGGGAAGAGGAATTCTAGATAAAAGTAAAAAGAATGCAGCTTTATGGACCTATGCGATCAAGTCTAAAGAGAGTATTGCTACAGAGCATATAGATTTTAAGTTGGATCAGACAGGTATTGTTTTAGGGATCAATAGTGTAAGCGAGTGGAAAAATGGAGAATTTTATATAGGGGGTTTTGGTAGTTATGACCGCGCACGCATTGCACATGCACGGGGTGGTATGAGCGGTATCAATACTTATGGCATTGGCGCTTATGTCACTTATTTGGATCATAGTGGATGGTATTTAGATGGTATTTTAAAATATAATCATTATCAGAATACTCTAAAGGCAGTTTCAACGAACGGTTTAGGGATTGAAGGAAGTTATAGACAATGGGCGGTGGGCACCTCCTTTGAAGTAGGTTATCGACTTAAGACGTCAAAGAGCAGTTGGTTGCAGCCTTATGGACAATTTACATGGTTGCAAGTTGAGGGTAAAGAAATCAAGTTATCGAATGACATGATAGGTGACATGCGTCCATTCACTTCATTACGCAGTGAGGTTGGCTTATCTTTAGGATATGAATTTGGTTTTCGCATGGATTCCTCATCACTTGCGTATATTACAGCAGCATGGTTGCGTGAGAATAAAGATGACAACCATACATTGATTAATCAACGGCATCTATTTACCACTGACTTATCGGGGAATGCAGGTAAGTTAGGTGTAGGTTTGAGCAGTTTAGTGGGTGAGAAGTTAAAGTTATATGGTGAGGCACATTATGTTAAAGGACGTAAAACAAAACAGTCCCTTCAGGGTATTTTAGGTGTACGCTATAGTTTCTAATTATATGGTCATTTTTTGATTGATCTCAATGTGTGTAGAAGGATTTTCAAACCTAGATCGAAGTGTCTAGGTTCGTCCTCTTTAAAGAAGAAGGCTTTCAAAAAGGTATATATTTTGCATGTTAGGCTTTTCTTATGATTTTTTATTGCTTCAATGATACATTTTATGAGAAGCATTTAAGATTATGCAAGAAGATTCAATATTTATTGAAAGTCGGTAGAGCATCTTTATGATAGGATGAGCAATTACAGGTATTTCTATTAAAGTTTTCTTTATAATTCATTCTATATTTTAAAGAATTTGTGTAGATTTTTGCAGAGTCATTTGGCAAAGTGGTTCTTGCTCGTTATAGAAATAGCGAGAGAATGTTATAAATAAAATAAAGGTGGTTAAATGGCTTTAGAGCGTACTTTTTCGATGATTAAACCAGATGCAACCCGTCGTAATTTGACTGGCGCAATTACTAAAATGCTTGAGGATGCGGAGCTACGTGTTATTGCGTCTAAACGTGTCTGGATGAGCAAACGTGAGGCTGAAAATTTTTATGCTGTTCATAAAGAACGCCCCTTTTTTAGTGAATTGGTTGAATTCATGTCTTCTGGTCCAACCATTGTACAAGTTTTGGAAGGCGAAAATGCAATAGCTAAAAACCGTGAAGTAATGGGGGCTACGAATCCTAGTGATGCAGAAGAAGGGACAATTCGTAAGGTTCATGCGTTATCGATTGGCGAAAATTCTGTCCATGGATCCGATAGCGCTGAAACGGCAAAAACAGAAATCGCCTTTTGGTTTTCTGAGGTAGAAATTGTTGGTTAATAAAGCGTTTACAATAATAAAGCGTATATAAGAAGCAAAAATCCGAAACACTATATTTCGGTTTTTTGCTTATAAGATTATAGATTTTTTTGAAAGCATAGGGAGCATTCATCGTTTTTTTAGCTTTCAATATTACAATTTCTTTTGTGAGAATATAAAATCTATTTACTCTTTTTTTGAAGGGATTTTATCTATATGCTACCCTTATTTGTAATGTACTAAAAAGTGTTTTATTGATTTATCATTAATAGATTTAAAATAAATCAATCTTATGCTATTCTCATCTCTTATTTAAGTATAAAAAGATAAATTATCATTATAAATCTCCATACTCGTCATAAGATAACATGTTTTAAACCTGCACGAAAATAATCCCATCCTGTCCACAATGTAAGGAGGGCAGCAATCCACAGCATAGTAATGCCAAACTCTACTGTGTAAGGGGAAATTTTATTACCGGCTGGTCCAGCTAAAAGAAATACAATAGCGATCATCTGTACAAAAGTTTTCCATTTTGCAAGACGAGAGACAGGAACACTAACTTTTAATTCAGCCAAATATTCACGTAATCCTGATACAAGAATTTCTCTGCAAAGAATGATAATAGCTGCCCATAGTGTCCACCCAGCGATAGTACTGTCTGCGGCAAGCAAGAGCAAACAAGCAGAGACGAGAAGTTTATCGGCAATTGGATCTAACATGCGACCAATATTGGATGTTTGTTTCCAAATACGAGCAAGGTAACCGTCAAGAAAGTCAGTAATGGATGCAACGATAAAAATGGACACAGCAATCCAGCGAGTGATATCATTTGATTGTAGTCGCCCTTCTAAAAAAAAGCATGCAACAACCATTGGGACTGCAACAATTCGTGCATAAGTTAAAATATTTGGAAAAGAAAAAGTATGATTTTTCATGGAGCCATTTTCAATTCTTGTGAAAGAGAATATATTTCCTAAACGTAACAAGGCGAAGGTTATGAAACAAGTCTATTTTTCATGAAAATGGTTATGAATTTTTTGTGCAATTGTCATAGAGATTCCTGTAACTTTTTTTAAATCTTCAAGTGAGGCACTAGCAACAGCTTTGGCACTTCCAAAATGATGAAGCAACGCACGCTTTCTTGTTGGACCAATATTTTCGATTTCATCAAGTGGGTTTTTGAATGTTGCTTTTTTTCGTTTTATCCTATGAGCTCCAATCGCAAAACGGTGTGCTTCATCACGCAGACGTTGCAAAAAATAGAGGATAGGATCACGTGGAGGAAGTGTAAAGGGGGGGGAACCTTTTATAAAAAATCGTTCACGTCCCGCATAACGGTCAACACCTTTGGCGATTCCAACAACTGTAAAGAGGTCATTTAATTGTAATTCAGCAAGTATTGCATGTACGCTGTTGATTTGTCCTTCACCACCATCAATTAAGATAAGATCAGGCCAAATGGGAAAAAGATCATCATCTTTTATGTCATGATTTCTATTTGGCAGATCATGCTCTTTGATAAGGCGTGAAAATCTTCGTTTAATCACTTCTTTCATCATGCCAAAATCATCGCCAGGCGTGATATCTATTGAGCGAATATTGAATTTTCTATATTGATTTTTAACAAATCCCATTTGACCAGCAACAATCATAGCCCCTACAGCATTTGTTCCCATGATATGAGAATTGTCATAGACTTCTATCCGGCGTGGAGGAAAAGGTAGTTGGAATGTTTTAGCAAGACCTTGAAGCAATTTTGTATGGGTGGCTGTTTCAGAAAGCTTATGTTCAAGTGCTTCATAAGCATTGAGATAGGCATGATTAACAAGAGTTTTCCGTTCACCTTGTTTGGGTAAAGAGAGAGACACTTTGTGATTTGCTTTGAGACTCAATGCTTCTGTAAGAAGTGTCTTTTCTTCAATTTCTTCAGATAAAAGGATGCTTTTTGGAAGTGGTTTATCATCGTAAAATTGGGCAAGAAAACTCGCTAAAATTTCAGTACGGGAAAAAGAGAGGTCTGCTTTAGGAAAATAGGCACGGTTTCCCCAATTTTGCCCCATGCGAAAAAAGAACACTTGAATACAGGTCATTCCTTCTTTTTGCGCAATTGCAAATACATCCGCTTCTTTTATCGTTTGAGGATTAATACCTTGATGGCTTTGTATATGAGAAAGGGCTGATAAGCGGTCACGATAGGAAGCTGCTTGTTCAAAATCAAGATTTTCTGCAGCTTTATGCATAGCTTGAACCATATCGTTTTTAACAGATTGATTTTTTCCCGAAAGGAACGCTTTGGCTCCTCTCACCAGTTCTTTATAATCATTGTCACTAATTTCATGGGTACAAGGTGCAGAACATCGCTTAATTTGATAAAGCAAACAGGGGCGTGTACGGTTTTCAAAAACTGAATCAGTACAGGTTCGTAATAAAAAGGCGCGTTGTAAAACATGAACTGTTTGTGTCACTGCACCAGCAGAAGCAAAAGGACCAAAATAGTGAGCTTTTCGTGTTCGAGCACCACGATGTTTGTAAAGTGCAGGCACTCGATGATCATCTGTAATCATAATATAAGGAAAACTTTTATCATCACGTAGTAATACATTAAAATGTGGATGCAATCTTTTGATGAGATTGGCTTCTAAAAGGAGTGCTTCTGTTTCTGTATGGGTGATGATAAATTCCATATGATATGTTGCACGAATCATGCGGGTAATACGATTATTGTGTCCTTTTTCACGTGTATAGTTTGAAACACGTTTTTTGAGATTACGGGCTTTGCCAACATAGAGAATATCACCATTTTCACCAATCATCCGGTAAACCCCTGGCTTATGCGGAAGGTGTCTAACAAACTCTTGTATGAATTTGATACCTTGGAATTGATTTTTTTCATTGCTTTGATTGGCATTGTTCCATGTAATGTTAGAAAGAAAAGAAAGCTTTTCCCGTTTATTTTGCGGACAATTTGTATTATGTTTCAGGACCATTCTGTTTATTAAGAATATGTTTTTTTTAAATATATGAAATATTCTTTATTTATTAAATAACGATTATTTATGTCTTTATTAATTTTTTTCTATAAATATATCTTATAGCATAAGAGTATGATTTTAGAGAGCCGATCTTTCATAAAAAATATGAGAGTTGTTATTCTAAGACAGCTTTATGAATTTGCCCAATTTATCCATTAAAATGATTGGAATAGGAAATCCATGATGATGAAGAGGATAGACTTTCTAAAAGGAAAAAAATTAATTCACGCTGATCGTTATTAGCGTATCATTATAATAATGTTGATCTTATCCAAAGAATCAAAGAACTTTATCATTCAAAGCCTTTATATCTTACAACATGATATTTGATTTAGGAAAAATATAGAGAAAGATCTAACATAATAGATGTTCTTTTTAAATCCACTTATGCGTTATTTGGGCATTTTCATCTTGTCCTAGACGGTTGATAAGAAAGGGGCGGAGTTTTTTCATTTCTTCTTCTAAAAGGTAGGGAGGGTTAATAATAATCATACCACTTCCCTTCATTGTCGGTGGACTTGAACTTTTTCGGATACGCATTTCAAGCTGTAGAATCTTAGGAATTCCTGTTTGATAAAGTGCGTGAAGAAAACTTTCAATTTCTTTGTCATATTTAACAGGATACCATAAAGCGTAGACCCCTCCAGAAAAGCGACGATAGGCTGTCGTTAATCCCTCAATAAGGCGGGAAAATTCTCCAGTTCTTTCAAAGGGAGGGTCAACAAGGATAAATCCACGTTTTTCTTTTGGTGGGACATGAGCATTTAAGGAAAGCCAACCATCTAAATGCAGAACTTTTGTCTGATAATCTCCTGCAAAGTTTTTTGCTAAAATATGATAATCTTCATTATGTAATTCTATTGCGGTGAGGCGATCTTGTTTCCGTAATAATTGACGAATAAGAACAGGAGATCCAGGATAAAATACAATTTCTTTTTCTCCTTTATTGAGGGTATCAATGATATCACTCCATGGACAAAGGAGTGCTCTTAAATCTTCTGGAATAGGAGTTGAAAAAAGTCGTTGGACACCTTCGCGCCACTCTCCTGTTTTATGTGCTTCTAAAGAAGAGAGGTCATAAATACCGATTCCAGCATGTGTATCTATAACGCGAAAAGCTTTTTCTTTGCGTTTGAGATATTCTACAATGCGAGTGACAATAATGTGTTTAAAAACATCAGCAAAATTGCCAGCATGGTAAATATGCCGATAATTCATGGAGTAAACTCTATCATATGTGTAACTGTACTGGGTTATTAGCATAGAATAATAGAATTGATATCCATAAAATACTCTTGTATAAATCAAAAAATACCTTCACTCCTAAATTATACACTACAGAAAAAAATATTAATATCATGAGAGCATTTATTCATTGAGCTATTTTTATATTATGAGATTAATCGTTAAGATTTTAAATTTTTTTATATGAAAGATAGACAGGAAGAGGACAAACATTTCAATAGAGATATTTATATTGTAAGAGAAGTTTTTTATGATCGCGGACTCTCTCAGGAAAACTATAAAAGATAATCAATTAACGAGAATATTAGTGAAGTTTGTTGAAAAATTTAAGGTTATCTTTCAAATTCATTCATAGGTTTGCTTGTTTAAAGATTAAAGAATTTAAAATGCTTGATAAAAACATTGTTACATTTATCAGTTTTTTAGCGAGCATAAAATTATGGATAGAGCAATAAAGTGCTGGTATTATAGTGATAGATTTTTGTAAAAGTGTGAATGAATCTCATTGGTTCAAGCGGAGCCCAAGCTTTACATTATACACGCTAAATGGCTAGATTATTGTGCATGATGCTAAAATAAAACTTTTAAAATTGAGATGTTCTCTACAAGCTATCTCAGTAAAATGAGGGATTTTTAACTAAAGTAAATAGGTTTATCTATCTCTAACATTGTATTATCTAGCGGCCTTATGAGATAATCTTATAAAAAAGACTAGGATAAGAAATTCTTTTTACATGGATTATGTTTTGATTCCATGCTTTTGATTGAATGTAATTTTCTATTAATGTCCATTCTGTTTTCAATACTGAGATAGGTTAAGCACATGATATTATGAGAACGCATGCCTAGAATCCGGAGACTTATAATAGTTAGGGCATGCAGCGGTTCAGAGAGCTGGTTGTGGAGGTATTTTACTGAATAAAGGCGCAAGCTGGTACCATTTTTATTTTTTAGCAGTATTGCCATACCTCTTGGCATTTGAGCTGGTTCATAAAGTGCATTTTTACTCTTTCCACGAATAGTTTTATTTACACGCCAGATATTTAATTGAATGCGATGATGGCTCATATTTCGTATTGTATATGGAATAATGGATGATAAAACTCCTACCAACGCAAAGAATAAATGTTGTACATAAGATGATAGTTTTTGAAGATACTGATGATGTGTCAAGAAAGTTTTTAGAATTTTTCTTTCTGAATTTTTTTAATTGAATACGTAAATTTTTTTACAGTATGTTGTGATCTTTATCAGTAACGGATAATTTGGATGAAATGTTTGTAATGATACGTATAACATTGTTTAAAATGAAAGACATAAGCTTATAGTATTTACAGGAAGATGAGTAACCTGAGAGATCAGATGAAGTTATTTTAGAAAAGTTTTTAAGCCTTTTGAATTTTGTATGAAGCGGTTTATCATTTTTGAATGGTTTGTGTTATAATAAGCTAAAAAGGGATGAGAGGATAAAAAGTTCTTTTGCAATAAAAGCGTGTGATTGCTCGTAAGTTAAGAAGAAAATATACAAGTAAGATATTATATTTGATACATTCTTCAGAGGAAGCATGAATAAATGAAATCAAATTTAAAAGCATAAAGTTAGAGAGAGTAATGGGTAATATTTTTTCACCAACGCATTTAATTATAATTTTATTAATTATCTTTGTGCTTTTCGGTCGCGGTAAAATTTCTGAATTAATGGGTGATGTTGCTAAGGGAATTAAAGCCTTCAAAAAAAATATGAAGGAAGAAGATGACGGGATTGAGGATAAAGTTGAAATGGCTACTACTTCTCAAATAATTGATGTAGAATCTCAACAATCTCAGCCGTTATCGGTAAAACATGTAACAGCACGCAGAAAGGCTTCGTCTGCTTCTAAAAAAAGCAAAACATCTGTTGCTAAAAAACAACGTGTCAAATAACAAAAACGCAATCACCATTGTGCATTATTTTTTGATGAGGAAGTCTAATTAAGAGATGTTTGGGATTGATGGACCAGAGTTTGTCGTAATCTTACTTGTTCTCATCATTGTCGTTGGACCGAAAGATTTACCTAAAATATTAAAGACAATAGCAAAGGTAAGAGCTTATATGTGTTCAACAGCAAATGAACTTCGTCATCAGTTTGATGATGCAATAAGACAAATCGAGCTTGATGATTTACAAAACACATTTTCGAATATTAGCGATTCAAGCAAGAAGTTGACAGAGACTTTTGATCCCATTCAAAATACATTAGAAGATATCCGCGATAATTTGGATGTTAAGATAACACACCATAAATCAGAAAAAGGTAAAGAAATTTTGGAATGCGATCACAACGTAACCAATAAAGATACGACAGTATCTATTGCTTCTAAAGATAAAGAAGATATGTCATGAATGTTAAGAAAGATGAAGTTGATGCTCATATGGCACCACTTTTAGAGCATTTAATTGAACTTCGTCAGCGAATTATTGCTGCTTTGGTTGCATTTATGATCGCTTTTATGATGTGTTTTCTTGTTAAAGATTATATCTTAAATTTTTTACTATGGCCATATCAGTGGGCAATGAAAATAGCAGGGGGTAATCCTGAGGATATTCGTTTGCAATCAACACAAGTATGGGAAACTTTTTTAACGAAAATGAAGCTTTCTGCTTTTGGGGGAATTATTTTATCTTTTCCCTATACGGCTTTTCAGTTTTATAGCTTTATTGCACCAGGGCTTTATAAAAATGAGCGTATGGCTTTTTTACCATTTCTCATTGGCGGGCCTATTTTATTTTGTCTTGGAGGAGCGTTTGTCTATGGTCTATTAGCGCCAATAATACTATGGTTTAGCCTTTCTCAACAATTTCTTCCAGATGTTCATTTAAAAATCGAGTTTATAGTGCGTATTTCTGATTATTTGGGCTTTATGACATCGTTTATCCTAATTTTTGGTTTGATTTTTCAATTACCTCTTGTCATCAGTCTTTTAACAAAAGTTGGATTTTTTACGTCTCATGATTTGGTGTCTAAACGAAAATGGGCTATTTTGTTCTCTTTTATCATTGCGGGAATCATAACGCCGTCGGATTTTTTTACGATGTTTGCAGTGGCTTTACCAACGATAGCACTTTACGAGATTTCAATTTTAATTGCTTACAGTATAGAAAAGAGAAGAAAATCCGCTTAAGAAAAGCGTATAATCTTATGCGATAAGAAATGAATAAAAACAATATAAATGAGGAATTTTTATGCTTGATATTAAGTGGATTCGTGACAATCCTGAGAAATTAGATAAAGCACTCGTAAGTAGAGGTCTTGAGCCACAAGCTGAAAGGTTAATACAACTTGATCTTGCACGTCGGTCGCATATTGCTAAGGTGCAATTGGCGCAGGAACGTCGCAATGCGGTTTCAAAGGAAATAGGACAGGCTTTAGCGGTATCTGATAAGCAAATGGCTGAAAGCTTTAGAGCTGAAGGTGAAGAGATTAAAGTCTTTCTTTCCTCTGCAACAGCGGAAGAAAAACAGCTGACGGAGAGTCTTGAGAAAATTCTTTCAGCACTTCCAAATATTCCATTAGATGATGTTCCAGAAGGTAAAGATGAAAGTGATAATGTCGTCATTCGACATTTTGGGACACCTCCAACATTTAATTTTACACCAAAGGAACATTTTGATCTTGGTCAAGATCTCAAGCAGATGAATTTTGAACGAGCTAGTCGTTTGTCTGGAACACGTTTTACAGTACTTTCAGGGGAGTTAGCACGGCTAGAACGAGCATTAGGCCAATTTATGCTTGATGTGCATGTCAATGAGCATGGTTATACAGAAGTCTCAATACCTCTTCTTGTCCGTGATGAGATTGTTTACGGAGCAGCACAATTGCCGAAATTTGCTGAAGACCTTTTTCGTACAACAGATGGTCGATGGCTTATTTCTACAGCAGAAGTGCCATTAACCAATTTGGTCAACAATGAAATTCTTGAAATATCAGATTTACCACTGCGATTTTCTTCTTTATCTCCCTGTTTTCGATCAGAGGCGGGAGCAGCTGGTCGTGATACGCGCGGTATGTTGCGTCAGCATCAATTTTGGAAAGTTGAAATGGTCTCGATTACCAGTGAAGAGCAGTCTTTAATTGAATTAGAACGTATGACGGAATGTGCAGAAGATATATTAAAACGGCTTGGTTTGCCTTTTCGCACAGTGGTTCTTTCTACGGGTGATATGGGGTTTGCAGCACGTAAAACCTATGACATCGAGGTTTGGCTTCCTGGTCAAGAATGTTATCGTGAAATTTCTAGCTGTTCAGTTTGTGGAGATTTTCAAGGTCGTCGTATGAATGCGCGCTATCGTAAAGAAGGCGATAAAAAATTACATTTTGTTCATAGCCTTAATGGTTCTGGTACAGCTGTTGGACGTTGTCTTATTGCCGTGCTTGAAAATTATCAACAGGTTGATGGATCAATTATTGTTCCAGATGTTTTACAACCTTATATGGGAGGCATGCGTTGTATTACTGCTTAATTTTACGAAAGGAGAGACAATATGCGTTTATTGCCAAGAGGTGATGATATAAAAACGCAAGTTTTTGCCATTTTTAAAGAAGCAGTTTGTCAGTATGATAAAAGTGCACCTCCATTGGAGATTGAATGATACCATGGGGCAAAAGGGTATTTTACAATTTCGTGAGGAGTTAGCCGCTCTTGTACTGAAAATGCGTAGCAAAGGCATTGATGACGTGCGATTTTTTTCGGCATTAGAGAAAATTCCACGTCAACAGTTTGTTTCTGCTCCTTGGTTTAATAGTGCTTATGATAATAAAGTTATTCCCCTTGAGTGTGGTGAATATATGGAACGTTTGGAAGAACAACTCTTAATTCTTTCGGCATTATCGTTGAAAAAAAGGCATCGCGTCTTAGAAATCGGTACAGGATCTGGTTTCTGTACTGCTCTTATGGCATGTTTGAGTGACCGTGTGACAACGATTGATCGTTATAAAACGCTTATTGATTTGGCACGCCAAAAATTTCAAACTTTAGGAATTGAAAATATTGTTATACGGCAGATTGATGGAAGTCATAGTGTGACAGGCTTGGGATCATTTGATCGCATTCTTATTTGGCCATCACGTTTTGATGAACCCAAGGAATTTTTAGAACTTTTAGCTGAAAATGGACTTCTCATTCAGGCGATAGGACCTGACGAAGGGGTACAAACGGTGACGCGCTATACAAAAATTGGAAGTCGATTTGAATGTTTAGAACTGTTTCAAGTGCGTTACCAACCTTTTATTAAAGGCATTGCGGAGATACTTTAATTTTTAAAAGTTAAGAAATTACTGCAAATAGTCTGCGTTAAATTCATTTTGATCTTATATAAAGATATTTATGAATAAAACATCTCATTTTAACTGTTCGGTAATTTAAAAAAGCTTTAATGGAGTGAGTTGATTATTGATGAGTGAGCGAAACGATGTGTTTAAAAGCTTTGGATAATATTTTCCAGCATAATTTTCAGAGAATAACTTTTTTAGCGGTGGTAACTATTGTTGCTGGTTGTAGTTCTGGTACACAGCGTTTTTCCAATATTATCTCTCATCGTACAGTATCATCTCAATCAAATATATCGAGCACTATGTCTACAGATCCGCGAATACTATCGTATGGTAGTGGTATGATACAAAGCACTGAATTGCCGCCTGTGGAATCAAGCGATGATTCGTGGAGAGATGACAATTCTCTCTATAATTTTCCACATCAAGGTAGGGGAACTTCTTCTGATGATCGCGTTATGGGCTCCCCTCCACGTAATCTTGGAACACTTTCCCGTTCACAAATGGATCAATCTCCTATTTTTCGGCGGAACTCTTATATTGTCCAGAGTGGAGATACACTGCTTAGTATTGCACGACAAATAGGGGTTAGTGTTGAGGCATTAAAATTAGCAAATGGTATAAACAGCAATTCCATTTATATCGGTCAGGTACTTGTTGTTCCAAGCAGGCGTACATTAGCGGCTTCAAATGCATACAATAATAACGATTGGGTAGTGTCAACAACAGAATCTGCATTTCAATCTCAAGTGATGTCCTCTATAAAAAACAAGAAGTCCTCTCCTATATATAAAGCTCCTGTAACAACGCCACCTTCTGCAAAGATGAACAAATCAAGTTCTGAGAAAAATTTTTCTAAACAGATGACGCAATTGAATCATGAGACTGGTTTATCAAGTACTGTTACGAATACAGATAATATGACGACTCCCCAAGCCACAGGAATTTCTAAGATGCGTTGGCCAGTACGAGGGCGTTTATTAAGCCAGTTCGGTCAAAAAAAGGGAACAGTAATGAATCGAGGAATAGATATTGCAGTGCCTGAAGGGTCTTCGGTAAAGGCGGCAGAAAATGGTGTTGTTATTTACGCAGGAGATGGATTAAAAGAGCTTGGTAATGTTGTGATGATTCGACATGAAAATAATATTATCACTATTTATGGATGTAATAGTAAGCTTGTTGTTAACAAAGGACAAAGGATAAGACGAGGTGATGAGATTGCTAAATCTGGTGTTTCAGGAAATGTTAAAACACCACGTGTCTATTTTGAGATGCGTAAGGATTCATTACCTGTTGATCCCCTTAAATATTTAGAAAACTAATTTATTGATGATTGTTAAATTTGGATAGTCTTACAGTTTATAGAAACGTCATGAAAAACAATTGATTTTCTTAAACCAATAACACTGAAGAAAAAAATCATTGGTATAAGGAGAGTAGTTCATTGGGGTCGTTAGATATTACCATCTTTGTCTTTATGAAAGTGTAAGACAATAGCATCATTCTTATTTGTCAGCTTTCAGTGTTCCAACTGCTCTTGCATTTGAGAGAAGCATGAAAAAAGATACTTTACGCCTTTCTTAAAAAGTTTTTATCTACAGGCTTCTTTCATATATATGACATACAAGAAAATCATTTTGATTAATTCAGAGGGTTTGAAATGAGAGCGTTTTACTGTATTTATGTCTGGCATTCGATATCAAAAAAGATAAATGATCTATATAAATTAAAGTTTTTTCATTAGAAAAATTATCTTGTATTATTTATTGAGTTAGTGAAAAGATTTATATTGTAGGACATATAATAGGGGAAAATGAATCTATTTTTTAAGATTTTTCTCATTGTATTTTGGTATTCTGTCTCTTAAGGATTTATTGCATTTTTGTAAAGCTGTGATTAGATTATGTAGTTATTGCTTTTTATGATAAATTCTTTAAGAATTTCTTCTGAATCGGAATTTTATTTTAATAGAGTGGGAAATACCTGAGGTTTAACTATAGGAGATAAAAATGTTTATTACGAACGCTTATGCTCAAGTTGCAGGCGATGTTTCCGGTGGAATTTCATTTGTTAGCGCTGTCCCACTCATTTTAATTTTTGCAATTATGTATTTTTTTATCATTCGTCCACAGCGTGCCCAAATGAAAAAACGCCAAGAAATGCTTAACGCAGTACGTCGTGGTGATACAGTTATAACGGGTGGTGGTATTATCGGCAAGGTTACGAAGGTTCACGACGAGAGTGGTGAATTAGAGGTTGAAATTGGTGAGAGTATGAATATTCGTGTTATTCGCTCAACATTAGCTGATGTGCGCGTTAAAGGTGAGCCGATTGCAGAAAAAAAATCAAAGCTTAATGCTAAAGCGAAAACACCACAAAAGCCTAAATCTAAAATGACAACGAAAGAGAATATGAGTATCTCTAAAGAGAAAAAAACTATATCAAAGGAAAATGCATCTTAAGGTGTAATAGTAGTTTATTCCATTTTTTAGGCATTTTTATAAAAAGCTTGGCAAGATCAAGACAATTTCATTGGAAAAGTGGCTTTTATAGTGGCTACAAAAATGGGTTTTTGTTTTCTTGAGATTATTAAAATCGTTGCTTTATTTATAGAATGTTACACAATTTTTTTGTTTTTTAAACAAGATCATTGCTTCTATAAAAAGAAATTTATGAGTAAATAAACTGAGGAAACTTTTTAAAAGATAGATTTATTTAAACAGGTATAGCATTTGATCGCGGTTTATTGTCAAATTTTCATATATTTATTGTATGAGTAGATTAGGGTTTTATATAAAAATTTACCTCAATACTAAGCTATGGTTAACATATCAATGTTTTGTATCATTAATTTTTATGGTGAGAAGTAGCAAAGACAATTGGATTATTCAAAAATAAAGGGTGCTTGTTCATGTTCGATGCAATTCAAATTCGTGAAGCACATTTTCCAAGTCGCGCGCCTATTGATGCTTATGGAAATGGTGGATTTCGTTTTGCTGATATGTCTCATAGAGGTTCTATTATTTGTGTCCCATCAGGTATTTATGGCATTGACATGGCAGGGCCTATTCCCACTCAAGGGGATATATCTCGTATTTTAGAAGAAGCTTCTGAAATCGAAGTTTTATTAATAGGTACTGGAATTGAATTATTGCGATTACCTGAAGAGTTACGGGTGCTTTTATGGGAAAAACGTATTTCATCAGATACAATGAGTACGGGAGCAGCAGTGCGTACATTTAATGTTTTATTGGCTGAAGATCGCGCTGTTGCAGCGTTATTATTTGCTGTAGAATAGAGTATTGTTTAATAAAACAAATGCTCTCGTCTAGTATAAAAGACCTGTGTGATTATTTTGCTGTGCCGTAAATACTGTCGTTTAAGGTGGTAAAAGGGGTATAGAATATACATAACTTAACACATTAAGTGTTTTTAAATACAGCAGCAAGTATTCAGGGCAGAGCTTTGCTCGTAGTTCCTAATGAATCACATGAGTGATCAACTCTTAGCACTTGAGACAGTTTATAAGAGGCATTTTAATTCTTTCTTATACAGTTTTTACCTACAAGCCAGTTCCGCTTGTGACGTGCAAGGGAATAGTTTTTATTGATGTAACATGGAATTGGTTTGAAATGAAAGCATATCTACGATATTTGGAATTCTAATTTAACATACAAAACACAAAATTATCATTATAAATCAATGCGTTTATAGTAACAGAAATGCACCGAGAGCAATTGGATTTTTTACAAATTGGTGTTGGTAAGGACCTTTGTCTTTTAGGATGGGGAGGAGGTCAATGATTGATGAAGTTTTTGTGATCAGTGCATTTTTTATAAAATAACATTGTCATCTATCCACTGAAAAAGTGTTTTGCGTTGTTTGTTGTTCAAGTTTTACTATGCATGTTACGATTGGTTTTTAGCTTTTTTATTGCAAATGAAAACTTGAAGTCCGATAAGATAAGTTTTATCAGAAAAATTATTTATTTAATTTTTTTCTTTCTAAAACGAAAAGGGACTAGAAAAGAAATTTTAATTCATAATACAGTTAAGAGACACATTTAAAAATCTTATTTTCTGAACTGTATTTGCTTATCCTTCATTTTTTAATATGAATAAAAAGAGGGTATTAATTTAATTGCTAAAAAAGGGACGTTAATAGGTTCATAGAATGATAGGCTCTCTTCCTTATTGTCTTGATATTTTACGTACCATAGATCGTGATCGCTATATATCGGTTTTATTTGCACCTAAAAAAAAGCGCCAAGCATTGGCTGCTCTTTATGTATTTAATGCTGAAGTTTCTCGTATCCGCGAAAGTGTACATGATCCACTCATAGGAGAAATACGGTTACGTTGGTGGTATGATGCTATTGCTCATGGTGAAATGCAAACGAGTGGCAATAATCCGATTTTGATTGATTTATTGAAAGCAATGACTCTTTTTAATTTACCTAAGACAGCTTTTTTACGTTATTGTAATGCACAAATTTCAGATCTTTATCACAATCCAATAGAAACACTTCATGATCTAAAGCATTATTGTGGTGAGACAGCAAGCATAATTTTACAGCTTTCTTGTCAGATATTAGATCCTGATACTGCACAAAAGTTTACAGATATCTATGAACATGGAGGGATTTCTCAAGGATTAAGCGGTGTATTGCGTCTTTTATCATTCATGCAATCACGATATCAATATTATTTACCTACTGATATATTAAAGGCTGTAGGAGTGAATAGGAAAGATTTGGAATCTCATCGTCTCAGTGATCAACAAAAGGGTCGTATTGTTGAAGCTATGGTAGCATTATCGCGCGATCATTATACCCAATTTTACGAGTATTCTTGTGCTTTACCAAGAATTCTTAAGCCAGCTTTTCTTCCATTGGTCATTGTACCGGCTTCTCTTCAAAAAGCTATACAGCTAGGGGCTGCAATTTTTCAAGAGAGCGCAACTTTGCCATTGATATATCGCTATTGGTTGATAACAAGGGCAGCAATAAGCGGCAATTTTCCAAAGATATTGTAAAAGAATATTACCACGTTGGAATGGGTAACATATAGACTGATTTTCTCATATCATATGAAGATAAAAAGAGCTATTTTGATTCCAAACCATTTTTTTGTTATAAAAAATGTTGATGTTTTGGTTGTTATGAACGCAAAAGAATAAGAAATTTTATGATCTTGAAAATACGGTGTATTTCTTCATCAGTAACACGTTTTATTCAGTGTATCGGTTGGGTGAGATGCAGAGAAAGAAAAACATGAGATAAGGTTCAATACATTGGTTTGTTTGATGAAGAACTTTTAAGTACTTTGAATGTATTGATTGTATCTCACTTGCAAATGAAATAAAATTTCTATTTTATGAGAGAAGTTATCTTGCCAGTCTATAAGTCTATAAAAACTCTTATTTTTGAGAAATGATAACATCATAATTGATGACTGTTATGATTTATGAATATATTGATTTATAATGATAATTCGTTTTTTCTCATATTGAATAAGAGTCTTGAATAGAAAAAGATTTCTTCATTTTTATAATGAATTTTAAAAATAGTTTTTTGTATATCATAAGCTGGGTGTGTAAATGAAATCATTTAAGGAAGAAGCAATACGCTCCTTATGAATGAATATTAAGAGTAGCAATACGATGAGCTATAAATGAATGACGATAGTGATGACCTTTATAGCTTAATGGATGACAATCTTTGGATGGATAATATTTGTTAATGCGTTGCAAAAACGACTCTACATTCCATTGGCTATTTTCTCGCAAATCTATACATGCACTGATTTTCAAGAGAATTAATCATTATACAAATGCTGATCCTAAGATATGCAAATAAGAGATTTATCTCACCTCTTCAACTATAGACGAAGAGCTGATGGAAACTTTATCAAATAAGTTCTTTAAATTATGCACAATATTTTTATTGGAGAGCGTTAAAGATCTGATTATAATTTGTGCTATTAATTTCCAAAGGATGTTCTTTATTGGCAACTTGTAGCATTTCTAGCCTGAGATCTTCTCTTATCATCATATCTATATTGGCGCGGACCTCAGTTGGAAGAGTATGAGGCGTGATATCTTTAGGCATGGTTACAGTCTTTATTTGATAAATGATACGGTTTGTTGCAACCGGACCTTTTATGACGCCATAATGACCTTTGTGAGCAGCAAATAATGCTTTAACTCCTTCAACGCCAAGGGTTTCAGATGAGTCTTGACGCCGGAGGGCTGGTGTTGTTTGTTTTGTAATACCAAGGGTACGAGCAAGAGCAACGAGACTTTTTCCTTCCGTGAGCTGTTTGAGAGCATTTTGGGCTTTTTCATCAAGAAGACGTTGGATTTCCTCACTTTTCCATTGAGAAAGAACATCTAGCTTAGCCTCTTCAAGTGTCTTATCGCGGGCAGGAATAATTTTATTGACCTTATACCAGAGGTATCCACCATTTTGAAAAGAGAGAGGATCAAGATCAACGCCTTCGTTTGATTGATAGATGGCATTCAGTAAAATATCTTTTTGAGGTAAATCCGTGAGTATTGCACCTTCAAGCGTTTTTCCCGTTTTATCGATGGTAATTGTGCGCAAAGATAACTTATATTGGTCAGCCAGCTCTTTGAGAGAAGTACCCTCAAAACGAGCATTTTCAATGGCTACATAATTGTTACGGATATCATCAGTAGCACGATTTTTGGCAAGTGTTTGGCGAATATTTTCTTCTACACTTTCAAAAGGAAGAGAGCTTGAGGGTTCAATATGCGTGACGCGAATGATAACAGGTCCCTGTAAGTCATTTATTACAGTGCTGACTTGGCCTTGTTGAAGTTCAAAAATTTCAGATTTTAGATGATTAGGAAGTTCATTTTCTGTGAGAGGCCCTTTTTTTATGTCGCTAAGAGTCTTTTTTTCAGCTTTTACCAGTTCATCAAAACTCAATCCATCAGCTATTTTTTTTGCTGCATTATCGGCTTCCTCACGTGAGAGGAATCGCAGTTCCTCGAATGTACGCTTTTCAGGCGTTACAAAACGTGAAGCATTTTGTGTATAATAGGCTTTCACCTCATCTGTCGAGATATCTTTAGGTTTTACGAAATCGTTAAGCTCCATAGATAATAAAGAGACAGTACGGTATTCTGGAGCACGAAATTGATTTTGATGTGTTTCAAACCATTTTTGTAGTGTTTCGTGATCAGGATCAGCAATTGTTTCCTTTTCTTTTAGATTAATAACGAGATAATCAGCAATACGCATTTCTCCTTGATAAAGAGCAAGTGCTTTATAAAAGAGATTTGGTGCTTTCATATCAGAAAGCAAAGCTGAAATAAGTTGGTTGCGTTTTTCTTGTTTGGTGTAATAATTAAGAAAAGCACTTTCACTAATACGTAAATGCTGAAGATAGTTATAAAACAAATTTTTATCAAAAGTGCCATTTACCTGGAACATCTTATCAGAACCAATTGTATGAGCTATTGTATCTTTTGAAAGACTTATTTTCATTTTACGTGCTTGTTCATCAAGCAGTACATTTTGTTGTAATTTATTAAACACAAAAGCAGGAATTTGGTATTGTTGCATTTCATTTGCTGTAAACATTCGTCCAAGATGAGCAGCATATGCTAAACGTGCGCTTTGATCGGAAAGTGCAAGATGATAATCATCGACAGTTATTGTGGATTTTCCAGAAGTAATAAGATCTCTTTCACTTTTTTTGTGTAACTGCGGTATCCCCCATAGAAGAATGAAGCATAAGAGTAAAATAGCAAGGAAAATTCTAGAAATCCAAGAATTCGTAGCATTTCTTATGATGTCAAGCATTGTTCAAGTCCATTTTTATGTGAGTTATTATCAAAGCTATAATGGAATTTGCAATAAAGAGATGAAAGATGCAAGCTTTAAAGACTTGCTTTCATGTTATAATTTGGTACCTACAGATAAACAATGTATTATAAGAGTTCTTGAGGTGAAAATATGTCTCCAAATATTCGGCCTTTTCTTGCTGGAAATTGGAAAATGAATGGAACGAGTGAATCGCTTGGAGAGTTGTGTGCTATTGCTACAGGCGTTAGCTCTGATCTCAGTTATCTTTTTGAGGCGCTTATTTGTGTTCCAGCAACGCTTTTATCTCGTGCTTCTGATATGCTGGATGGTAAAAATCTCCTTTTGGGAGGACAAAATTGTCATTGTGATGATTATGGTCCCTATACTGGAGATATTTCAGCTTTTATGCTTAAAGAAGCAGGAGCAAGTCATGTCATTATTGGGCATTCAGAACGTCGTACAGTGTATCAGGAAAATGATGCGATTGTCTGTGCCAAAGTGCAAGCTGCATGGCGAGCAGGTCTTGTGGCTCTTGTGTGTATTGGTGAAGCATTGGAGGAGCGTAATAATAATAAAGTACTGGATATTCTTACGCAGCAGCTTGAAGAATCTTTACCAGATGATGCAACAGCAGAGAATACCATTATCGCTTATGAACCTGTTTGGGCGATAGGCACCGGCAATACAGCGACTCCAGAAGATATTGCAAAAATACATCATTTCATTCGTGATAAGGTGCGCTCTCGTTTTGGTGATGAAGGCAATAAGATACGTTTGCTTTATGGTGGATCTGTAAAGCCATCCAATGCATTTGAGCTTTTAAGCATTCCTCATGTTAATGGCGCTTTGATAGGTGGAGCAAGCTTAAAAGCGGTTGATTTTTTAACTATTGGCGATGTTTGTCGTAAACTATAGCAGAGAAATTTGAGTTTTCCCTTGGATTGTGTGTTATTTATGTGTAAATAGCTATGAAAGAGTTATTTGAAGAGCAGGGTTTATGCAAACAGTACTTATAGTTATTCATTTGTTGATTGTGATTACTTTGGTTGGTGTTATATTAATCCAACCTTCAGAAGGTGGTGGGCTGGGTGTGAGTAATAGCTCAGGGTTGATGAAAACTCGTGGATCTCGGAACCCTTTAACACGTTTAACTGCTATTTTAGCTTGTTGTTTTTTTGTTGTGTCTATTGGACTTACTGTGGTGGGTAATATATCAAATTCTAGTTCTGATATTTTAAAGCGTATACCGGTTAATTCAGAGCAGAATTCTACCAATAAAGGCTCAGGATCAGTCCCATCATCAGATGGTGAGTCTTCCCCTTCTATTCTTGAACAGCTAGGAGGCACTTCGAATTCTCCGCAAGAACAGAAACAGTCGACAAATCCTAAAGCGGAAAGTCCAGTTCCACCAGTTCTTGAAAATACAGTTCCGGATAACAGTGCAAAATAGTTTTTTTAGAAAATATAGACTTTTTTAAAAGGTGATTTTTTCACCTTTTTTATTTTAGAAGAAAAATTGTTTCTTTTTGCATTTTTTGCTGGAAAAATCATTATAAATTGCTTATCACCATAAGCCCATGGCACGTTATGTTTTTATTACTGGTGGTGTGGTTTCTTCCCTTGGAAAAGGCATCGCAGCGGCGGCGTTAGCAGCGTTATTACAGGCTCGTGGCTATCGTGTACGTCTTCGCAAACTTGATCCTTATTTAAATGTTGATCCAGGTACGATGTCACCTTATCAACATGGTGAAGTATTTGTGACCGATGATGGTGCGGAAACGGATCTTGATCTTGGTCATTATGAGCGTTTTACTGGGCGCTCTGCAAATAGCCAAGATAATATTACAACAGGGCGTATTTATCGCAATATCATTGAACGAGAGCGGCGTGGTGATTATTTGGGGGCAACAGTCCAAGTTATTCCTCATGTTACGGATGAAATTAAGAGATTCATTACGATGGGAAATGAAGAATTTGATTTTGTTTTGTGTGAAATAGGTGGAACAGTTGGTGATATTGAAGCAATGCCTTTTCTAGAAGCGATTCGTCAGCTTCGCAATGAGCTACCAAGACAAAATGTCGTTTATGTCCATCTCACATTAATGCCTTATATTCCTTCGGCAGGTGAATTAAAAACGAAACCAACACAACATTCTGTCAAAGAATTGCAGGCAATTGGTATTTCTCCTGATATTTTGCTTGTGCGTGCAGATCGGTCTATTCCAGAAACAGAACGGTGCAAATTATCACTTTTTTGCAATGTTCACTCCAATGCAGTCATTCAAGCATTAGATATGCCAACAATTTATGATGTTCCTATGGCATATCATAAGGAGGGTTTGGACTCTGAAGTTCTTTGCGCTTTTGGAATCGATTCGGCTCCTTCCCCTCAGATGGATCGTTGGGAAGATATTACGCATCGGATTCACCATCCTGAAGGAGAAGTTACGATTGCTGTTGTAGGAAAATATACAGGCTTAAAGGATGCTTATAAATCTCTTATTGAAGCGATTGCGCATGGTGGTTTAGCGAATAAAGTGAAAGTTAATATTGAGTGGATTGATTCGGAACTTTTTGAAAAAGAAGATTCTGTTTCAGCTTTACAAAAATCCCATGGAATTTTGGTTCCAGGTGCTTTTGGGGCACGAGGGGCAGAAGGAAAGATTCGAGCAGTTCAATTTGCACGAGAGCGTAAAGTTCCATTTTTAGGGATTTGTTTTGGGATGCAATTAGCTTGTATAGAAGCTGCGCGCAATATTGCACAGATTAAGAATGCTTCATCAAGTGAGTTTTGCGAAACAGAAAATCCAGTTGTAGGTTTAATGACAGAATGGCTTAAAGGAGATGTTCTTGAAAAACGTACAAGAAATGGTGATTTTGGCGGATCAATGCGTCTTGGTGCTTTTGCTGCTGAATTAAAAGAAGAGAGTCATATTGCTCAAATTTATGGGATGACGAAGATTGTCGAGCGACATCGTCATCGTTATGAGGTCAATATTGATTATAAAGATAAGTTAGAACAGTGTGGTTTAATTTTTTCTGGGATGTCTCCTGATGGTATTTTACCAGAAGCTATAGAATATGCAGATCATCCATGGTTTATTGGTGTTCAATATCATCCAGAATTAAAATCCCGTCCTTTTGATCCACATCCGCTTTTTTCTTCTTTTATTGAAGCCGCTGTAGAACAAAGTCGATTAGTTTAATGCAATAACATAGGGTTACTTTGCTTTTGAGAGATAAAATGACTAAACCAAATGCTTGTGTGAAAGTTGGAAATATTACTTTTTCAAATGAAATGCCTCTTTCATTAATTGCAGGGCCGTGTCAGATGGAAAGTTGCGATCATGCTTTTGAAATGGCTGGTCGTATTAAAACAATTACCGATCAGCTTGGTATCGGGTTTGTTTATAAATCAAGTTACGATAAAGCTAACCGAACTTCTTTGGGAGCAGTACGTGGTATTGGTCTTGAAAAAGCAATGGCTGTTTTTTCTGATTTAAAAAAGGAGTTTAATTGTCCCATATTAACTGATGTGCATACAGAAGACCAATGTAAAATTGTTTCTTCTACAGTTGATATTTTACAAATACCGGCTTTTTTATGTCGTCAAACAGATCTTTTGGTAGCAGCCGCCAAAACAGAGTGTGTTATTAACATTAAAAAAGGTCAGTTTTTAGCGCCGTGGGACATGGAGAATGTTTTAAAAAAGGTTGTTTACAGTGGTAATCCGAATGTTATGCTTTGTGAGCGAGGCACGTCATTTGGTTACAACCGACTTATTTCTGATATGCGTTCGTTGCCTATTTTACGTTCATTTGGTGCTCCTGTTATTTTTGATGCAACGCATTCTGTTCAAGAACCTGGGGGGCAGGGTGCTTCATCTGGTGGACAGCGTCAATTTGTTGAAGTTTTAGCACGTGCGGCTGTTTCTATTGGGGTAGCAGGTGTTTTTTTAGAAACGCATCAAGATCCAGATAACGCACCTTCTGATGGACCCAATATGGTTAAAATTGATGATTTACACAGATTGCTTGAGACTTTAATGGAATTTGATTATCTGTCAAAGAAGTTGAATTGAGAAGAGAAAAAATATTTCATTAATAGGGCATTAGAAATGAATCGAGACCTTTATTGGATAAGGAAACACATATGACTATAATTGTCGATATCATTGGACGTGAAGTTCTTGATAGCCGTGGTAATCCAACGGTAGAAGTTGATGTTCATTTGGAGAATGGAGCTTTTGGTCGTGCTCTGGTTCCCTCGGGAGCTTCAACAGGAGCACATGAGGCTATAGAGCTTCGTGATGGTGGTTTGCGCTATCAAGGGAAAGGTGTTGAAAAAGCGATTGCTGCAGTTAATGGCGAAATTCTTGAAGAACTTGGTGGGCGGGATGCAACAAATCAAATTGCTATTGATCAAGCAATGATTGCTTTAGATGGAACGCCAAACAAAGCCCGTCTTGGTGCCAATGCACTTCTTGGTGTTTCATTAGCTGTGGCAAAAGCCGCTGCGGATTCATTAAATTTACCTTTGTATCGTTATATTGGTGGTACACAAGCGCATATTCTTCCAACCCCCATGATGAATATTATTAATGGTGGCGTTCATGCTGATAATTTGATTGATTTTCAAGAGTTTATGATTATTCCTATAGGAGCCCCTACTGTAAGAGAAGCCATTCGTTATGGCGCTGAAATTTTCCATGTGTTGAAAAAGCGTTTAAAAGATGTGGGTTATAATACCAATGTTGGTGATGAAGGTGGTTTTGCACCTCAATTTAAAAGTGCTGATCAAGCAATTGATTTTATTATGGAATCTATCATAACATGCGGCTATAAACCAGGTGAACAAATTGCTATTGGTTTAGACTGTGCTTCAACCGAATTTTATAAAAATAGTTCGTATTTTTATAAAGGTGAGGGGAAATGCCGTGACACCCAAGAGCAGGTAGATTATTTAGCGCAACTTGTGAAAAATTATCCTATTGTTACAATTGAAGATGGAATGGCAGAGGATGATTGGGAAGGTTGGAAGTTACTCACTGACACAATTGGAGAAAAATGTCAGCTTGTTGGCGATGATTTGTTTGTAACAAATTCAGCACGTTTGCGTGATGGTATCAAAATGGGGGTAGGCAATTCTATTCTCATAAAAGTTAATCAAATTGGTACATTGAGTGAAACACTTGATGCTGTAGAAGTAGCACATAAAGCAGGTTATCGTGCCATTATATCTCATCGTTCAGGCGAAACAGAGGATTCTTTCATTGCAGATCTTGCTGTTGCAACGAATTGTGGACAAATTAAAACAGGTTCTCTTGCACGTTCGGATAGATTAGCAAAATACAATCAACTTATTCGTATTGAAGAAATGCTAGGAGCCCAAGCACGTTATGCTGGTGATTTATATCGTGTATAGTTGTGAGCACAAAATATGAAAGTATAAGATCATTTAGATTATGAAATTGAGATTTCTTATCAAAGGCATATACGCAATAATTTTTAAGTGTTTAAATTTATAGGGATTAAGATGAGAGGTATAATTATTAGTCAAGATCAAGGAACTTATCTCGTTTCGGGTGATGATGGTAAACGTTATCAGTTTGCGACTTGGGATTGGATGGGAAAGAATCCGCCAAGGGTCGGTTATACTGTTGATTTTGTCTGTGAGGGGGGGGGTGTCAGTTCTGTTTTTCCATTGTTGAGACCAGGTACAGAGAACTCAAAGATAATGTTCGCACTCCTTTGTTGGTGTTCGGGTATCTTTGGTGTTCATCGCTTTATGGTTGGTAAAGTTCGGACTGGTGCTTTAATGCTGATTCTATCTTTATCATTGTTTGGATTGATAATTACCGGTATTTGGGCAATTGTTGATTTTATAGTCATTCTTGGTGGAAGATTTACGGATAAAGATGGGAATCAGATTACAGATTTGTAAAAAATTTATAATAAAGAGAAAGTAATTTAGTTCGCTTTTTATTTTTATCAATGTATTAAGTTCATAATGCCGAATTATTGTACTATATGTCTTTAATGTGAGATATTAAGAAAAATATGCACAGTTAAATAAAAATATTGAAAAAGACAGTGCTATTTTATACGGGTAAAACAACGATGTAAATCCACCAAGGTGTATTTTGTATTGCTGCTTATAGCAGCAGAAAACATTAGATCATTGGGGGGATCAAAACTATTTTAATTCCACGTTTATCACGGCTGCTACAAATTTTATTTACGCCGTGAGTTAATCAACATATTATAAAAAGAAATAATCTCTTTATGAATAACACATGAGGAGCAGCTTTATAGGTGGTTGAGGATGAAAGGTAAGATTATTGGTCATGATCAAGGAGATTATTTCAGGGGCTGATGGTAAGCGTTATCAATTTGCGAGTTGGGATTGGTTAGGAAAAACGCCGCCGAAGGTTGGTGACGTTGTTGATTTTGTGTGTGAAGGGGATACCATTAAATCTATTTTCCCTATATTCCCTATATTAACTGAAGGTCAGGCACAGCAATCAAAAATGACGTTAGCGGTCGTTTGTTTTTTCTAGGTGGACTAGGAATTCATCGTTTTATGGTTGGTAAAGTTGGAACTGGCATTGCAATACTTCTTATAAATATACTAAGTATAATCAGTCTACCATTTACTTTTGGCTTAGGGATTATAGGGATTATTTTTATAATTATACCTTGGGTATTGATTGATTTTATAGTCATTTTAACAGCAAATTTTAAGGACAAAGATGGGTGTAAAATCACAAGTTAGTGGGATGTCCAATATTTGTCATATAAAAAGTGAGGCATTCAGCTTACTTTGATCGTATTAAGGGGGGATAAATTGAAATAACAAATTATTTTGGTGTAGATTTGGTAATGAGGTATTAATCAAAATCATGCATAGTTGAGCAAAATATTAAGAAATTTGAGCTGTAAAGACTGTGTTATTTTATGTGGACAAAGCAGAAACGTCGATCAATCAAAGTACGCTTTGTACTACCTCTTATGACGGTGGGAGTCTTAAGCTATTTCAGTTATCACATTTATCATGGTGAGTATGGGTTGTATTCACGCAGTGAAGTTAATCAGCATATTAGCGAATTAGAAAAGGAGCTTCATAAAATAGAAGCTGAGCGGATATTCATGGAAAAGCGTATTTCTCTTTTACGCAACGGGCATATAGAAAAAGATATGTTGGATGAGTATGTCCGAAAGAACTTAAACTTTTCTAAGCCAAATGAACTAACAATCTTAATACCTCGAAATGATACCAAAGGTAAATGAAAAATCGCTTAATTTAAACGACAATCAGCAATGATATTGTTTAAGCCGATTGATAAGGCTTGTAACTTTTGTTCGTAAAGGTTATTCCTGAATAATCATAAAAGGGAGTTTAATATGGCAGAACGACTTAAAAAAAATTCTGCGTCGGCGGCGCGCACTGCATTATCAAGCACCACAAAGAAAGCACCAATAGCAGATTTTACAAAAGAAGAAGAAATTGATGCTTATCGTGAAATGCTTTTAATTCGCCGTTTTGAAGAAAAAGCAGGACAACTTTATGGTATGGGGCTTATTGGGGGATTTTGTCACCTTTATATTGGTCAGGAAGCTGTTGTTATAGGAACATTGAAAGCGGCAAAAGAAGGTGATCAGGTTATTACGTCTTACCGTGATCATGGTCATATGTTAGCCGTTGGGATGAGTCCGCGTGGTGTCATGGCAGAATTAACAGGACGTCAAGGGGGCTTTTCCAAAGGGAAAGGTGGCTCGATGCATATGTTCTCTAAAGAAAAGAACTTTTATGGAGGACATGGTATTGTTGGTGCGCAGGTTCCCATTGGTTCAGGTTTGGCATTTTCGAATCAGTACCTTGGTAAAGATAATGTGACATTGGTTTATTTTGGTGATGGCGCTGCAAATCAGGGACAGGTTTACGAGAGTTTTAATATGGCTTCACTTTGGAAGCTTCCCGTTGTTTATATTATTGAAAACAATCAGTATGCTATGGGAACGTCAGTTTCACGTGCATCTGCAGAAACTGATTTTTCCCGACGTGGTCTTTCTTTTGAAATTCCAGGTATTGTTGTTGACGGTATGGATGTTCGATCAGTAAAAGGAGCTGCTGATGAAGCAATTTCTTGGGCACGATCAGGTAAAGGACCGATCATTCTTGATATGCAGACCTATCGCTATCGTGGTCATTCCATGTCTGATCCAGCAAAATATCGTTCAAAGGAAGAAGTCCAAAAAATAAAAGAGGAGCACGATCCGATTGATCAAGTAAAAAGTCGGATTCTTAGAAAAAATTGGGCGAGCGAAGACTATTTAAAATCTATTGAGAAAGAGGTCCGTGCAATTGTTGCTGATGCGGTAGATTTTGCACAAAGTGATCAAGAGCCAGATGCTTCTGAGCTCTATACTGATATTTTAGTTTGATGCGAGGGAAGCAAGTATGTCTATTGATATTTTGATGCCGGCGCTTTCACCAACTATGGAAGAAGGTAAACTGTCTAAATGGCTCAAGAAAGAAGGTGATAAGGTTAGCTCTGGCGATGTTATTGCTGAAATTGAAACGGATAAGGCTACAATGGAAGTAGAGGCCGTTGATGAAGGTACTCTTGGTAAAATTTTTGTGCCTGAAGGTTCTGAAGGCGTAAAGGTTAACACTGTTATTGCGATTTTGTTAGAAGAAAGTGAGCGTGCTGAGGATATTTCGCAACCTACTGATACACCACAAAAACCTAAGGAATCTTCTCTTTCTCTGCCTTCGTCAGTTCCGCAGGCTCCTACTTTTGATACGTCTCCTGATTTTGATATTCCAGCGGGAACACAAATGGTTACAATGACGGTTCGTGAAGCGCTTAATCAGGCTTTGGCTGAAGAAATGCGGCGTGATGAAAAAGTTTTTCTTATGGGAGAAGAAGTCGGGCAATATCAAGGTGCCTATAAGGTTAGTCAAGGTTTGTTGGAAGAATTCGGAGAACGCCGAGTTATTGATACCCCAATTACAGAGCACGGCTTTGCTGGGCTGGCTGTCGGGGCTGCTTTTGGTGGGTTACGTCCCATTGTTGAGTTTATGACATTTAATTTTGCGATGCAGGCGATGGACCAAATTATTAACTCAGCAGCCAAAACACGTTATATGTCTGGTGGACAAATGACCGCTCCTATGGTTTTCCGAGGTCCCAATGGCGCGGCTGCCCGTGTTGGTGCTCAACATTCTCAATGTTATGCTGCATGGTATAGTCATGTACCAGGTCTGAAAGTTGTCATGCCTTATAGTGCTGCAGATGCAAAAGGTTTGCTGAAAGCTGCTATTCGTGATGATAATCCTGTTATTTTCCTTGAAAATGAGATTTTGTATGGGCATCAATTTGATGTTCCTCAACTGGATGATTTTGTTTTGCCTATTGGTAAGGCACGTATTCATAAGTTTGGACAAGATGTGACGATTGTTGCATGTGGAATTGGGATGCATTATGCCGTTCAAGCGTTGCCGGAAATTGCACAACTTGGTATTGATGTTGAATTGATTGATTTACGAACCATTCGCCCGATGGATCTTCCAACAATTCTTTCTTCAGTTAAAAAAACAGGTCGTTTGGTAACAATTGAAGAGGGATTTCCTCAGTCATCTGTGGGAACTGAAATAGCAACGCGTGTTATGCAGCAGGCTTTTGACTATCTTGATGCGCCAATTGCTACGATTTCTGGCAAAGATGTTCCGATGCCTTATGCCGCTAATCTTGAGAAGTTGGCTTTGCCTAATACTGCTGAAATTATTGAGGCCGTTAAGGCTGTGACATATAGAGCATAACGGAGGAAAGCATAATGCCCATTAAAATTACAATGCCAGCGCTTTCCCCTACGATGGAAGAGGGAAATTTAACAAAATGGAATATTAAGGAGGGAGATAAGGTTTCCTCTGGTGATGTTATTGCTGAGATTGAGACGGATAAAGCGACAATGGAAGTCGAAGCCGTTGATGAAGGTAGGGTTGCTAAAATTGTTGTTCCTGCTGGAACACAAGGCGTTAAAGTAAATGCTTTAATTGTTGTTTTAGCAGAAGAAGGTGAAGATTTAGCTGAAGCTGCAAAAGTTACAGAAGAAATCTCTTCTTCTACAAGACAAAAACCAGAGGGCATCAAACAGACAGATTCTCTGAAACAGACGGACTCAAAGGGAATAAAAATGTCTCATGAATCATCAACTGGGCAATTAATACAGCAAGATAAAAAGGAAGCTCGTCTTTTTGCCTCTCCCTTAGCGCGGCGATTAGCATCTCAGGCAGGTCTTGATTTATCCCTTATTTCTGGAAGTGGTCCGCATGGGCGTATTATTAAGCGCGATGTAGAAAAAGCTGTGAGCAGCGATATGTCTAAAGTGTCTTATTTCTCACCGATAGGGGAGTTAGTAGCTACAGGTGCTTCGGACAAACAGATATTGAAACTCTTCAAAGAGGATGAATATAGCTTCGCTCCCCATAATAATATGCGTAAAACAATCGCGACACGTTTGATGGAATCAAAACAGAGAGTTCCACATTTCTATGTAACGGTAGATTGTGAACTTGATGCGCTATTAGCACTGCGTACACAACTGAATGCTGCTGCACCAATGGTTAAGGGGAACGAAGAAACTCAGCCTACTTATAAGCTTTCTGTTAATGATATGGTGATCAAAGCTGTCGCACTTTCTTTGAAAGCGGTTCCTGATGCGAATGTCTCTTGGCTTGAAGGCGGAATGCTTCATCATAAACATTGTGATGTTGGGGTTGCTGTTTCTATTCCTAATGGATTAATTACACCGATTATTCGCCATGCAGAGGAAAAGCCGTTATCACTTATTTCCAAAGAGATGAAGGATTTTGCAAAGCGTGCGCGTGAGGGCAAGTTAAAAATGGAAGAATATCAGGGTGGAACAACAGCTGTATCAAATATGGGGATGTATGGTATAAAAAGTTTTTCTGCTATCCTTAATCCACCGCATGCAACGATTTTTGCGATTGGTGCAGGGGACCAACGCGCCGTTGTTAAAAATGGTGCATTAGTTGTTGCGACAGTTATGTCAGTTACGCTTTCTGCGGATCATCGTGCTGTCGATGGTGCTTTAGCAGCAGAGCTCGCGCGGACTTTTAAGAAGATGATTGAAAATCCATTAGCAATGTTGGTTTGAACTGTTTAACAGTTCTTCACGTAAATTGTGAGAAAGCGTGTTAAGAGAATAGAAACAAATTTAAAGAGTTTAAAGAGCAATGTTATTGCTATTTCTGGTTTGGATAAAGCATTTGCGTGAAGCTTAAAGCAAAAGACATAAGATAATTCTGTCATGTTTTTTTACAGACTTAAGTTCAAAAAATGCATATCCATTTTATATATATCCATGGAGGAATTACTGTGGTAAATCTTTATGATGTAATTGTGATTGGATCAGGTCCAGGCGGATATGTAACCGCAATTCGTGCAGCACAATGTGGCTTTAAGACTGCGATTGTTGAACGTGAACATTTGGGAGGGATCTGTTTAAATTGGGGATGTATTCCAACAAAGGCTCTTCTACGTTCAGCGGAAATGAAACATTTTGCTGAACATGCGACAAATTATGGATTAAAAATTAATGGTTCAATTGAGGCAAACATCAAAGATGTTGTGGCACGTTCACGGGGTGTTTCAGCACGTTTAAATGCTGGTGTTGGTTTTTTGATGAAAAAAAACAAAATTGATATTATTTGGGGTGAAGCCAAGCTTACCAAGAAGGCGAAAGAGAGTGAGCTTGCGGAAATTATGGTTTCTTCATCTGCCAAACCGATTATGCAACCACAAAATCCGGTCCCTAAAGGAACATTAGGAGAGGGGAACTATCAAGCAAAGCATGTCATTATTGCAACGGGTGCACGCCCTCGTTATCTTCCTGGTATTGAGCCAGATGGAAAGCTTATTTGGACTTATTTTGAAGCTATGATTCCTCACACAATACCGAAATCGCTTTTGGTAATAGGATCAGGGGCAATAGGTATTGAATTTGCCTCTTTTTATCATGATATGGGGGCGACGGTAACTGTTGTTGAAATGATGCCTCATATTATGCCAGCTGAAGATGTTGAAATTTCAACATTTGCTCGTAAGCAGTTAGAGAAAAGGGGTATACGAATCCTCACGCAAGCAAAATTAACAAAGGTTGAAAAAGCCTCTGATTCTCTCACCGCACATATTGATGTAAAGGGTAAGACAGAAACAATCACAGCTAATCGGCTCATTTCAGCTGTTGGGGTTCAGGGTAATATTGAAAATCTTGGATTGGAAGCATTAGGTATAAAAACCGATCGCGGATGCATTGTAACCGATGAATGGAGTTGGACGGGGGTGGAAGGCATTTATGCTATTGGTGATGTAGCAGGTCCTCCTATGTTGGCACATAAAGCAGAAGAAGAAGGTGTGATATGTATTGAGCATCTTGCAGGTTTGAAGAGTACTCATCCGCTTGATAAAAGAAAAATACCAGGGTGTACATATTGTACACCACAGGTTGCCTCCGTAGGGCTTTCAGAAGCTACAGCAAAAGAAGCAGGTTATGATATACGGATTGGTCGTTATTCTTTTGCTGCGAATGGCAAGGCAATTGCTTTGGGTGAAGATCAGGGGTTAGTAAAAACGATTTTTGATAAAAAAACAGGACAGCTTCTTGGGGCCCATATGGTAGGGGCTGAGGTAACAGAATTGATACAGGGTTTTGTTATTGCCATGAATCTTGAAACAACAGAAGAAGAATTAATGCATACTGTCTTTCCACATCCGACCTTATCGGAAATGATAAAAGAAAGTGTATTGGATGCTTATGGTCAAGTTTTAAACGCTTGATGACTAGATTGTATGGAAGATTTTATATTTTTGATTGTTACTTCGTATTTATAAGGCAAAGGCTTAAATGGTTAAGGTTGTTGATAGAGTTACAAATAGACGTTTGCGTCATCCTGAAAAGGCACATCGTTCTGATACAAGCGTTCAAAAAAAGCCAGATTGGATTCGTGTAAAAGCGCCAACCTCGCCAATTTATAAGGAAACATATGGAATTGTACGTACGCATAAGTTAGTGACTGTATGTGAAGAAGCTGGTTGCCCTAATATTGGCGAATGTTGGAGCCAGCGGCATGCTAGCTTTATGATTTTAGGTGAAATATGTACGCGTGCTTGTGCTTTTTGTAACGTTGCAACAGGTATTCCACTTGCTGTTGATGATAATGAGCCAGAACGTGTAGCGGATGCTGTTGCACAGATGGAATTAAAACATGTTGTGATTACATCTGTTGATCGCGATGATCTTGCAGATGGTGGTGCACAGCATTTTGCAAAAGTTATTTATGCTATTCGTCGAAAAGCTCCCAAGACAACAATTGAAGTTCTTACTCCTGATTTTCGCCATAAGGATGGCGCGTTAGAAATCGTTGTTGCTGCTAAGCCTGATGTTTTTAACCATAATTTGGAAACAGTTCCCTCTAAATATTTAAAGATCCGTCCAGGAGCGCGCTATTTTCATTCAATTCGGTTGTTACAACGCGTTAAAGAACTTGACCCAACAATCTTTACAAAATCAGGTATTATGGTTGGGCTTGGGGAGGACCGAAATGAAATTCTTCAATTGATGGATGATTTACGCTCTGCTGATGTTGACTTTATGACAATAGGGCAATATTTGCAGCCTACACGAAAGCATCATCCGGTTATTCGTTTTGTGCCTCCTGAAGAATTTGAGTCTTTTGCCAAGATTGGTAAAGTAAAAGGATTTTTACATATGGCCTCTAATCCTCTGACGCGTTCATCTCATCATGCTGGAGATGATTTTGCCATTTTGCAAAAAGCGCGTGATGAAAAATTTTCCTTACAGAGATAATTATGCCGATTTTTACAATACATCGGCAGATCACCCATAGTGCCAGTGAAATGTTTGATCTTGTTTCAGATATTGAGCGTTATCCTGAATTTTTACCAATGTGTGAGTCTTTAATAGTACGTTCTCGAAAAGAATATGGGAAAAAAATATTGCTTCTTGCGGATATGACCGTTGGCTATAAGATTATCCGTGAAACTTTTACGACTCAAGTATTTCTTCAGACAGAAAAAAATCTTATAGAAGTTAAATATATTGATGGTCCATTCAAATATCTTGAAAATCGTTGGGCTTTTCATGATATTGAAAATACCAATGCATGTAATGTAGAGTTTTTTATTGATTATGAATTTAAAAGTAAAACTCTTGGATTAGTGATGGGCTCAATGTTTGATATTGCGTTTCGTAAATTTACCGAGGCTTTTGAGAAGCGTGCGCATCAGATTTATGGCTCTACGGTAACGTAGTCTATTCTTTTGTTTTTTAACAATACGTATTATTTATAACAGCGTGAAAGTAAAAACCGGTTTCCATCTTTACTATTTGTTTTTAATTCAGCGTTCAAAAGCATATTGAAGGAATATTATTTAAAATGATGAAGATGATGCACAGCCTCACGCTTTTATTTCTCTTTTTTAATGAAGGCACATCCGTTAAACAAAACGCCCAAATAGAACATGCTTGCGTCATACCCATTTCAGAATAGCGCTCATAATAAATAGTATAGATCCTCGTAAAAGTATGTAAAATCCACATCTTTACACTTATGAAGAAGTTAGCCTGCACCATTTATTTGCCACCTCTCAAGATGTTACGCCAGCTCTTAGCACTTAAGAGAGAGGTACAAGTATCTCTTTCTTGAATCATTTTATTTATACGATTTTTTTCTCTTGTGGTGTGCAAGTGAATAAATTTGATTAATTCAACCTACATAGGATTGAAGTGAGATAACTTTACGATATTCAGGTCTTTTATTTCAAGTTGTGATACAATAAATTATTTTTTCAAGATGTTGACGATTATAGACTCAATGTGGAATAGAGAGTTTTGAAATTGGTATGGGGAATTCAGTGAAGCAATTCCAGAATCATTTTAAAAACATTTTCAACAGTTGCATGGCGAACAGCATTGCGATTAAGATGACTGAAGTGCATTTCTTTGTGCAGGGGGGAGTGATTTTTGTAAGCAACTGCGCAATGCACAAGTCCTACGGGTTTATCAAGACTTGCACCTCCAGGACCAGCAATTCCTGTTACAGAAACTGCTATGTCAGCTTGTGAATGTTTTAATCCACCCTCAGCCATTGCAAGAGCAACTTCTTTTGAAACGGCACCATAGGTTCTTATAAGTTCAGCACAAACGCCAACAAGGCGTGTTTTGGATTCATTTGAATAAACAACAAATCCACAATCGAGAACATCTGACGATCCTGCAATATTTGTGAGGCTTGCAGCAATGAGTCCTCCTGTACAAGACTCTACAGTTGTTAACAGCAAACCTTTTTGGCGAAAGATATTAAGGACTTCATGTGCTTGTGTTTCACAAAGATATGTCATTGGGGAAGTTCTCCTGAATAAAGAACGCTCGCTGTTGCAAGAGCAGCAATTCCTTCACCACGACCAATAAATCCAAGCCTTTCATTTGTTGTTGCTTTGATAGAGATTCGATCAGGTGTCATTGCAAGTATTGTCATAAGATTTTCTGTCATGGCATGACGATAGGGACCAATTTTAGGATTTTCAGCAATAATTGTGATATCAACATTGGCGATACGACCACCTGCTTGTTTTAGAATCTGAAGAGCATAACGGAGAAAAATTTCTGATGATACATTTTTCCATTGAGGATCAGAGGGAGGAAAAAGTGTACCGATATCTCCTGCACCTTGAGTTGCAAGAAGGGCATCTGTTAATGCATGAAGAGCAACATCCGCATCGGAGTGTCCATTTAATTTTTTATGAAAAGGGATTTTTATACCACATAATATAAGAAAATCACCATCCTCGAAAGAGTGAACATCATAACCATTGCCGGTGCGGATATCAGGAAACATTTGCATTTTCTTTTGGAGATATAAATGTGCAGTATTAAAATCTTCATGCCATGTAATTTTTATGTTGTTAGGATCCCCAAGAACGGTACGCATAGGAATTCCAAACCATTCAGCAATCGCAGAGTCGTCAGTAAATTCTTTTTTGCAAGCTTGTTTCGCTTGTTTATGGGCCGCTAAGATATGTTCAAAGGGAAAACACTGTGGAGTTTGTGCACTATAAAGATGGGTACGGGGAATTGTTTCTAAAACATGCTGATTATTTACACGTTTAAGGGTATCAGAGATCGGCAGAACAGGAAGAACACCTTCTTGAGGCGTGATCGTGTTGTGAATGTTATCAAGAAGCTTGTTTTCGATAAAGGGGCGTGCGCCATCATGAATATGCACATATTGGAGATTGAATTTTTTGAGTGCCTGAAGTCCATGTAAGGTAGAGATTTGACGTGTATTGCCTCCTTCAACGATAATAAGGCGCTCTTTTAAATCGCCAATAGCTTGTTCACAGATTTGACGATCTTCTGGATGAATAACAAGGATAATTGTTGTGATAGCTGGATGCTGCAAAAAACAATGCACGGTATGATAAATAATCGGCTTTTGTCCTAGAAGCCGATATTGTTTTGGAATTTTATGGGGAGATCCTGCTCTTTCACCACGTCCAGCGGCTAATATTATTGCTGCAATAGAAATACTTAATCTCCTTGTATTGTAATCCTAGTTTACTTTTTTGTCATTAATTTTAAAATGATTTTGAAAGGATGGTTGTTGTAGATCAGCAAGGGATATCACGGATAACACCTCAAAAAAAGCATTTAATGCTTTTTGAAGTGCGGTATTTAAACCACAAAAATCGATCAAGGGGCAAGTCGGTTCTGCAGTATCAAAACATTCTGCGAGGGAAAAGTTGTCTTCTGTTACTTTCAAAACATCAGCGACTGAAATTTCTGCTGCGGGTTTAGCCAATCTAACTCCACCATTGCGTCCACGCACTGTTTGTATAAAACCGGCTTGAACAAGCAGCTGAAGGATTTTAAATAAAAAAAGTTCTGAAACGGCATATGCTTTAGCAATTTCTGGAACACGACTGAGAGTTCCCTGATTATCTGCACAATACATGAGCATTCTAAGAGCATAATTTGTTTGTTTTGTTAATCGCATCTCATTTCCTTTGTAAAGTATCGTCGAACGCAGTTTATTTTAAAGATATTTTGCAAAATATAGAAGTTCTTTATTTTCCCTATTTTAAATGTAGTATTAGTATTGTCAATTTTTGCTACAAAAGGTTATATGAGAATAATGGGATAAGGGTACGTAAGCTCATGATGAATATAACATCTGTGACAAATCTTCAAGACATAGATAAAAATACTTATAACGATGAGTTGTATCATTTAAGTAAGATATATATTTTTTTAGGGATTACAATTATTGTATTGGCTTTACTTACGGCCTCTGTTTCATTTATTATTCTTATTGGATTAACCCCTGTTGTTCCCAGTAAAACAGTAACCCTTATTCTTATAGGGATTAATAGTTTTTGGGTTTTAGGGCTTATTGTCATCGTTTTTTATGAGATGATTCCGATCATTCGTGCTTGGCGTTCAAGGCGTGCAGGATCGCGTCTTCATGTGCGCCTTATTTCATTGTTTGCACTTGTTGCAACAATGCCAGCTGTTGCTGTAGCTCTTGTATCGGGTCCAGCTTTAAATTTGGGACTTGATCGATGGTTTGATACAACAACGCGGCAAATTGTAGGCTCTTCTATTGACTTAGCAAATGCTTATGCAGATGAAATGCTTCAAAATTTAAAAAATTTATCCTACGCGATGGCATTTGCACTTGATAACAAAAAACTCTTAGAACGTAATCCAGCTGAATATAGGATGCAATTAACGCGTCATGCTATAGGACGCAATTTGCGTGGTGCATTTTTGTTAAGTTCTAGCGGAGCTATTTTTGTATCGAGTGCTCTTGGTGATGAAGATAAACTGCCAATTCCTCCTTCCAATCTTATTAAACGTGCAACCAGTGCAAGGCCTTTTTCTTTTCAACCAGGCGTTCATGATTATTTTGGTATTATTTTAAAATTTACCAACATTCCAAACACATTTTTATATTTGGTGCGTGACGTTGATAAAAGTGTTTTATCTGCTTTGCGTTTGACAGAAGTCAATACAGATCGTTATCGTGATTTAAATGCAAATCGCCTGCTGACGCAAATTGCATTTGGTATGCTTTATTTATGTCTTTTTTTTAGTTTATTCTTATCAGCTATTTGGGCCGCTATTGCTGTCGCTGATCGCTTAGTAAGTCCTATTCGTCTTCTCATTAGTGCTGCTGATGATGTTGCTACTGGAAATATGGAAATTTTCGTGCCAGTACGCGCGAAGGACGGAGATATTGGGCAATTATCCAAAACTTTTAATTACATGGTTAGTGAATTGAAAAGTCGGCGCAATGAGTTGATTGCAGTGCGTGATCAAATTGATGAGAGGCGGCGTTTTTCTGAAGCAGTGTTATCTGGTGTAACAGCAGGAGTAGCAGGTATAGATGATAATGGTGATATTACAATTATTAATCGGTCTATTGAAGCGATGTTTGATATTCGCTCTGAACACGTTGTTGGACAAAGTCTTTTATCTTTAAGTGCTGAAATTTGGCAGGTTTTTCAGTTTGCACGTTCATTGGATCGTAAAAATCATCGTGAGCAGGTTACTTTAAATGTTGCAGGAAAAGAGCGTGTCTGTAATGTCCAAGTTACGATGGAAGAGGATGATGGACAGGGGCAATCTTGGGTTCTAACAATTGATGATATTACAGACCTTGTTGCAGCACAACGTACAGCGGCCTGGGCGGATATTGCACGGCGTATTGCACACGAAATTAAAAATCCTCTCACACCTATTCAGTTATCCGCTGAACGCATTCGTAAACGTTATAACAAAGTTATTACACAAGATAGAGAGGTCTTTGAGCGGTGTATTGAGACAATTATTCGACAGGTTGGAGATATTGGGCGTATGGTTGATGAGTTTTCCTCTTTTGCACGTATGCCCAAACCACAAATGCATATTTTAGATATACGAGAATTGTTGCGCGAAGCATGTTTCTTGATAGAAGTGACGCGACATGATATTCATTTTGAGCAAGATTTAGGAAGTCTACCACTTATGGGTGCATTTGATAACCGCCTCATTGTACAAGCTTTTTGCAATGTTATCAAAAACGCGAGCGAATCCATAGATTCAGTTATGCGAGAGGAAAATATTCACGGTCATATTCTTGTCCGTTCTTATCGTCAAAAGGAATGGATGGTTGTGGATGTTGTTGATAATGGGAAAGGACTTCCTAAAGAGCAAAGACAAAAGTTATTAGAACCCTATATAACAACGCGAGAAAAAGGAACAGGGCTCGGGTTAGCCATTGTGCGCAAAGTTATTGAAGATCACGGTGGTTCCATGGAGCTTCATGATGCACCGGAGAGTTTTTATGAAGGTCGTGGTGCGATGATCCGTTTGATATTTCCGGCGGATGGGGGTAAGCAGGGTAGTATTATACAAGCCATAAATCATAAGATAGGGGAATAGTATGGTATCAGATATCTTGATTGTTGATGATGAAGCAGATATTCGTGAGCTTGTTGCTGGTATTTTAGATGATGAAGGTTATGAAACGCGTGTTGCTTGTAACTCTGATGAGGCATTGGCTCAAATTAGTGAGCGTATTCCAAAGCTCATTTTTTTGGATATTTGGCTACAGGGTAGTCGTCTCGATGGTTTAGCACTGCTTGATGAAATTAAAACGCAATATCCGGCTCTTCCGGTCGTTATGATCTCTGGTCATGGTAATATTGAGACGGCTGTTTCCGCTATAAAGCGAGGGGCATATGATTTCATTGAAAAACCTTTTAAAGCTGATAGACTTGTATTGGTTGCAGAGAGAACACTTGAAAACTCAAATTTAAAACGTGAGCTTTTAGAATTGCGAAAGCGTTCGAACGAGACATTAGAGTTGCTTGGAAAATCGACAGTTGTAAAAAATTTGCGTCAAATCATAGAAAAAGTAGCACCAACCAATAGTCGCATCATGATAACAGGTCCTTCAGGGGCAGGAAAAGAGACTGTTGCACGAACTATTCATGCGCTCTCAACGCGTTCGAATGGGCCATTTGTTACAATAAATGCTGCAACGATTACTCCGGAAAGAATGGAAATAGAGCTGTTTGGCAGTGAAATGGAAGGAAGAGAGCGCAAGATCGGTGCCTTAGAAGAAGCTCATGGCGGTATATTATATCTTGATGAAATTGCTGACATGCCACGTGAGACTCAAGGTAAGATTCTTCGGGTGTTAACGGGGCAGACATTTGAGAGAGTTGGCGGCACAAAACGTGTTAAGGTGGATGTCCGTATTATTTCTTCGACAGCGCAAAATCTTGAAAACCTCATTTCCGATGGGCGCTTTAGAGAAGATCTTTTCCACCGTCTTTCCGTTGTTCCTATTGCTGTTCCGCCTCTTTCAGCGCGTCGTGAAGATATTCCAGAACTTGTACATCATTTTGTAAAAACAATATCACAGCAAGTTGGGATTAAACCGCGTGCAATCAGTGATGATGTGATTGCTATTTTGCAAACGCACGCTTGGCCGGGTAATGTGCGGCAATTACGTAATAATATTGAGCGTCTTCTTATTCTTGTGCGGGATGGTGATGGTCCTATAACAGCGGACTTTCTTCCCAGTGAAGTAAGTGATTTTTTGCCACGTCTTCAAATGGATTCAGATGAAAGTATAATGGATTTGCCGTTACGTGAAGCACGAGAATTGTTTGAAAAGAGATATTTAGTGGCGCAGATTGGGCGTTTGGGTGGAAACATATCACGTACTGCTGAATTTATAGGCATGGAGCGTTCAGCTTTGCACCGTAAACTTAAAGCGCTTGGAGTTTCTTAAAGCGATGCGTGTTATTATTTGCGGAGCAGGACAGGTTGGTTATGGGATAGCAGAGCGTCTTGCTGCTGAAAATCACGATGTTACTGTTATTGATATTGAAACGAGATTAATTGAAAAGATTCGCGATACATTGGATGTGAGAGGTTTTGTTGGTCACGGTTCACGTCCTGAAGTTCTTTTGGCTGCGGATGCAGACAAAGCTGATATGTTGATTGCTGTCACTTTGTTTGATGAAGTCAATATGGTAGCTTGCCAAGTAGCACATTCATTATTTAATGTGCCTACAAAAATTGCTCGTATTCGTTCACAATCTTATTTAGAACCACGTTATAAGACGCTTTTTTCTAGAGAGAATATTCCCATTGATGTGGTTATTTCGCCAGAAGTTGAAGTTGGTGAAATGGTTTTGCGCCGTATTGCTTTACCTGGTGCAATAGATGTTCTTTATTTTTGTAATGATGATATTGTTGCGCTAGCCTTGGAATGCATGGAAGATTGTCCAGTTATTAATACACCTTTGCGTCAATTAACAGAGCTTTTTCCAGATCTTCATACGACGGTTACCGCTATAAAACGTGGCGCAGAATTATTGGTTGCACATTCAGAAACGCAATTACGCGTTGGTGATATAACCTATCTTGTTGTTTCTCGTGAACAGATGCGTCGTGCTGTAGGGCTTTTTGGTCATAAAGAACAAGATGCCCACCGTATGATTATTGCAGGGGGTGGTCACATTGGCCTTTATGTTGCACAGGCTATTGAAAAGCGTTTCCATAAATTAAAATTGAAGATTATAGAATCGCATAGAGAAAGAGCCCTCACAATTGCTGATCAGCTTGAAAAAACAACAGTTTTATACGGCAACGTATTAGATCCAGTAATTCTTCAAGATGCGGGAATTGATCAGTCCGATTTAATGATTACATTGACCAATCAAGATCAGGTTAATCTCTTAAGCGCTATTATTGCTAAAAGATTGGGCTGCAAAGCCAATATGGTGTTGATTAATAATGTTGCCTACCAAGAATTTAGTCGTGCTGTTGGTGTGGATGCATACCTTAATCCCCATAGCGTTACAATATCGAGAATTTTGCAACAAATGCGCCGTGGGCGTATTCGTTCTGTTCATTCAGTTTTTAATGGTCGAGCAGAAATTATTGAAGCTGAAGTGATGCAAACATCTTCATTGGTTGGTAAGTCATTATCAGAGCTTAATTTATCAGATGGTTTGAGAATTGGTGCAATTTATCGCAATAAGACAATAATACAGCTTTCGGCAGATACGCGTATTTTGTCTGGTGATAGAATAGTGATTTTTGCTCTTGCTGATAGGGTTCGTGATGTTGAACAACTCTTTCGCGTAAGTTTAGAATATTTTTGATATATTATCTATGGATATTTGTACTTTTTGGTATAGTGGACAATTAAGATTGGTGGATAGGCTTTGTTTGTCCTCAATGGTTAAAACTGGACAGCGCGTTAAGCTTTTTAGTTATGATAAAAAAATAGATAATCTCCCTGCTGGTGTTGAGTTGCATGAAGCCGAATCAATTTTACCACGCTCAGCAATTTATCGCCTTGATCCCGATTTTTCTGATGATAAACCAGGGTGTACAATTGTTCAGTTCTCGGATTTTTTTCGTGTTATGCTGATGAAATACCAACAAGGTGTTTGGTTAGATACAGATGTTTACCTTGTTAAACAATTTCATCCAGATGCAGATAAGGTTTGGTTGGCAAGAGAAAATAATACAAGAGTAGGCGTTTCTGCACTTTATTTTCCGCCCAATAACCCTATTATAAAAATATTTGAAGATTATTGGGCAGGCACAGAAATTATTCCTCGTTGGCTTGGATTTAAGCGTCGTGTTTGGAGACCGTTCTGGTTAAAGAGGAAAAAAATACCGATTTTACCAGGAAGTCTTGGCGTTACGATATTTGGCAATGATGGTATTTCACGATTAGCAAAACGATATGGTTTTTTTCATGAAGCAAAGGAAAAGGAAACTTTTTATTATTGGATTGGGCGAAAAACTGAACGTATTTTTGAGCCAGCTTTTGGTGTAAAGCCGCTTACAGATTCACGCTTGATAGGCTTTCATATTCACAGAAAGACAAAGACCACGAAAAGACCTCAGGAAGGAAGTTTTTACCATTGGGCGGTATCTCGCATTCCTGATGTTCATCATTTGTTTAGGTAGAGTTATTATTGCTATTTTAACTATTGAGATTTTAATCTATCTTAAACAGCTCTTGATTGTAGCTTGCGCAAGAGAGTAATGTTAACTTAACATATGGATAAAAACATTGAATGTGTAAAGAGCTGTTGTTATATGAACGGAAAGTAAAAATATGAGTGATCCAATGAAAACAGCATTAAGCCTTGTTCCTATGGTTATTGAACAAACCAATCGTGGTGAACGGGCCTATGATATTTTTTCCCGTCTTTTAAAGGAGCGGATTATTTTTATTAATGGTCCTGTCGAAGATGGTATGGCAATGCTTGTTTGTGCACAATTGCTTTTCTTGGAAGCAGAAAATCCTAAAAAAGAAATTAGTCTTTACATTAATTCTCCAGGTGGTGTCGTAACATCTGGTATGGCTATTTATGATACTATGCAGTTTATTCGCCCTCCTGTTTCTACGCTTTGCATGGGGCAGGCGGCATCTATGGGGTCTTTATTGTTAACAGCTGGAGCAAAAGGTCATCGTTTTACATTGCCAAACGCACGTATCATGGTGCATCAACCATCTGGTGGTTTTCAAGGTCAAGCTTCAGATATTGAGCGACATGCGCAAGATATTATAAAGATGAAACGGCGTTTAAATGAAATTTATGTTCAACATACAGGTCAAGATTATGAGGTTATTGAGAGAACTCTCGATCGCGATCATTTTATGACAGCAGAAGAAGCCAAAGCGTTTGGCTTAGTTGATGATGTTATACAATATCGTGCAGAAACTGAAAAAGAAGAAAAAGATTAAGAATTTTTATAGAAAAAACAGCTACTTTAAATCAAAGAGTTTTATAAAAAATATCGTAAAATAAGAGAAACACCTAAAAATATTAAGACATGCATGGTTTTCTATATGTCTTTTAGTTTTCATGATAAAAAGCTTCCTTTGAAAAGGTAAAGTATTCATGTATCGTGGTGAAAGGAAAGAAAAATGAGCAAAATTAGCAATAGCGGGAACGAATCAAAAAATACTCTCTATTGCTCGTTCTGCGGCAAGAGTCAGCATGAGGTGCGTAAGCTCATTGCGGGGCCTACTGTATTTATCTGTGATGAATGTGTAGAGCTTTGCATGGATATTATTCGGGAAGAAAATAAGTCTTCTGGGGTTAAGGTGCGTGATGGTGTCCCTACGCCACAGGAAATTATAACAGTTCTTGATGATTATGTTATTGGTCAGCAGCATGCGAAGCGTGTTCTTTCTGTTGCTGTTCATAATCATTATAAACGGTTGGCGCATCAGTCTAAAAGCAATGATATTGAGTTGGCTAAATCAAATATTCTTCTTGTTGGTCCCACGGGCTGTGGTAAAACTTATCTTGCACAAACATTAGCACGTATTATTGATGTGCCTTTTACGATGGCGGATGCAACCACTTTGACTGAAGCAGGTTATGTGGGTGAAGATGTTGAAAATATTATTCTTAAGCTTCTGCAAGCAGCAGATTATAATGTTGAACGTGCGCAGCGTGGTATTGTTTATATTGATGAGGTTGATAAGATTTCTCGTAAAGCAGATAATCCTTCTATTACAAGAGATGTTTCGGGGGAAGGAGTTCAGCAGGCGTTATTAAAAATTATGGAAGGAACGATTGCTTCTGTTCCTCCTCAAGGTGGACGTAAACATCCGCAACAAGAGTTTCTTCAGGTTGACACCACAAACATTTTATTTATTTGTGGGGGGGCTTTTGCAGGTTTAGAACGGATTATTTCAGGGCGTGGTGAAAAAACTTCTATTGGTTTTTCTGCGACCGTTAAAGCTCCTGATGAGCGTTGTGTAGGTGAAATTTTTCGTGATTTAGAGCCTGAAGATCTTATAAAATTTGGTTTAATACCAGAATTTATTGGACGCCTTCCTATAGTCGCTACCTTAGAGGATTTAGATGTTAACGCCCTCATGCAAATTTTATCACAACCTAAAAATGCGTTAGTAAAGCAATATCAGCGTCTTTTTGAAATGGAGAATGTTGAGTTAGCATTTCATGAAGATGCTTTACGTGTTATTGCAAAGAAAGCAATTGAACGTAAAACTGGTGCTCGTGGTTTACGTTCTATTATGGAGAAGATCCTTCTTGAGACGATGTTTGAGCTACCGGCTCTTGAAGGCGTTCAAAAAGTGGTTATTTCGAGTGATGTCGTTGATGGGAAAGCGCGTCCTCTTTATATTTACTCAGAACGTGCAGACGATAAAGAAAATGTATCAGCATGACATTGTGCGATGCACAATATAAAAGATGGTAATGAACGGTATTTGAGGGGTGTTTCTAATAATATCATTATAATGCTTGATTTATGTATTAGTAATTACCACTTCATGTACTGTGAAGAGCTGAGGTTTTCTAAAGGTGGGCTGGTTGTTGTAGATAGCTCATAGGCTCCAGAAAGGAGAGTTATGCAATATATTGATGAAAAGACAGATGAAGTGAGAGATGGGGTTTATGCTGTTTTACCTCTTCGTGATATTGTTGTCTTCCCCCATATGATTGTTCCACTTTTTGTGGGCCGCGAAAAATCAATTCGTGCTCTTGAAGAAACGATGGCGGTTGACAAGCAAATACTATTGGTGACACAAAAAAATGCTTCTGATGACGATCCAAAATCAGAGGATATTTATCATATTGGTACATTTGCTAATATTCTTCAACTTTTAAAGCTTCCTGATGGTACTGTAAAGGTTTTGGTTGAAGGAACTGCACGTGCAAAAATTAGTCAATTTGCTTTAAGTGAAGGTTATCATCAGGCTTTTGCAACTGTTACAGAAGAACCTAGAGAGAGTGATGTTGAGATTGAAGCTCTTTCAAGGTCAGTGATTGCTTATTTTGAAAACTATGTAAAGCTTAATAAAAAAATCTCTCCTGAAGTTGTCAATGCGATTGGCCAGATCGATAATCCTTCTAAGCTTGCTGATACGATTGCTTCTCATTTGATGATTAAACTTGCAGAAAAACAGGAATTATTAGAGCTCTTACCTGTACGGGCCCGTCTTGAACGTGTTCTGTCCTTTATGGAAGGAGAAATTTCTGTTTTGCAGGTTGAAAAACGTATTCGTTCGCATGTTAAACGGCAAATGGAAAAAAACCAACGAGAATATTATCTCAATGAGCAGATGAAGGCTATTCAAAAAGAGTTAGGAGCAGGAGATGATAGCCGAGATGAACTCTCTGAATTAGAAGAGCGTATCAAGAATACAAAACTATCCAAGGAAGCACAGGAAAAAGCTGGGGCAGAATTGAGAAAATTACGGAATATGTCTCCTATGTCTGCAGAAGCGACAGTTGTACGTAACTATCTCGATTGGTTATTAGCAATGCCTTGGGGTAAAAAATCTAAAATTAAAAACAATTTAGATTTTGCTGAAAAGGTCATGAATAATGAACATTTCGGTCTTGAAAAAGTTAAGGAGCGAATTATTGAATATTTAGCCGTACAAAGTCGCGCGTCAAAGATAAAAGGTCCCATTATTTGTTTGTTAGGTCCTCCTGGTGTAGGGAAAACATCATTAGCGCGCTCTATTACAAAGGCGACGGGGCGTGAGTATGTTCGTATCTCATTGGGAGGTGTCCGGGATGAAGCAGAAATTCGCGGACATCGCCGAACATATATTGGTTCGATGCCTGGAAAAATTATCCAGTCTATGAAAAAAGCAAAAAAATCTAATCCGCTTTTCTTGCTTGATGAAATTGATAAAATGGGACAAGATTTTCGTGGAGATCCTTCATCTGCTTTATTAGAAGTTCTTGATCCTGAACAAAATAGTACATTCATTGATCACTATTTGGAAGTTGAATATGATCTTTCTGATGTCATGTTTATCACAACTGCCAATACGCTTAATATTCCAGGTCCGTTAATGGATCGTATGGAAATTATTCGTATTGCTGGTTATACTGAATGTGAGAAAATGGAAATTATTAAACAGCATCTTTTACCAAAGGCACTAAAAGATCACTGTTTGTCTAAAAAAGAACTCAGTATTTCTGATGGAGCACTAAGGTCGATTATTCAGTTTTACACACGTGAGGCAGGCGTTCGTAACCTTGAGCGTGAACTCATGAAAATTTCCCGCAAATCCGTTACAAAAATTCTCAAAACGCATCAAAAATCTGTAAAAGTTACAGAAAATAATATTCATGATTTCTTGGGTGTTAAACGTTATCATTACAATCAGATTGAAGGAGAAAATCAAATTGGTGTTGTAACAGGCCTTGCGTGGACAGAAGTCGGTGGAGAGTTATTGACCATTGAAGGAGTTATGATGCCCGGCAAAGGTAAGATGACTGTAACTGGAAATTTACGTGATATTATGAAAGAGTCCATTTCAGCGGCAGCATCTTATGTACGTTCTCGTGCTGTTGACTTTGGTATTGAACCTCCACTTTTTGAAAAACGCGATATCCATGTTCATGTTCCAGAGGGAGCGACACCAAAAGATGGCCCATCTGCTGGGGTTGCAATGGTGACAGCAATTGTTTCGGTCCTTACAGGAGTAGCTGTGCATAAAGATATTGCAATGACTGGTGAAATTACTTTACGTGGACGCGTTTTACCAATTGGTGGATTAAAAGAAAAACTCCTAGCAGCTCTTCGAGGAGGGATAAAAAAGGTACTTATTCCTGAAGACAACGCAAAAGATTTGGTTGATATTCCAGATGATGTCAAAAATAATATGGAAATTATTCCGGTAAATCATGTGAGTGAAGTTTTGAAACATGCTTTGGTTCGTTTTCCAGATACTATTGAATGGAAAGAACCCTCTACAGTGGCTGTCCCAATCCGGTCAGAGAGCAGTGATAGTGAAGGAATACAGATTGCGCACTGATTCACTTATCTCATTTATAACGGCATTTTTTAGGTGGCAGAAGGCGTTGTTGAGGTTATTATTCTGTTTTTTGTTGGAAAAAGTGAAAAATTCCGTGAATAACTGTGATTATTGCTAAAAAAACAATGTTTCGAATAAAAATAAGACTTCTGTTTGCGGTACTTTTCAATAAACTGACCAATAACATGATTAAGTTATGTTGTCAGGTAATATAGGGAAAGGAAATATTTTATGAATAAAAGTGAATTGGTTAGCTCCGTTGCTGAAAAGGCAGGTGTTTCGAAAGCGCAAGCTGGTGCTGCTGTTGATGCTTTTATGGCTTCTGTAACAGAAGCTTTGGCTTCAGGGGGAGATGTTCGTCTTCCAGGTTTTGGCTCTTTTGAAGTTTCTCATCGTGCTGCAACAAAGGGGCGTAATCCTTCAACGGGTGCTGAAATCAATATTCCAGCACGTTCTGTACCCAAATTTTCTGCAGGAAAAAGCCTTAAAGAAGCAGTTAATAAAAAATAATTTAAGCTACATTAAAAAAACCCGATTTATTTATAAGCGGGTTTTTTTAACACATGTGTTATGCGTGTTTTTCATATAAAACTTTGAGATATTTTTAGCCTTTTCAATAAAATATTGCACTGGATTAATGAATCGCTGGTATGGCTTATAAAATGTAATGTTAACTTTTATTATGCTGAAGTGTCACGGTGTTTAATTCAAAACAAGATCCGTAAATAGTATGAGGCAAAAAACTCTGTAAAGTCTATAAAAATTATTATATACCACCATTTACGCTTAATAAAAGCGCATGTTGGTGCCACCGTACTATTTTTCTCAGTTCCTATAATGTTGCGACCAGCTCTCAATATCTGAGACGCGTGCATAAAGGATAGTTTTATTTTTTACTTATACGCCAACTTTGCTTGTGATACACCAAGAGGATAATTTTTATTGATTTATTATAAGAGAGTCTGAAATAAAAGAATCTTATGATATTCAGATTTCGCTTTCAATATTGTGATTTTTCTTGGCATTTGAGAGGGAAGAGATAGATCAAGCTCTATCCTACAAATATTCTTTCCATATCTTTATTTCACTTGTGATATGCAAGCGAGCGCTTTTTCTTCATCACACAAGAGTTAAAATGAGAGAATATCACAAATTTTGAGAGAGGAAGTTAAAAAACAGAAAAATTACTCTTATGAATAATGTATATTACGTAATATCTCTCGATAGAGATAATATAGTATTGCTTGTGTATTTTCCATCTATTTTACTTTTAGTCATTAAATCATAATTGTTAATAGCGGTAAAGGTTTTTTATAGCTAAAAGTTATTTTACAGCACCTACATAATTGAATAAATGATGAAACGTAGGGTAGTATTTATTGATTGGGGGAGACAGTCTTTAAAAGGCTTTAGAATGATTTTTTCACAAGAGTCACAAAGATCTATTCAGTAGGTGAGAGGCGAATTGTGTGCTTTTTATAAACAGGAACTCTTTGATTCTTTATCTGCTAACCACTGAGTACAATCATTGAGAGCTCTCGTTGTTATGGCTTGTTTTTTTATTAATTTTTTTTCTTTACTTGGTAAGTGTTTTTCTGAATCTTTAATCGAAGTAATAGGGGGAAATAGTCCGAAATTAATATTCATTGGCTGAAAGGACTGTGTTTCTGCTTTTTCATCTATGATGTGTCCCCCTGTAATATAATTCAAAAGGGCTCCGAATGCTGTAGTTTGTGGGGGTAGGTAAGGAGAAATATGATGATATTCGGCAGCAGCAAAATGTCCAGCAAGAAGCCCTATTGCCGCTGATTCTACATAACCTTCACATCCGGTAATTTGCCCTGCAAAGCGTAGTTGTTTTTTTTGTTTTAAACGAAGAGTTTGGTCAAGAATGATTGGCGAGTTAAGGTAGGTATTGCGGTGAAGACCACCAAGACGCGCAAACTCTGCTTTTTCAAGACCGGGAATCATTCTAAAAATGCGAATTTGTTCACCATATTTCAGTTTTGTTTGAAAGCCGACCATATTGTAAAGTGTTCCAAGTTTATTATCTTGGCGTAATTGAACGACAGCATAGGGTTTAACTGTAGGGTTATGGGTATTGGTTAAGCCCATAGGTTTCATAGGACCATGTCTTAACGTTTCAAGTCCGCGCTCAGCCATAATTTCAATGGGGAGGCATCCATCAAAATAGGGCGTTTTTTCAAAGTCACGAAACTCTGTTTTTTCAGCATTTTTTAATGCTTCCACGAATGTTTTATATTGTTCTTTGTTGAGGGGACAATTAAGATAATCTTTTCCTGTTCCCTCAGGACCAATTTTATCATAGCGAGACTGATACCAACAAATGTTGATATCAATACTATCGGTATGGATAATAGGTGCAATCGCATCAAAAAAAGAAAGAGCTTTTATACCGGTTATTGTTTGTAATTCCTGAGCAAGTGCAGGCGATGTAAGGGGACCCGTTGCAATGACAACATGTTTCCAAGTTTTAGGAATTTCTTGAACTTCTTCACGTTTGATTGTTATAAGAGGATGGTTTTCGAGTGCTGTTGTAACGGTTTTTGAAAATCCATCACGGTCAACAGCAAGGGCACTACCTGCGGGAACTTTGTTGGCATCAGCAGCTTTCATAATTAACGATTTCGCTAATCGCATTTCAGCATGTAAAAGCCCTACGGCATTTGTTAATGAATCATCGCAACGAAATGAATTTGAACAAACCAGTTCTGCTAATTTATCGGTTTTATGGGCATCTGATTTTTTTTCGGGTCGCATTTCATGCAAAACAACAGGAATTCCTGATTGAGCGATTTGCCAGCTCGCTTCACACCCCGCAAGACCGCCACCGATGATATGAATTGGGATATCAAATGTCTTTAACATAATTGACTTTTAGCGTAAGGAGTTATGTATGAAAAGCATAGATTTTGTTTTTTTAATATATTTGTTTGCTTTTTTTCTGTAATTAATGGTATAGAGACGCCGCTTGTATAAGGTTATTAGCTTGTAAGTTTGAGCGGATGTGGCGAAATTGGTAGACGCACCAGATTTAGGTTCTGGCGGGAGACCGTGGGGGTTCGAGTCCCTCCATCCGCACCAAAGCAATCCCTTAAGTGCTACGGATTTCTACGTGTCTGAAATTCCGCTTCATGGTAAATGTAACACTCGAAGTGTTAGAATGTAATGATTATTAGAGTGGGTTTATCCCTCTCCTTAGAAAAATGAAGGTGTTTAATGCAGGTTACCGAGACGCTTAATGAAGGACTGAAGCGCGAAATTAAGATCGTGGTTCCAGCGAAAGATTTAGAAGAAAAGTTGAATGAACGATTGGATGATACCAAGGGAAAAATCAAGCTTAATGGTTTTCGTCCCGGTAAAGTACCTGGTGCGCATTTGCGAAAAATGTATGGTAAATCCTTTATGGCGGAGATTCTCAATGAGATACTTAGTGATGCACCCCGTTCTATTTTAGCAGACCGCAATGAACGTGCAGCGATGCAGCCAAAAATTGATGTAGATGAAGATGAAAAAATTCTAGATGGCAAAGCCGATTTTACTTTTAGTATAAAGTATGAAGTTTTACCAAAAATTGAAATTAAAGATTTTGAACATATTGAGATTGTTCGTGAAATTGCAACTATTCCTGAACAGGATATTGATGATCAAGTCAATCGCGTCCTTTCTTCTACGCGTAATTATTCCCTAAAAGAAGGGGCTTCTGAAGAAGGTGATCGTATTACCATAGATTATCAAGGTAAGCTTGAAGGCGTTCCATTTGAAGGTGGGACAGATAGTGATGCACAACTGATTCTTGGGTCAAAACAATTTATTCCTGATTTTGAAGAGCAATTGGTTGGTGTTAAAGCTGGAGATGCAAAAACCATTTCTGTTAAATTTCCTGATAATTACAGTGCAGCACATTTGGCGGGACGGGAAGCAGAGTTTGACATTAGTGTCAAAGCTGTCTTTAAACCAGATGAGTTAAAAATTGATGATGAAGCAGCGCAAAAAGTTGGTTTAGAATCTCTAGATCGCTTACGGGAGGTTGTTCGTGGGCAGATTGAAAGCCAATATGGTTCAGTGACACGTCAAAAAGTTAAGCGTCAAATTCTTGATGCTTTAGATGCTGATTATAATTTTGAAATTCCTGAAGAACTTTTAGAGATTGAATTTAACAATATATGGGCTCAGGTTAATGATGATTTGAAAAAGGCTGGGCGCAGTTTTGAAGATGAAGGTATTATAGAAGAAAAGGCACGGGAGGAATATCGTGTCCTTGCGCAACGTCGTGTTCGTCTTGGTTTGGTGCTTTCTGAAATTGGAATGAAGGTTGGTGTTAAAGTTAGTGAGGATGAGCTAAAAGCAGCCGTTTTTGATCAGGTTCGCCAGTATCCTGGACAAGAGAAAGAGATTATGGATTTTTTCCGTAGGACTCCGGAAGCTGTTGAAAATCTACGTGCTCCGATTTTTGAAGAAAAGGTCATTGATTATTTATTAACACAGATAAAAGTTACAGATAAAAAAGTGACGGTTGAAGAGTTGATGAAAGAATATGACGAATCAGATGTAGCTGAAGAAAAGCCGGCAAAGAAAAAATCTGCAGTGAAAGAAACATCTACAGAGAAAACATCAGCTAAGAAAAAGGCTCTTAAAAAAGCTTAATACTTATGCAAACAGAAAAAGCTCGATGGAATCGGGCTTTTTGTAAGATTATATCCTAGGATTGCACTGAGAGAATGGTTTTAGATAAGCCATGAGTATATCTTTAAAATATTGGTAGTGGATTGGCAATGAGCATCATTGATACGCGTACTCCTGATTCTAAGCGTTTTATTTCTGGACTTACAGGTGATTGGGAAGTCATCATTGGCATGGAAGTTCATGCGCAAATCATATCAAATTCGAAACTTTTTTCAGGAGCATCAGCCAAATTTGGTGCAGAGCCGAACAATCATGTATCACTTATTGATGCCGCCATGCCAGGTATGTTGCCTGTTCTTAATCAAGAATGTGTTCGTCAAGCGGTTCGAACGGGGTTAGGATTAAAGGCGCATATTAATTTAAAATCTGTTTTTGATCGCAAAAATTATTTTTATCCAGATTTACCGCAAGGGTATCAGATTTCTCAATTTCGCTATCCCATTGTGGGGGAGGGAAAAATTATCATATCTGTTGGTCCAGATTCGAATGGAGAATTTGAGGATATTGAAGTGGGAATTGAGAGGTTGCATCTTGAACAGGATGCTGGAAAATCAATACATGATCAACATCCAACGATGTCTTTTGTAGATCTTAATCGTTCTGGTGTTGCTCTTATGGAAATTGTTTCCAAACCTGATATGCGCTCATCAGATGAAGCCAAAGCCTATATGACAAAATTGCGTACAATTGTTCGTTATTTGGGCACTTGCGATGGCAATATGGATGAAGGTTCTATGCGTGCAGATGTCAATGTATCTGTTCGTCGTCCTGGTGAAAATTTTGGAACGCGCTGTGAAATTAAAAACGTTAATTCTATCCGCTTTATTGGTCAAGCAATTGAGTATGAAGCGCGTCGTCAGATCGCAATTTTAGAAGATGGAGGCATCATAGATCAAGAGACTCGGCTTTTTGATGCCGCTAAAGGCGAAACACGCTCTATGCGCTCAAAGGAAGAAGCGCATGATTATCGTTATTTTCCTGATCCTGATCTTGTACCATTAGAATTTGATCAAGCATTTGTGGATGCTTTGGCAGCAGATTTACCAGAATTGCCTGACGCTATAAAAGCACGTTTTGTTAAGGAAATGGGATTGACAGTGTATGATGCTTCCATTCTTGTGACAGAAAAGGCTATTGCTGATTATTTTGAAGAAGTAGCACGTGGGCGTGATGGAAAAATAGTTGCCAATTGGGTGATTAATGACCTTTTAGGGGCTTTAAATAAAGATAATCGTGAGATTGAAGAGTCACCAGTATCGGCAAATCAATTGGGAAGTATTATTGATCTTATAAAAGAAGGAGTTATTTCTGGAAAAATTGCCAAAGATCTTTTTGAGATTATTTGGAATGAGGGGGGAGATGCACGCCAAATTGTAGAAGAGCGAAATATGAGGCAGGTAACGGATACGAAGGCTATTGAAAGAGCTGTTGATGAGATCGTTGCCAATAATTCTGATAAAGTTGCGCAAGCAAAATACAAACCTGCTTTAGCTGGTTGGTTTGTTGGACAGGTAATGAAAGCAACAGGTGGTAAGGCAAATCCTCAAGCTGTTAATGAATTGGTTAAGATGAAACTTGGCATAGATTAAATTTTATGAGGTGGAGAAGAAGCCATATATATGATATCTTCTTGAAATTAAGGGATAGCACGTTATCCTATCAATTGGGATTGTAGCTGAATTTACTAGTAATTTTTTCGGGAATTTCAATCGTTAACAATTTTATTCCAATGATTAATTTCATGAGAGCACTAAATGAATGGAATAGCAGATGGCTCGTTTTTTTAAGCAAATCTTCACATGGTGGAATGGCAACACCATTGGTACGCGTTTTTTCACATGGCGCAAAGGTAAGCAGATAGGGGAAGATCAATTTGGAAATATATATTATGAAGGAGGACTTCATAAGGATGGTTATCCGCATCGTTGGGTTATTTATAAAGACTATTCTGAGGCTTCTACTATTCCACCAGGCTGGCACGGCTGGATTCATCATCGCTGTGAGTGTCCACCAACACAGGAAGATTATCATCCTTATGAATGGGAAAAGCCTCATGTTGCAAATATGACAGGAACAAGTGAGGACTATCGACCGAAGGGGGCTATCACCTCCAATGGAGAACGTTCTTGTGTGCATGAAGATTATGATGCGTGGTCACCTAAAAAATAAAATGTTTTAATGTGCGCGTGTATTTTTGTCTTACTTGACTCTATGTTATGAAAAGAATTATTTTTCAAGGTACGATTGATTTTGATATGATGAGATTTTTTTTATTGTTAAGGGTGAGGTATTTTATATATATTTCTTTAATGGGAGTTTTAGTGTTTTTGTCCTTAAATAGTGGAGTGCGGGCTGAGCGTATTAGCAATGGAATTGCTGTTTTTGCAGGTCTTGACAAAATCACGGGGCGGACTACACGTTTTGAAGTTACTCTTGGTAAAATTTATCAGTATGGTGCATTACAGGTAACGCCACGTGCGTGTTATACGAGCTCTAAAGATGAACCAACGCGTACAACTGGTTTTGTTGAAGTCAGTGAAGTGACATTAGATAAAAAAATACGGCGTATTTTTACAGGATGGATGTTTGCAGATAGTCCTGGTTTGAACGCTGTTGAGCATCCTATTTATGATGTGTGGTTAAAGGATTGCAAGCAGAATTCTCAAGATCTTCCTCTTCAATGATTAGTGTGTTATCTATTTATAATACATTGATTTATAATGCTCCTTTATCATTTTACAACTTAATAAGAGGTTCAAATTCCTATGATTGCCTCATTTAATTTTTTTATATTGAATTAATTCAAACTATTCTCTTGCGTGTTACAAGTGGCGGATGTGTAGATGAGATTGTCTAAGAAAGGAATAAAAATTTCCTTCATGAATTGTTTAAATTCAAAGACGCATCATTAAAATCAACATATTTTTTCAGTGGTTCATAGGAGACAGTTCTTGAATTATATCTGTTAGAGGTTGAAATGAAAGTCCTGTTTACATTTGTTAAAGAGATGGATGGACGCTTTTGCATTTATGAGGGAAACAGACTATCAAGTGAGTAATTCATCATGAAACACCAATTACTATATCAGAAAACGCAGTGTTGGTAGTTTTTTTCTCATAGAGATGTCGTTTTTCATTCAAAGAGTAGAAGAAATGCAAGCTATATTAATGAAAAAATTGAGACTTAAGATTATTTAAAGTTTATCAATCGAAGTGAAGTATAGCTTGGTTAAAAAATGCAATGATCAGTATATTTCTAGTAAAAAAACAATGTTTATATATTTTTATTATACACTACCTCATAAGCGAATTTGTCTATTCGTAAGTTCTTGTATATTGCATGATAACTTTACATTTAAATAAGCAGGATATCACTAAGTTTGTAAATCATATTCTTGATATTCATGCTTTTTAAAATCTTTTGTATCAAATACACGTATTTTCATGTAGAGCTATTAAAAATTTAAAAAGTGGCTTCGAAGAGGTATTGAAAAGATTCTGCATCACTGGGAGTGGTATATTTATTTTGTATAAAGAATAACCCATTCTCTAAAGAATACGAGATTTTATACAATGAAAGTTTCTAGTCACCAACATGATGATGTTTCCCGATTGCCGAAACAACCTAAAGAACCCTTGTTGAATGTTCCATTTATTATAGTTGTTTTGATAGCATTTTGTTTTTGTCTTTATTGTCTTTCTCAGTATTTTTTTTCTCATCAGGTTTATGTTGAAAGTCTTGAGTTTTTTTTATTTATACCAGCATTATTTAAGAGGGATCCTATAGCATTTTGTTATACCATGGTGAGTTATTCATTTATGCATAGTAGTTTTAAACATGTTGCTCTTAATATGGTTTGGCTTTTGGTTTTTGGCTCTCCTTTAGCAAGGCATTTTGGTGTTTTACGTTTTTTAATTTTTTGGGTGTTAACGGCAGTTATTTCTGTTTTGACTTATTTTACATTTCATCAAGAAAGTACCATATCACTTATTGGGGCGTCAGGTGCTGTATCTGGAATGATGGGGGCTATTGCACGTTACGGTTTTTTTAGTGGTTATCTAGATGTCAATGCGCAGAACGAAAAACTTTTGGGATCTTTATTGTCCGTCAAAAAAGCTCTGTGTTCTAAGGGGGTACTTGTTTATATGAGTGTGTGGCTGACAGCTGATTTTATCATAGGTATTTCTTCTATTTTGTTTGAAAAAAATGGCATCTCAATAGCATGGGAAGCTCATATTGGCGGGTTTCTTGCGGGTTTTTTGTCGGTTGGTTTTTTTGATGTTTCACAAAAAATTAAAAACTAGAATCTAAGATATTTATGTGCCATATAAAGCGCTATTGTTGCTGCATTTGAAACATTTAATGATTTAATATTTCCAGGCATATCAAGGCGTGTTAAAACGCAAACGGTTTCGCGTGTTTTTTTACGTAAACCTTTACCTTCTGCACCTAAAACAAGAGCAATTTTATTCCCTGTTAATGCTGTTTCTAGAGGTTTGTCACCTTCTGAATCGAGACCAAAGCTTGTAAAACCTGTTTGATGAAGTTCTTGAAGAGCTTCAGCGAGGTTTCGTACGGTAATATAATGAATCATTTCCAAAGCTCCAGATGCTACTTTCGCAAGGACACCGCTTTCGTGGGGAGAGTGACGGCAAGTTGTAATAAGTGCTTTAGCTTTCAATGCAACTGCAGAGCGCATAATAGCGCCAACATTATGTGGATCGGTAATTTGATCCATGACAATGACCAGATCAGTATTGGTTAGTTCCGACAGTTTGCATGGTTTGAGGGGAAGAGTTTCCAAAACAATACCTTGATGAACAGCCTCACTTCCAACAAGCGAATCAAGATATTTGGGGGTGCATAATGTAACAGAGCAAGGATAATCTGATTCGGATATATTTAATCGTTTTAAGGCATTTTGTGTAACGTAAAGACATTTTAAAATTCTTTTTGGGTTTTTTAAAGCAGCCTGAACAGAATGAATGCCATAAAGATGGATTATCCCTTGCTGTGAAGAAGCAGCTTTCTGCTTTAGGTGTGTAAAAGATCGAGAAGGAGAGCCTTTTATATCGCGATATCGGCGACGTAAACGAGCATAATGAGAATTTTGTGATATTTTTTCTTTCATAGCTTCTTTATAGCGTGTTAATAAGAAAAATAGAGAGAAAAAATCTATGATTTAAAGTTATGAGCAGGAAATTTGTACAGAATTGTATTTATTCTGTTGACAGATACAATAGTAATCGTCATAACCACTTCGCAATCAGATTGAATTGAATGGGTATTCAAGATGGTTGTCGTGATGTCTCATTGCGCGACTTTACCGGTGTAATGGAGGGGTGCCCGAGTGGTTAAAGGGGGCGGACTGTAAATCCGTTGCGTATGCTACGTTGGTTCGAATCCAACCCCCTCCACCATTCATCGAAGGAGAGTTAGTACGTGGGTTCATGCGGGTATAGCTCAATGGTAGAGCAGCAGCCTTCCAAGCTGAATATGCGGGTTCGATTCCCGCTACCCGCTCCAAAGGATTGTTGATGATTGGGCAAATTAGGTATGATGGAGGATATTCCATTTATAGATTGGGTGGGGTTTTCCGTCTAAGAGTTGTAGTGGTTGGGCTGGTTACAGTCTGGTCAGACTCAGTTTTGAAGGACTGTCCCTAGATGCTAACAAAAATAGGGAATAAAACAAGAGATTAATAGCAATGGCGAAGAGCAAGTTTGAACGAACAAAACCGCATGTTAATATTGGTACGATTGGTCACGTTGATCATGGGAAGAC
>NZ_JBHILZ010000019.1:0-24441 GCF_042193725.1 Bartonella sp. OT172YNZD | reverse complement strand
TGCTGGAGATAAAATGTCTTTTTACCAATTATGTTCCAAAAGGGGTAAAGAAACGCTAAAAAGAGATAGAAAATACTTTAAACAAATGTTTGTTATGAGAAGTAAAATGTGGCTATACACAACTCTAAAGATCTCATTTATTCTTGAAGAAAGATGTGTCCCGTGATCACTTTATCTCTTACGAGGCGGAATAATTTATAATTGCACCTCGTGTCCTGGGGTAAGCAGAAGCTGTTGAAGCTGTTTCTTGTGCTGTAGAGTGTGTGGGGTGTGTTTGCAAGGCTGAAAGATCTCAATTGTCGGCTCGGCTTTTTTCTGTTCTTGGGACTTCTTGAGGTCGGGAAAACCGAATTAACCAAAGAAAAAGTATTGTATATCATCAGGGAATTTATTGTTTTTTTAAGTTTTTGTTTAGAGCTGTTAATGGAGAATTTTGTTGAGCGTCCAAGGTGTAAAGAGATTAAGCGTTTTTTTACATCATGAGCTGGCCGCGCAAAATGATGTCATATGTTTGTTTTCTTAGGGCTCTGTTGGAAAATTTGAAAAGAGTGTTTGCATGACAAGAGATTGTTTTTATGATAATTTTTTGATCAACATATGATCAGCAGTATCAAGGGGGATGTTGATGTTTTAGGCGCATATTGATTGATCCTCCTGTGCCTTATAGAAATTTTTTCATAAAAAGTATGACTGTTTTGTGTGAGGCTTCTTTTGGTCGTTGATGGTGCCTCTTGTGTTTGAGGATAAAAAGTAAAATTTCTTAGCCGTTGTTTGCTTTTTTCTAAGAAATCATGTTCGCTATAATTTTCCTCTTTATCTGCTGCTTTTACGACGAATAGTATGTTTTGATGATCAAAAAAATATTAATAAGCTGCAATTTAAAAAGCCGAGATAAATGAAAAGGGAGGAAAGTCCTTTGATTTTACGCTCTCCTCCTTGTTATTTTACTTAGAAATAATACTCGAAAAATTATTTCAATCTTTTAAGTAAAAACTCCCAACACCAAGAGGGCAGATTCAAAATGTTTGAGGCAATGTCTGACAATTTTAAGATTATATTCAAAATTGGCTTTTTTGTTGTGTTTTCAGTTTTGGGATGAGATGTAATATGCATATGTCCTGATGGACTATTTTGTATGAAGATACCGTAATTTATAATGTTCATTTGAATCGGTGTATTAGAAGGATTATGTACTGTTATTGGTGTATAGTCGCTAAAGATTTCTTCTTTTTTGTTTTTTATATCCTGTGTTTCAAATGTATCTTTATACAAACTATTTTTGCATTTTTCCAACATGGTGTTGCTGAAAATACAGACACTCATTGTTTTTTCGATGTGTGTTTTTATTGCATGGATAAAACTTTCGATATAGTTTGTGAATGGATTTTTCAAAGCCATTTTAATACCGTTACTGATGCTGATTATTTTGTCGAGCGCTTCTTTTACTGAGGAGTCCAAACTATCTTTGATATTTGAAAAGTCATGCTTATCAAGTTTGTTGATCATATCATAAGACCATCCTGAAAGACAGGCAATCATTTCTATTGTTTGCTTGATCCCTTCCTTTTTGCTTATCGCTCTTAAGTCTTTAACTTTTGCACGTCGTAAACTAATCTCTGTATATGTTTTCCCTTCAACTGTAAGAGGTACCAGTAATGGGATGCGTGTTATTTCTATTATGCACATTCACAGCTCCTGTGAGTCAATTAAATAAAACATATTAAATTACAGTATTATATTTATCAAGATGTTATACAGTTTTTTAATTTTTTATCTTAAGTAAAAAGTTTTATGAAATGAGCAAAATATATTTGTTTTTTTTGCAGAAGTGTCATTATCTATGAGCTGATAGACCTAAATTCTTTACAATAAAGATTTGTGTTGATAGGGTCTTCAAGCTATTGTTGTGTTATGCGCTGTGTTTATACCATAGTGATTTTGGGGTAGAGACGTTAGAGATTGTTTTTCTGCTTTGCGTTTTATCGATCAACTTTGATGGATATTGTATAGAAAGTGGGACTGTTGTCGTGGAGAGAGATTGTGCTTTTGCTTATGATATCAATGAAAAAAGCAGCGGAAGATTACGGCAAGATGTTTGTACAGGAGAGCTTATTTAGGGGATAACTTTTTGTCCCATGAGGTCTGTAAAACAAAACGCTGTCTATAAGAAAAATAATATTTTTATAAAGTAAAATAATAAAACTTTTAATAATTATTATTTGTATGTATAAGCATAAAATATAATTATATTTTTTATATTTAATTAAATACTATTTAATCTCTAACTAAAAAGTGTGATTTTCTTTATGATTCATAAATATAGTTTGCTATTTATTATACTTATTGTATGTTTATCGACGGGGGGGTTGCTTTCTACCGATATTTTTTTACCAGCACTGGGAGAAATGCGTCAATATTATCAAGTGACACAATCTCAAATTCAGAGTGCAGTGGCAGTTTTTTTGTTGGCATTGGCACTTGGACAGCTCATTTATGGGCCGCTGAGTGATAATTTTGGGCGTAAAAAAACACTGTTATTGGGCTTATTTTTATGGTTGTTTACGACCATTGGTGTAATTTATACGGTTCATATTCACGCTTTTCTTGTGTTACGTTTTTTGCAAGGTCTTGGTGCTTGTGCGGGACTTGTCTTAAGTCGTGCAATTATCAATGATTTGTTGGATAAAAAAGCAGCCGGAAAACTTTATTTGATTGTTTTCCCTTTTATTGGAATGTCACCAGCACTTGCGCCTTTCATTGGTGGGCTTTTGATACAAGCTTTTCATTGGCAGGCAACTTTTATCTTTTTAAGCTTTTTTATATTTTTGACCATTTTGTTGTGTTGTTTTGTGCTAACTGAAACTCTGCCGCCTCAAAAGCGGCAGCATTTTTCTCCTGTAGGATTGATGAAGGCATATTTAGGCGTTCTTAGAAATAAACAATTTATTTTTTATGCACTTATTCCGTGTTTTTCTTACATAGCCTATTTTGCTTATATTGTGGAGTCGCCTTTTTTACTCACGACTTTGGGGTTATCGCCGATACATATTAGTTATAGCTATATCGGTGTCTCACTGCCCTATATTTTAGGAAATCTTTTGGCGCGATGGTTTTTTGAACGCGAGTCTATGGAAAAAACTGTCTGTCGAGGATACATTATTTTTGTTATAGGAGGCATGCTCTTTGCTTTGCAAATGTATCTAAGCCCATGGCCCCTTGTGACAAGTTTTATTGCTATTGCTGTTCTTACTTTTGGTAATGGTTTTTTATTGCCGTTAGGAACAGCGTTGGCTATTTCATCGCATCCGCGAGCTGCTGGAGCGGCTTCTGGTGTTATGGGGTCTTTGCAATTAGGAAGTGCGGCAATAAGTGCGGCAGTTATCGGAAAGATATCTGGTCATAGTCCACGGGCTATGGCAACTTTGTTAGCTGTGTGTTGTGTGATTGGTTTTATTATTTATATTCGCAAAGTGCGTGAGTTTATGACCTCAGAAATGAGCTGAGTGAGATGATAAAAGAAAGCATTATACGGAAATGTTTTTGATGTTTTACACGAATGGAGCGTCTGTATTAGATGAATTTTTTTATTAAGTTGTTTGGTTGAGTGGATTTTAAATTTGTTACAAGCTTAGTTTGAGTTTAACAAATCAATTATATTGGGTAGGAAAACTTCCTCCTATAATGCATGTTTGAAAATAAGAGGAGGAATTGATCAATGAGCCTTCCTATTATTATTCTTTCTCCTGTAATGCCAATTGGGGATGGTGGTGTTTTTTGTTCTCTATTGACAAAGCTATGCTTATCAAAAGGATTTCCTGTCACGCTGCTGGATACGCTTTCTCTTTTTCCTAAGAGTTCTCATGTTCTCAATCATTCTGCTGTAGACATTTTATCTTTTATGGCAGAAAAACTTAAAAGCTATTTTAAAGAGCCCGCAGTGCTTGTGGGATTTTCTATGGCTGGAACATTGGTACAAATATTGGCAGCACGGCTTCCTAATGTTCAAGCTGTACTTGCTGTGAATGCACCTGGCTATCCAGATAAGGTTTTGCAACGGCGCCTTAGAGATATTCTTGTTTACTTAGAAAATAATGATTTGTCGGGAGCTTGGAAATGCTCAATGGTTTTATGCATCCTTCTGGCATTATAAAAAAAGGGTTTTATTGGAGGTTCCTGATGAACAAAAAAGCGTGGCAATTGAACGCATGACAAGAGGGTTTAAACTCTTATTGGCGATGGATGCTAGAGATGAAATAGTTAAGTATAAGGGGAAGTTTTTAGCTTTAGTGAGAGAAAAGTCACAACTTGCAACGGTAGATAATCAGACGAAAAGTCCTTGTTTCAATCATGAATTTAAGATCATCTCTGATGCTGGTACGCGTTTGTGGGAGGATAATTCTACTATGACGGATGCAGTCATTGATGAATGGATGGAGGGATCATGAAAAAGAAAGTTCTTGTATTACCTGGTGATGGGATAGGACCAGAGGTTTGTGATGCTGCGCTGATGGTCTTAGAGCAATTTCAATTGCCAATTGAGTTTACTTATGGTGATATTGGTTTTGAATGTTGGAAACAGGAAGGAGATCCTGTCCCTCAAGCAACTTGGCAAAAAATTACTCAGAGTGATGCGATTTTACTTGGAACTGTGATCAGTAAAGGAAAAGAAGCGGCATTAAAAGAACTTAAACCGCATTTAAAAGAGCGAAACCTTGCCTATGTTTCTCCTGTACTTCAGCTTCGCCAAAAATTAGGGTTGTTTGCAAATATACGCCCTATAAGATACATCTTTGGTCCGAGAAAACCTTTTCATTTTTGTGTTATCAGAGAAAAGAGTGAAGGACTTTATGCTGGATTGGATTTTCGGGGTATCACTCCTGAAATAGCCGCTTGGTTAAGACATCCCAATTTGACAAAATATGGGCTTGAAGAAGCTGCGTGGACAGTCCGTTTGCAGACACGCTTTGGTTTAGAGCGGTTATTCGAATACGCTTTTTCTTATGCAAGGAAATATGGCGTGAGGCGAGTTACTTTTGCTGATAAGCCCAATGTTATGCGGGAAAGTGGACAATTTTCTCGAGAAATTTTTGAGAAAATTGTGCAAAACTATCCGGAAATTGAAGCAGATATTCATAATGTTGATGCGGTTGCTTTGTGGATTACAACGAAGCCAGAGCAGTTTGGCGTGATTGTTGCTGAAAACATGTTTGGCAATATTCTCTCTGATCTTGGCTCTGGAGTAATGGGGGGATTGGGGCTTGCTCCTAGTGCAAATGTGGGGAGCGAGATTACTTATTTTGAACCTGTTCATGGAAGCGCACTACGCATTGCTGGACAAAATAAAGCAAATCCTTCTGCGATGCTTTATACCACGGCTTTACTTTTAGAGCATTTAGGCTTTCAGGAGGAAGCAAAACAATTATCTGAGAGTGTTGATCAGGTTATTCGTGCTGGAAAAACTGTCACCTATGATTTGGGAGGTTTAGCTACGACTCATCAGATGGCTAAAGCTGTTCTTAATTCTCTTGTGAATCCTGTCTCTGTTTATTATGCGGCAATTATTACCGTTGGTGATGAACTCCTTTCAGGACAATATTTGAATACGAGTTTACAAGATTTAAGTCAAAGCTTAAACAAGAGGAATATTCAAGTCACACGTCATTTTGTTTGTGCTGATCAATTAAAGCACATCAGCGAGACTGTGGTTTCTTGTCTTGGACAAGAAGATCTTATCATTATCAGTGGGGGATTGGGACCAACATCAGATGATAAAACACGGGATGGAGTTGCTCAAGCTGTAAAGCAGCCTTTGGTACATCATGAAGATGTTTGGCAAACAATAAAAGGTCAATTACAACGATTAGGGATTACGGCGGATAAGAGTAATGCGCGTCAAGCATTGTTTCCTAAGACCGCAACCGTGCTTGATAATCCTACAGGCACAGCACCAGGGTTTTATCTCTCTTGCGATGGAAGTACGCTTGTTGTTTTTCCTGGTCCGCCCTCACAGGCTCTTGCGCTTTTAGAGCATTATTTAGAACACAATGAGAAGAACTATTCTTCTGTATCGCGTGCTCAATATGCGTGGACTTTGATTGGAATTGATGAAAGTAGCATTGCGCAGTGGGGTGATTGTCATCTTGAAAATGAGCCATTTGAACGGCATTTTTTATGGAAAAGCCCCTATGTTCTTGTGCAACTGGTTGGACAATCAGAAGCGTCCTTGGAACAACATTTCGTGGAAGAATTTGAAAATCATTTTCGTCCATATTTGGTTGGTGCAGAAGTTACTACTGCTTGTAAACAATTAGCGATGTATGCAGAGGTTCATTGGTCTTCCAGTGATCAACATCTTTTAAAATATTTTCAACCAATCAAAAAAAGCACAAAGGATATTCCACTGCTTGAGGTTGAAGTGAGCTTATCACCTTTCATCAAGACATTAGAAAATCAAGAAGAAAGCCTTGGATGTGCCACGATGACTATACGGATGAAAGGTTATGACGATGATTGTGTAACTTTTCCCTATACACAACCACTTTTAGGTGTCGTTTTACAAGAATATGCACCTTGGTTGGTTTTAAAAAGATATTTGCCAACTGAGAAAAGCAAATGAACCTCTACGGGGACGTAAAAATATTGCTTAACTTATTGAATTTTCTATTATAAGAGGTGTTTTTATTCTTTTTTAAGTGGCTTTTGTTTATAGGTTCATTTTTCTTTTGATGTGTAAGTGAATGACTTTGATTGATTCAAGATAAGAAAAACTTTACTATGTTAGGCTCTTTACATTCGATATTTATAATGATTAATTATTATTATAAATCAACATGTTATCTTCTATAGAGCCTATGAAAGGAATTCAGAGACTTCGTGTGCCTCAAGCGTTGCAAATAATTGAGATTCTTTGTAAATCAAAAAGCAATGTTGTGAAAAGACAAGAAGTCGTGTCATTTACAGGAAAGCTTTGCAAATTTTATTGAAAAATATGTTCGTGAAGAGTTTATTGTAAATATATGTCGTTCAGTTATCTGATAATAAACTTCTGTAAAGAGTTTATAAAATTTTTCCTTTAAGTTTTTGTGTGATTGCATGATAGTTGGGTGTTCGCTTCCGAGGAGCGATATTTCTCAATTTGATAACAGGAAGAACTATTTTTTCTGTAAGACGTGAAGATTTAAGGAGTGATTATTTTGCGCTTTTGTTTTCTTTTCGATTGGTAATTTGTAGGAATTTGTTTGGGGAAAATATCTAATGCGGTGTGTTTGTAAATGTAGTTAAAAACATTTTACGTATGTGTGGAGGAGAAATAAAAATGTGTCTTAATTGTTGATAAGAGTGTCAATGTTTTTGATAAACAAGTTTTGGGCGTAATTCTTAGTATTTAGAGGGGAAGTTCATTGCAAATAACAATTCGTATTCTATCTGTTGTGATGCGCAGGGGTTTTTAAAGCAAAAAAGAAAGGGCTTTTATGTATCAGATTGATTACAACAGTTATCGTTCCTGTCAAGAGTTTTAATCGTTGCGTTCGTTTTCTCGTTATGCATTGTACGGCTCTTGATTTTAAAGCCTCGATTATGGCGCTTACAGGAGAAAAGGTTAGTGCACACTATCTTGTTCCTGATCCTTCAGAGCAGACATATTGTGAGGCAGGCTTTAAAGATATGCGTATTTTTAATTTGGTTGGTAAAATGAGCGTGCATGGCATGCGGTGTGAGTTCATGGGTTTGGGTATAGTCATTTCAATGATGCATCTATCGGGGTTGAAATTGTTAATTTAGCGACTGGTCATTCTGAGTCTTCAGAAGAGACAGTTGATTTTATGACTTATCATGATGAGGGGTTTATATTTCCTCCTTATAATCCAATACAAATTGATGCCCTTAAGGAATTTGTATCGAATATTCTTCAACGGTATCTCGATATTATGCCAACTGATGTTGTGGGACATAGTGATTTGCCATTGGAAGAAAAAGTGATCCAGGAGCAGCTTTTCCACGGAGAGAACTTTATAGGGCAGGTATGGAGCATGGTATGATGATGAACTAAAAAATCATTATCAAGAGCAATTCTCTAAGAATTTTCCACTCAAAGCAGATGTTTTAGCGAAGCTAAAATGTTATGGATATGGCATTTCTGCTGCGTGTACCCAAACAGGATACAAAAATTTGATCCGAGCATTTCAACTTCATTTTCGTCAAGAAAATTATGATGGGATTCTAGCTGTTGAAACAGCAGCAGTTCTTTATGTATTGGTTGATAAATATTTTCCGTGAATTCAATGTGTTTTAATTGAAAATATGGTTATGATGACGTGTAAGCCTTTTTATTATTAAGAGAGGCTGTTTTTTGCCAATTGGCTTTATGTAAAAAGGGGCATTGATCGTGTAAAAATCCTCTGTACGGTATAAGGCTTCTTATGGAAACATAATTCTACAGAAAGCTCTATGATTTGCAGAGATTAAATTTTACTGTTTCTTTGTCTTATATTTCCTTTCCTTTAAAAATGAGCTAAGTTGAGATGTTGCGTATATAATGGCATGATCCTTACGCAAGATAAAACGCTTCAATCAAAATGGACTTGTATTGTATATTTACATACTTGTTTGAAAGAAATGTTTTTTAGTGTGTATCACAACACGTATTTTACAGTGACGTTCGTAAAGAATATAATCTAAAATCCTCTATGAAGTGTATTCTCATTTTATGCTTAATACAAAGAGCCTAGCACCATCATACATTTTGTCAGATCTCAATGTTACTAAAGCCCTTGGAACTTAAAAAGATTCATAAAAGTTTTTTCTTTTCTTTACTCATTTTTATGCACACGGCTCTCTTCGCTTGTGGTGTACAAGTGAATGGTTTTGGTTGATTCAACATGCAAGATAATAAATTGTCATTATACATCAATGTGATGGAGATTCAAGAAAAGTAGGGTCGGTTACAGATTTCTATTGATAGAAGTCTCTATTCTTTAGAAGGGGAGGAGGTTAATTCATTTTTTGAAGATATATCTATTTTCCCTTTTATTACTTTAGAGGATATTTTTGTGAAAGTCAGTAATTTTTGTCAAAAAGACAAGAAAATAAGTATCAGGAAAAGATGCTCATGATATTTGATTTTAAAAATAAAAACTGGCAACATAAGTTGCCAGTTTTTTTAATCTTTAGCTTAAATAGGATTAGAATGAACGCTGTAAACGGATCATACCTTGAAAAGCACTTTTTTTATTGAATAAATGTTTTTCATCATTATTCTGGTACTTCACAACGCGATCATCATTCCAAGAAACATAGGTCAATTCAGGTGTAATTACAAATCCTGGAACCAGCGTGTATGCAATATTTACAGAAGTTGCAAAAGTTTTTACAGCACTATAAGAAATTTGTGCATTCAAATTCGCCTTTGGCGTGAGCTTATAAGTTGCACCTGCCCAACCAGCCCATTTACCGCCCCAGTTTGCATAAATCGTTGTGCTTTTTCGTGATAATTCATCACTATTTTCCTTTACTGTGTAGTAATCAAGGCCATTTTTATAACCAGCCATTACCCATAGATTGAAACGATCATTGATATTGAAATCTGCACGTACTTTTCCAGCCCACTTTTTGTAGTAAGTATCATATGCTGCAACCGCTGAAAAACCACCCCATTTTTGCATAAACTTTATACCTAAAACTACATTGGGTGTGTAATTTTTAATTGCTTTACTTGGAAGAGTATCCTCAGTGATAGAAACAAGTTGTTCATCTTTATCAATATAGTATCCTCTTATTATTCCAGGAAGAGTATCTGAATTATTGCCTAATTCAGCTCCGATAATAGCAGAAAAGCCGGAGTCACCATTAAAGGTGTAGGAAATAAAATTGGTGCGTGTTGTGCCAGCAGGCGCTATGCTGTCATCATTGAGAACATCTCCATAACCACCAGTCCAGCTGTTGAAAATTGTGTCATCAAGACCTACGCGAAAACCACCCAGTTCAATGTAAGCGGCTGCAAGCTTTGCCCCAGTGATGTCTACACCATCACCCCAGTTTGAATAAATTCTTGCATATGAACGAAGTGTTCCCATTTCTGTTTCAGAAGCTGCTTGAAAAACAAGGGTCAGCCGTGATGATGCGCCATAGGTTTTTCTTTTGTTGTTCAGTTCAGTTTCGGTTGTTGCATCGATATTATCACCGCCTATAAAATCAGCACGAACATTTCCTGATAAACGCATGCAGGTTTCTGTTCCAGGGATATAAAAATATCCTTTTCCGTAGGCATCACAAACGCGAATATATTCTACAGGTTCGGGTTCGGCAATAATTGTTGAAGCAGCATGTGCTCCAGAAATTACCAAAAAAGCTGCTGTAGAGCTTAAAAAAAGGGATTTAATATTCATATGGGATCTCCGAGGTCCATTTAATCTTCTTCTAAAGAGTACCATTTGCCTAACGCATTAAGAACAAAAACATAAGTAGAATACGCGGCACTTGTTATCTTAGCTATACTAATCTTTTTAGATATTCAAATATGAAATTACCTTTTTGTAATGTATACATGTACTATTCGAGATAATGTGGTAAAAAAGACACAATTTTTGTTTTGTTAATTTTTTATCCCTATGGGCTCCATAAAGGAGAAAAATTTCAGATATTTGGGAAAAAAATCGAAAATGTCTTGAACTTTCTGTTGATACCATTTATGCCTCTCTGTTGGAGAGGTGGCCGAGTGGTCGAAGGCGCTCCCCTGCTAAGGGAGTAGGGCTCAAAAGGCTCTCGAGAGTTCGAATCTCTTCCTCTCCGCCATCTATTGTTATAAAAGCAGTCGATTGTGTGTAGGAATTTTATTTGCAGTGATTTATGCTTATTTGCTTTTCTATCAATCCCAATTTTGTGAAGCTTTTTTCTTGCTAGATATTTTTTATCGCCTGTTTTGGTATAAAGGGATGCCATTTTATCTTCCTTCCATCTAAATTTTTACGAAATTGTAATACCAGCGTTAGCAGCACGTGTGGTTGCTCATTTTCTTAATTCCTGTGTGATTTTTAATTTTATGTTTCACGAAATAAGTTACAAAAACTTTTTTTCTAATGGTGTAAACTAAAGCAAAACCGATGGGGGATATTTTAAGCGCAATATGTTTCATGTAATTCTCTATGCCAATTTATATTTAAAGGAAATATGATCAGTTTTGGAAAAAATATCGCGAGAAAGAAGGGCTTGTTTCAAAATTTCTCATGCTTTTGTTGATAAAGGAAAGCGAAGCTCTATTGTCGCATCACATTGACGTTGCATATTTTTTAGCTAAAGATTTCTTATTTATTTTTATGGATATAGGGAGCAGCATGAAGGTTTGTAAGAATAAGTGGCCGTAAAGCTAGATATGTTATGGATGTTGTTCCACAAAGTGTTTTTGACCTTCCTCTATCTTTCCAATCATTTGATGGCATATTTATTATTTTATGACGTTGTTTTGCTAAGCTTTTTCTTTTGCTATGGCGTGTCAATCAACACCTACTCCTTATACAACAGCATATTTGAGATAAATATTTAAGATGGTTTACTGCTTTATCGGTTATGTCAGCTTTTATATATCAAATAGGGAAGAAAATATTGTATATATTTGCTAGCGAGTCATTTCTAAAAACGGAATAATCTTTTTAATTTTGAAAAAATATAAAAGCAAAAAAGGTGGAAATGAGCTCCTATTTTTATCATCATCTTATTAATTCAGTTTTATAACTTTCATAAATCTCTATGGTCGTGTCTTTTAAATAATGAAGATTACGTGTCTTACGCTTTTGTTTATCCCGTTGGGATTATGCCTCTCAGATAAAACGAATGTTCTAAACACAAATATACTTGTGTTGCCAATTTATGCACTTGTGTTAAAGAGATATCTTTCAATGTGTATAGGCCTATTTTGCGACGGCACCTCTTAAATGGTATAAAACGCAAAAGTTTCTTTAGAATCATATAAAGTCTTATAGAGTCACACCATTTGTATACTTATGAAGATGCAAAGGGGCATATTATACATCTTCTTCTATGTTGTGATAGACTTTGATTATAGGAGTTCATAAAAGGCATTTTTCCTTTCTAAATTGTTTTTATTTATACAGCTTTCTCCACTTAGTGATGTGCAAGCAAATGATTTTGATTGTTTCAACCATAAAAACAGATTTGAAAAGAAAGAATCTTACGATATTCGAGTTTGGTATATTATCATTATAAATCAACATATTGCTCTATATTTGCATTGTATGTTGAAAGTTGGATGTGTCAATGGTTTAAAAAAGTATCAATCTCTTTTAGAAGAAAACCTTGTGGGTGATAATTTTAAAATTTTCCTTTCATAGAGACTTGTGAGAGTGTTTCATCCATCTCATGACAACCAAACCACACATGAAAAAAGTAATGGTCGGTAATATTAGGTAGTAAGATGGAGAAACTTTTGCAGGAAGAAAAGAAATAATACTTAATACTGTAATTGAAAATATTCTTCCGCTAAAAGATACAGCACCAACAACACCGGAAATATGCTGCGTTTGTTTTTGATTAAGTTCTGAGAAAAATAAGCTTTTTGCCCCTATCGGTACAGTGCAAATAAATCCATGGATTAAAGAGAAGGCGATGACCGATGCAGCAGTTTGATGGCTATGAACTGAAAAATAGAGCGCTATGCACATCAGCGCAGAAAAGAAGGAAAAATATTTTATAGAATTCTTATATTTTTTATCAAGAACATGATACTTAGACATCAGTAAATTTGAAAAATATTGTGCTGAAAAGGCTCCAATATGGCAGCACATCAAGATGAGCATTTGCAAACCGTTGAGGTGATTAATTTTTCCCCCTGAAAGTATTATCGGTTGCCAGAAATGATAAATAATTTGAATACCAGCGCTAAAAAGGCACATGAGGAAAATAAACCATGCTCCTCTTAGCGTATTTTGAAAGATCCAGAGCGTTTCCTTGGCATTGTGCAAGATTGTGTTTGTTTTGGAAGTTTCAATTGTCGTTTTCTTTTCTTCAGGAACAATAAGGAATATCAAAAAAATAAATCCCATCATAAGGCATGAGATGATATATCCCATAAAATATTGTCCAGAGTAATAGATCGTTCCAATGCCTACAATTCCACTGAGAATACTTCCGAAAGAGTTAACTTGGTGGTAGAGATGAGCATAATGCGAAAAGTGATCCTGTTTATCGCCTAGAGAATGGTAAATTCATCCGTCAATGGCGCTGACAATGATGCAAATGCCCGCTGCATAGAGAATTTGCGCAATAATAAGTGCTGTCATATTGGGAGCTTGAAGGCATAGAAGATAAAATACTCCTGTCATAAAGACCCCAGCCATAACGGAATATTTACGCCGATATCTGTTAGATAAAACAGCACAGGGAAAATCAAGCAGCAGGATGGTGGTGGAAAAGACAACCTGAAGCAGAGCTAATTGCGCCAGACTAACTCCCATGGACATTAAAAAAATCGCATGGTAAACACCAATGAGCATGCGGACAGCATTATAGGATCCATAGGTGAGAGCAAGGGTGCGAGGTCTGTTCATTGTGTTGTTCCACAAACCTTACAGTGAGGATTTTTCTTTAGAGAATGCTCTTCTGTGAAAAGTTGGCTGCTCCATATCCCCACACGGCGATCAGTGGAAAGAAGGCTTCCATAACCACCCAAAAATTTAAGAGCATCATTAGCACACATGGCAGCTGAAAGCGCATTAACAGGGGGAAATGTAGCAACTTTGAAGTTATTATTAATCATAACACAAGCTTCATAAATAAGATGGTCGCTTTTTGCCGGAAGATTACCTATAGACGAGCTACATGCGTAACAACCAGTTTTCCCAGGTATGTAAAATGGACCAAAGACAGCTATATCATTAACATAACCGGAATTTATATAGGCTTGTTTATTTTTTACACACCATTCATTGATCCATAGGCCTAGCTGAACAGGTGAATCAGCAGAAATGATCCATAAATCAGCTTTGGGTAATTTGTTGATATTCTCTTTTTCAGTAATCAACATTTGTAATTCATGGACTTCAATTTGGCTATTTCTCCGCATCAGCTCATGTTTAAGAACTGTTGTTTTCGGAAGACTGATATCTTCTTCAGTAAAAAGAATTTGTCTGGTAAGGTTGGTTATCTCGATCACATCATTGTCAACAAGAGTCAATTTTCCAACGCCAGAGGATGCAAGCATTGCTGATACATGATTACCAATCCCACCACACCCTAAAATGACAACACTTTTTTGCAAAAGGATATGCTGAACGGAGGTTGGATGCATACCATAGCTTTGATAATGGAGATGACTTCTGGAATAGCGATTATTGAGGATATTGTCTGATGTTTCAGCTTTGACAAGAAAATGGTTAGAAACAAGAAAATCAAACGCACGGTCAAAATTTTCTTTTAACATGATTAATGATAGTGAATTGTAAACTTCATCTACTGTCTTTCTTTTTACCCATTGTGCTGCAATAAGCACTAAGTTCTCCCAAAAATTTTTATCATTGATAATAAACTGCTTTGAACCCGCACCAAAAATAGCATCCTCTTCACGAACAACAACACGTGCGTATTTTCCTAAAATATATTGTTGTTTCATTTCTCCTCCCCACTTGTAGAGCAAACCAACTTTTCCCTGAAAAATAATTTCAGGGAAAAGAATTTTCTTTAGTCATTAATTACATTCTGTATGATCCATGATTCCCCCCCTTTATTTATGTTTTCATTATTCACCACTTACATGGTAGGATGATCCTAAATAAAAATATTATTATTGTGAATACACTTTTATGATGTAAAGTAGATATTTTTATATCAAATATTGATGAATGTACATTGAGAAAAGAACGCATCTTATCAGTTTAAAAATCTATGATCTTTATTAACTTAAAATTAATAGCATAAAATGTAATGTAAAAAATGAATAAATTTGAATTTATGTAAAAAACAAACTTTTTTATTGCTGCTACGGATAAAACAAACAAATCTATATTATAAAGTAGTCGATCACTACATTGATTGTGTTTATCCGTTTTATTACTCATAATTGTTAATCAAAATATTATTTTAAAGCAATTGTAATACCCTATTAAAATATTTTAAAGTCACCTATAAAGTGATTAAACTGCTCCTATAGAGATATAAAGCTAGACAGAGAAATCTACGGCTATTTTGTTGAATAAATTATTTTTTATAGCTTTATTCTGTTTGTAGTGTGGTTGATTTGTGTATAATTTATCCCTTTTTATTTTTATAGCAGATTTCTCTAAATGGATTTAATAAATTTCATTAAACATCTTTTGATGTAAATTTAGTATTTATTTTAAGTTTTTTCTGTGAGAAACATCGAAAAATTTTTACAAAAAAGTTCTGTGGAGAGAAGGCTTATTTCTTATCGTATTTTTGCTAACATATCTTTTATCTACCTCGCATGGCTATACGGGTATGGGTAAATTATTTTGTTCCCAAGTCGTTAAGGAACGTGATGATGTGGTTCAGAAGTTGGATTCAGCAAAGTTTGAAAAAGACAATGCGGAGAGAGGATGGAGCGATACAATGAAATATTGGGGTGGAAAAATATTGGGAGTGGCGGTAGAGGACTTGAAGAGAATAGCTCTTGAACAGCAGGAACTCTATTTTGCATTGCTGAAAAATATGCCGAATAACAAGCAACTTACTTATAAAGATGAAATAACTCAAAAGCGGAATGCTGCAATTTTAAGGGGCTCGAGAAGGTTTTTACTTTATTTGAGCATGTTGAGAAAAGAACAGAGGCTTTTCGAGACCTAAATGAAGCAAATAAGCTTAAGGATCAGTCTCAAGCATTACATTATTTAGAAGTGATTTCTAAACATCATGAACATATTAATAAATTAAATCAAGAGCTTAAAAGGATCGATCAGGAAGTTGATAATTTAAATAACAAGCTTCAAAGTTTGAGGAAAATATTTCGATAAGGAACGGAAAGTTGTTCATTGATGCAATGAAGAAAAATGCATGAGACGTTTCAACGATTTTCATTGAAAAAGAAATGAATGATGGGATTTGCAATAATACTTATTATATCCGTTACAGTCATTATAGGAACTCTTTGTTTTTTGTGTAAACAGGAATTGTGAAAAAGCGGAAAGAGATAGATGGAAAAGATATGGAGAAGCACCAGAAACACGCTCCGAAAATGAAAGAAAAAAATGAGACCAGTATGACAATAAAAAAATATAACCATTGCATGAGACACTTTAAAATCCAGAAATAAGGTTTTGGGAGTCTCTTCAGCGTTTGACAAAGAATCTGAAATTTTAGCGTTTAAAGAAGTTATGGCCCTTTCATCGAAGGACTATAAAATAATGTTCTGCGTAAGTTATTATAAGTATAGCTGTAGGCTCTGTTGTCCGGATATTGGGTTAGTCTAATAGAGAGTTTGAGAGCCTTACTCTTATATGTATTTTGAGCCTATTTATTTTGCTCTGTTGTTTTATGGCTTTCCCGATTATTTTAATTTTACACATACGATTGATGAAGAAATTGAAAAAAAATACTTCAGCAATTAGAAGATACTCTTCAGAAACGAGATAAAGCTCTTACAGCACAAAAAAGGAAAGAAAAATAACGGTTCTTATGGTGCTTTGTGTATCACGAAGGGTGAGCTCATTCTCTTCCATGGGGATCAATCAAATAACAAAAGCGTGAGGAAAAATCCGCACGAGTGGCAAGGCTTTCTTCCGTGTTTTTACCCCTCGTATCAAACACGGCAATGGCTTGTAGCTTTTCTGCCACCTGTTCCAAGGCATCTGCCACGGGGTTTTTGCCATTATCAAGGCGCCCTGCACTATAAGCTGGTGTCAGTAAAATCCCAGGCTCCACCCCTAAATGCCCCCGTGCATGTTTTAGCGCATGCACACTGGTCAAAGCCGTATTTGATCCCACCATTTCGGCTTGCGTCTCAGCAATGGTTGATTTTTCTTCCACCTGCACAAGAATAATTTGTGCCTCGATCCCTTGCGCACACACAGCATTGATGACATCAAGAGCCGTGCCTCTTGCCCCAAGCTTTTGGATTTTCTCTCCCTCATGCGTAAAGACCAACACGGGCTCATTAAGGGATAGGTCTGTGCATCCGCATCAGGGGCTGTAACAACCGCCCCAATGGCGGTTTGATCAAATGTTGCTTAAGAACGTGATTTTTTACATTGATTAACCATATTGACCTTAAATTATTGTCAAATACACAGAGTTATTCTTTATTTCGATGTTTCCTTAATTCTGTAATGGGAACACCATCGATACCCCAATTGTCTGTCTCCACTTCATCAATCACTACAACAGTTGTTTTGGGATTTTTATTCAGAATATTAACTAATAATTGAGTTGCCCCTTCTATTAGTTGTCGTTTCTGCTCAGAGGTAACCCCTTCATTAGTAATTTTAATGTTTATGTAAGGCATAAGATCTCCATAATTTATAAATATTGAATAAAAAAGCTCAAATAAATGAACGCAAAAAGATTAAACATTAATACATAATAACTATGCATTTTAAAGCTCGTATCCACCGGTGAAATATGCAGGCTACTGGAAGCAAAAATAGCATTTATTGATACAGGAGAAAGGAGTTGAGCTGCAATAAATAAGCAAATCCAAACCAAATAATCCGTAACCCCATAAGCTATCGATGACCCTAGTAAGGGAAATGTCAAACTAAATAGCACCATAGGATGAATTCCTACTACACTGAAAATTGGCAATACGAAGAGAATACAAGCATAGCGCTGCCAAACAGAGATCAATGCCAATGAATCACTAAACGTCACCGGCAACAAAGGAATAAGCAAATCACAAGTAGATATTAGCAGACTACAACCTAGCAACAACATAATTTCACTTGATATACTGCATATCACGGCCACCAAAGGAGTCAAAAAATCAATACTGCGTGAACTCCCACGCTCAATGACATATAGAATGCTCGCCGTCAATGCAACGCTTTCTAGTGCATTCAACCTGATAACTGTCAACGCAACGATAAATGTTAGCCAGAAAAATATCAAAAAAATCCAAATTCTTACTCTCGCTCCTTCTTTATTCGCTCTCCTCTTATCGCAAATAATCGGGTTAGCTAGCGGTACAACAGGAGAAATGCACAACAACAAAAGACTGAATAGAAAAAGTGGTATCCCCAAAGCAGCGGATGTGAATATTGGTGTTCTAGGCATAGCAGCGAAAACTGTTGCTGCACCGATGGTGGTCGGCATTAGTACCATTGTGATGCTCATCATTCGCATCACAATAGCGGCCAAATGGCGAGAGGGGAAAACACTTTGCTTCAAAGCATCAATCATTAGGGGGATAACCCCCAAACTCATCGGCAAAGCTAGAAACGCAGTCAGTATCGCGATGGACAGAGTAAGCGAACCCTTTCCATAGCGCATCAACCGTTCAGAGAGAAATTCTGAAATACGCCATATATTCATCACATAACGCAACAATCCCATGGCGAGTAATAGCCAAAAGACATCAGCAAAACGCACAAGCACAGTACTAACATCAGGAAAGTGCCAACGCCACATCAGCACTAAAGTACAAGCCAACAGGATGGCCACACCACTGCGTGCATTACTCTTCAACCACCAGTATGGTATCGTCAAAAGCAAATAACCGCTAACAGTCACTCCAGCCAATGGAATAAGAAACCAAGTTCCTATTGAGATAGATATAAGAAAAATGAATAGCATCAGCATCGCCATTATAGCGGATACAGAGGACATGCGTATCAGGAAGCTTTTTACATCATCAATGTACATTAATTGTTGAATCTTTGACTGAGTGGCGATTAAGAAGCTGCTCGTACATGTCAATGACACAGCGCCCTGCATCCCGCAGTGCACGCGAATTAACTAAAGGCCTAGGCAAAATATATGTATAAAAATTAGGCCCCTCTACTGGATTACCTACCACCCATAATGTATTTTGTATTTGTCCTTTAGTATCTATAGGATGCTGCCGACAGTCAATATCAATACCCCCAGGATGATATCCTTGGTTGATAAATGGTCGAATGATGCCCTGAGCAGCCAAATTTTGGATAAAAGGAGACTCATCACGCAACGGAGAAAAACTATCAATTTTAGCCTTGATCAGCACATCTCCATCAACTGAACTGTTTTCATCTTGAAAAACAGACTGAATTTCGAAACGGCTAGTACTAGCATTGAGAACAAGTTTAGGTGAAGGTCCTCCAGCCAAAGTCACGATACCAGCCTCCATCAGTGCCTTCAACTCTTGGTTTCGCTGCATCGGCGGGCCGACAGAAATACGGTTGAAGTTTGGATTGAAATATTCAATAAAGTACTTGTGAGATGAAGACGTTAATCCGCAAAAATCAATTGCTGCACGTAAAATATCACGGACATCTCGTAGCACATCTGTAGCAGCTTTCACTGGGCCATCAACATTACCTGCAGCGGAAGAATGAAGATCTTCCCCCAAATGCTCAATGAAGAATCTTGTATAGTCATTCAGAGAGGCGAATATTTTATTTCGATGAGGATACAGCAACGCTTGAATACACTGCTCGTCTTTAGAAGTAACAACATAGGATTCAGGGTCTAGCCAGTGCCCCAGTTGCGCACTTCGATAGACATAACACATTTCTTTAAACAACAGAGGTAAAAGCTGCTTTTCGAAATCCAGCTGCGGAGAACCGTTAGCCATGCTGGACTGCTTACGCAGATGATGTATTGCATCAAGAGTAAGGAATGATGGTATGTATTGCCCACTATCACCCTTTTGGTTAATCCCGCGGCTACTAAAAGGCAATGTTTGACGGGAGAATAGAGCTATCTTAGGTTCTTTGCCGCTTGATATGTAGTGCAATTGTCCAGCATTTTCAGTAAAAGCCCCACCGCGACCATAAGTCAATTGCGACAAAACATCATAGCTAGTTAATCCAATTCCCTGCACCAGCACACGAGACTGAGCTTGTATAGAGTCCAACTGTTCAATTGGATAAGGATTCGAATAATAGTTCAAAAGCGGGTTTTTCATTTGATGAACAGCCACAAACTGTTGCAGATTTTCATCATGCGATGAATATATATTCTTACCGTGACCAGTGGTAATATAAACAAAATCTACACTGTAACGACAACCATCTTCCAAAAGAACATCCGTTTTATTGTCTTGGTGAATATGGAGATTGATAGCTTTTTGTCGGATCTCCTTAATACGAATACCGGAAGGTAAATCTTGCGTGAGCTCTTGGTAAGCCCAAGACAGATATTCACCTAACAAACGACGTGATAAATAATCATTTTCTTTGATTGCTCTCCCAACATCATGCTCTGTACGAGAAAAAACACCGTTAATATTCCGATAACCTTGTTGAATAGCCCATTGATAGAAATTCGGCCCCTTACGAATAGGCCCGACACCCTTAACTGTATCATCACCAAATAAAGTAATCTGGCAAGCTACAGTGTTAACCAATAAATGATCTGGCTGATGCACACTATGGGTACCGGTTCCCATCTCATTGGGATCAATCAATAAAATATCAATGTTTCCAGAAAATGGATAATGGTAATAAAGCGTGAGCAAGCGTTCGAGAATACTGATCCCGCGAGGACCAACGCCCAAAATAGCAACTGTAGAGTGAAGCATTCTGTAATCTCCCCTATTAGAATAATTTGACTTCCACAAAATGTTTCAAAAAGAACTTAATAAATTCTCTCGACTTTTTAGTGAAGATTGCGGGTTTATGAAACGCCAACTACCTTTTTACAAAGACAATATTGACAAATCCCAGCAGCGACAAAAAGCGCTACAGCACCACAGATAACGGAAAGCGCAATGGTATGTGAACCAAACTGTAAAAAACTCGTCAAGAGAGGTCCTAATATTTGGCCAAAACCGTAAGTTAAGGTAGCCAACCCCAGCAGATTTATGCCATACGGCGCATACAAACGCTTAGCTAACGGCATAACTAAAGAAGTCGTCCCCATAAAAGTAAATCCAAACCCTATGCAACTGAGAACTATCAGTACAAGAGACTGGCTGAATAATGTCAGTAATACGCATCCTCCTTGGATAAGCAAATTGAGCATCAGACAACGTAATACTCCCCACCGATGTGCTCCCCATAACCAAATGAAACAACTAGGAACAATGGCTATTCCAACAAACGACCATAAGTGGTTAGCAAGTAATGGGAAATTAAATGTTTTCGCCATCAGAGGAAGATATGTCGCGACAATAATATAACCGAATCCAGCGAGCCCATAAATCAGAGCGAGTTCCCACCAAGCGATATTTTCGTGTGCCAATGACTCATTAATAGAAAATTGAGACGCATTAACACGACGTGGAAATAAAATAAACAACAAGAGCAACAATACAACAGATATTAAACCAGCTCCAAACCAAATATTTTTCGCGTTCAGCGATTTACTCAAACCAATAATGACATACTCATTACCCAGTAGAATACCAACTCCCACACCTGCATAAAGCGAAGCAATAACCCACACCTTGTGACTATGCTGCATAACCGTAATAGAACCAAAAATCATCATTGCCGCACTCGCGATACCAGCAGCAAAGCGGATAAAGAAGACTAAGTAAAAGTTTGTTGTTAACGCCATAGCAAAAATAAGTGCGCTCGTCACTATAGCTGCACCAGATAGCATGTAGGAAGCACGGGATATATTCCCAACTCTGCAAAACGAAAAAAACATACTCCCAACTAAATAACCGCCATAATTAGCGCTAGCTATATAAGAAAGTTGATTAAAGGTAAATAATCCTTCATCCAACATAACTGGAAATACCGGTGTATAGAAAAATCGCCCAATCCCCATCCCCAAAATCATAATAATCACACCGAATACAGCGATTCTAACATAACTCAAATCTTGACGATTATTTTTTCCCCCCATTACTCTTAATCCCTTAACTGATAATTCCCTCATCCGCATTCTATCTCATCAACAGTAGCACTTATCTCAGAGAATAAAAGCAAATCTAGCCATTTGTTTAAGTAATCAGTGCAACATATTTAGAAATTATTGTCAACATTACTGGATCAGTTATATGCATTTCTTCGTTTTACACTCAGCTCCATGTATGCTCTTCTCCCTATAAAGCTTCTTTTTCAGAAAAATAATGACTGAAATTAAGCAGCAATAACAACGAGGACATCAATAAGCACGCCCCCGTTCAGACAAGACAATATCCCCCAAAGCTACAGCTTCATCAGGTGCGACCCAAATATCCTTGCACGGTTGCGTTATGTTCACATGGTGAACACCCTCAACCATCAGGCGACTGAGTATCCAACTTAAAGAAAGATCACGCCCAAGCCTTTGCGCACGCGCCCATTCTGCTCTTAAATTCTGCTCCGCTCTTTCCAAAACAAAGGAGCCTTCATCCGGTAACAACCAAAGATCAGCCGAAACATCGATCACCCGCTGTACCGCGCTTTTCACAAAGATGTGGTCATTGGTCATTTTAACATAGGGCTCATCAAGGGCTGTTTGAACCTTGGCAATCAAAGCCTCATCAGCCACCCCTGAAGAGGCATCACTAAAAAGCGCAACATGAATAAGCGGGCTTTTGCCCACACGATAAACAAAAGCATCTTTGACATGGATATCACTGGAGAGCGCAAAATATTGATAACGTGGCGCTGTGCCCCCTGTGGAATGTCCTTGTCTATTTAAGCGAATGCGGCGGCGAAACCGCTCATCATCTTCATCCAAAAGGCGCGTGACCCCATGAAAATCCCCCAAATGGTCTAAACTTGTCCCACGCGCAAATTCTAGTAAATTGTCTCGCGCTACTTCATTGATCCGTTGGCGCAACAGCAACTCTTCATAAGCAGCCGCTTGTAATTGAATGACCACGGGGTCATAGGCGGTCTTTTCCACATTATAAGGAATATGATGGGCTGCAAAAACATCCATCAAACGCGCAATCTTTTGCTCTAAAATTGCTTCAACAGAAAGCTCTTCAATAATTTGTGGCAGAGGAATCTGTGGGAGTGGCAAAACCAACCTCTAAATTGATGCTCATTGGCTCTTTGTATGACCAATCCCCCAAATGCCCATCGGGATAAAAACACCCGTTAAAACAAAATGGAATGTGCCTTCACGCGTTGCTTTGGTCAGATCAATCCTCTGCAACGAAAACCCAGGATCTCCACATTCTGGATCATCTAAAGCTTCAACAATTGCTTGATAAAGCTGCATCATCGTCGCAGGATCAGCATTGGCGTCTTGGAATGCTCCAACATCACATCCATAATGACGACGCAAAACCCGTGTCCCAATCCTTGTCGTCAGACATTTACGGAGTGATTGTTGGCAATGCGCAAAGCCATACAAGAGAGAGCCATCCTTTTCGCTCATCCCGCACCGCATGCTTTAAGCCCCTTTGCTTGTCTTTGTGAGAGAAACCGTTGGGGCTGCAGAAACGACAGGGGCTGATTTTTCAGCGATCTGACCAAGCAGCAACGGATATTTAGCCGCTTCCTCACTTAAACGAATTTCTTCACTCTTGCCCAGTGAACGCTTACCTGCAACGAAATCGGCATTGGTTAAAATAACATAAGTGTGCTCACGCATCATAAAACTCCTTTAAAGGGGGTGAGAGGTTGTGGAGGGACCCATTTTGACCCCACCGTGTTTATGGCTTGCGCCAACAGATTTTTGATTGTGCTGCAAATCTTCTGCTTGAATATGCACACTGCCCGTTAATTCAACACGGGTTGATTGATGAGAAAGCACCAAACCTTTTTCCCTCAAATGGATTTGGTTTTCCCTTTGTACGGGTGGCAAATAGTGAGGGTGGTGTTAGCATTAAACCCGCAAGTCCTTTTGCAGCGGCGATGTTTATCAAACGGGACAAGCTAAGGGGCGGTGTTTTTTGGTCTCCTTCCAACCAAGATGTCAAAGGCATTTTAGGGACAGCACGCCCCATTAGTTATTTTGATGGCGAAATTGATCATGAGGCAAATCGTCTCAATCAAGCCGATATTGCCACCTTTATACCGGCACGCCTTAGTCAAAATAGTCAAGGACAAATTGCTGCCAATGGGGGCAACCATACCACCTCCAGTGATCCACTGTGGCGCTTTGTCAATGTGGTACGCACCCGCGCAGTCTTGGAAAAAAACATCATTAACAGTTTTCGCCCTTGGGCGAATGATGAGAATCTGACCGGTCAACATGTTATTGCTATCACTCGCTCTTTGACCAGCTTTCTTTATGATCTGATTGCGCGTGGAGCGCTTTTGGGTGGCGGGTTTGGTTTGACCGCGATTTAAATTCCAACAGCACTTTACAGCTTGGAAAATTGCGGGTGGAATTTGATGCAGAAGAAGTGCCTCCTCTAGAAAATTTGAGTTTCGGCAGCCGGCGCAATAGCGC
>NZ_JBHILZ010000018.1:0-25016 GCF_042193725.1 Bartonella sp. OT172YNZD | reverse complement strand
CAGCACTTTAAAAATTGGTTTGACCCTGAACATCTTGAGGATGCGACAAAGAATGCGGAAAATGCTTTTATCCAAGCGCGGGGGCGCATGGTGGGTGCGCTTGCGCAAACAGCAACCTTAATTGCACCGCTCTATAAAGCCATGCAATTTGACCAATCGATGAAAGGCTTGGAAAAGGTTCTGGATGCCTCTCTTGATCGCTTAAAGGAATTGCGCCGTTTTGCTTTGGAAACCTCCACCAAGATTCCGCTAGCGGCGCGTGAAGTTTTGGAACTGATGACCAGTGCCAGCCAAGCAGGAATTGGTGAACAAGATCTCGAGGCTTTTAGCATTTACGCTGCCAAAGCAGCTGTGGCTTTTGATATGACGGGGGATCAGATTGGGGAGCGCTTTGCTAAATTGCGCAATGTCTTTAAGCTTAATCAAGCAGGCATTGAAGATTTAGGTGATGCTATCAATCATCTCTCGAACCACATGGCGGCAAAGGCCAGTGAGGTGTCTGATTTTACCAATCGTGCCACCGGTGCAGCAACCATGTTTAAGTTGACAGCCCGCGAAACCGCGGCATTTGGTACAGCGATGATTTCTGCTGGGATTGTTCCTGAGAGTGCCGCGCGTGGTTTTAATGCGATGAGTGCGCGCATTCAGGCTGGGGGCAAACATATTGAAGATGCTTTTGCTAATATTGGGCTTTCCCACGAAAAATTCATGCAAGATCTCGACAAAGATGCCACCGGTACCTTGGTGCGCTTTTTTAATGTGTTGGGCAAATCCGAACAAGGGATGCGCTCGCTGATTGCCATTGCTGGGCGGGACTTCACGGGCGATTTTGCCAAATTGGTGGGCAATCCAGAATTGTTAGGGCAAGCTTTAAAATATGTTGAAGACCCAAAAGTCTTTAAAGGGTCCGTAGAACAAGAAGCCGACAAACAAGCAACCGGTGCTATGCGACAATTTGAACTCTTACAAAACCGCATTGTGGCTTTGGGCATCACCATTGGTGAAGTGCTTCTGCCCCCCCTCAACAGTTTGATGGAAAGTGTTGGCAATTTTACCAATGGGCTTATGGCGTGGGCGAATGCTCATCCCACTTTAACAAGCGCCATTATCAAAACCATTGCTGCCCTGATGGCTTTTAATATTGCTCTACGGGTTTTGCGTTTTACCCTCGCTGGCACACGTCTTGGGCTTCTTCAGTTGATCACGTCTTTTATTAAGCTTAGAGTACTCAGTCGTGGTGTTGCTGCAAGCTGGCGGGGCTTAGCAGCCGCAGGGCGCTCACTGGGCTTGCTAACCGCGGCTCTTGGGGTAAGTTCACTCCGACTCTTACGCCCCATGACCTTGTTGGTCGGGGCTTTACGGGGGATTGCTGTCTCAGGAAGTGCATTTGCTGCCTCTTTTGGTTGGATCGGGACAGTGATCGAAGTGGTTGGGGCGGGTATTTCCTCTGTTGTGGGGGGTATTTTTACCCCAATAGGGGCTGTGGTTGCTGCTGTTGTGGCGGTCATACTGGCTGCTGGTTTTGCTTTGTGGAAATATTGGGATCGTTTTTCTTCTTTTATGAAGGGCTTTGCACGGGGAATAGCACACGCTTTTGGGCAAGCCTTTGAAGCTGTTATGCGCTTTTTTGGTGCTGATACCACCACCATTACCAAATGGAAAAATATAATCGCCAATGCTTTTGATCTCTCTCAAGTTTGGCAAAAGTTTAAACAAGAGCTTTCCTCTGTTGCCGAGTGGTTTGGCAATTTGTGGGAGGGCGTTAAACAAAGCTTTTCCAACTTTTGGCAATGGTTGAAGAGTTTTTTTACACAGGAAAAGCTCTCGGAGAGTGCCAAGGCTGGTATGGAACAAGCGGGCGAAGATCTGGCTAATTCGATTGTCGATGGCTTTATGTCATCTATCTCACAATTGATGGATTTTTGTAAATCTTTGCCTAGCCGCATTAAGGGGTGGATTGGTTCCATTGATGTAAGAGAGTTTTTGCCAAGTTTTTTGGGGGGCAAAACAACCATTCAACCGATTGCACAATTTGCAGGGGCGGGGCGTGCAAATTCCCCTTTCACAGAAGCAAAAGGCAAAGAGCATTCCACTATCACACACAATCAAAATGTCACAGTGCATGTCAATGGGGCGCGTGATCCCATTGCCACCGGTCGTGCGGTTGCCCACGCCATTCAACGGGCACGCGCTAATGCGCTGCATGGCGGGACAGAATGATACGGGCTACAGAATAAGGGAAAAGACGGCATGCTGGAAAGAACACAATGAGGGGAGGGATGAAGTGCTAGGAGAGCGCAATGGTAGGAGAGATGCAATGATACGTTTTGAAAGAGATGACGTGCTGGAAGGGATACAATCAAGGGGAGGGCGTCTATGAGAGATCCTTTGCTGATGTTAGGACCACATCTTTTTTATGTGGACTGGCTGAATTTCCAATCTTTTGAGGAAGATTTTCTGCTTCATGGGTTTGCCTAGAGCGTTTTGGTGAGGCTCCCGGTTTGCAATTTACCGGCTATGGCAATGATCCTAAAACCATCCATGGGGTGTTGTTTCCAGAAGAGTTTGGGGACCGGGTAGCGATAGATGCCATCACCAGAACCATTCGTGCTGCCAAGCCCGTTCAGATGATCCGTTGGATGAGTGACAATGGCTATAGCGCCATTCTCCATGGATCTGTGGTAATCACCAGTGTCACGAAAGATCACGACTATATTAGTCGCTCTGGTCAATCGGGGCGCATTCGCTATGCCATTAGCTTGTTACCGTTTTTCGATGGAGGAAAACCGCAAGGTCAATATCAGGTGGGACAATACCAAGAGGGATATGGTCAATATTCCCAAGGAGGAGAAACGCCATGAAGATACCAGAAAAGCACCTCGTGGTAGAGCTAGAAGATATGAGTCTCGATCTGATCTGCTTTCACCATGCCATGGCTGTGTTAGGGGACCGTTCTCAAGTTGGGGGACTAAATGGCTATTTAGAAGCCACACTGGAAGCCAATCCAGGTATTGCAGGGTATGGTGCTCTGTTGCCACGGGGCTTAAAGGTCATTCTGCCTGAGTTTGTTAGCCAAGAAAAGAACAGCGTGGTGAAGCGGTTATGGGATTAATGCGCACGCATCCTTTTATTGAGGTGAGGGTGGGGGATAAGCTTGTTCATGAGGTTTTTTACCAGCGTCTTTTAACCGCAACCATTACGGACCATGCCGGCAATGAAGCCGATACATTTGAAGCAGAGTTTGATGATAGTGGTAATGATTTAGAGGTTCCCTCAAGCAACAGCACTCTGCAAGTGATTTTTGGCTATGAGAACAGCATCAGTGCCTTTATGGGGCGTTTTGTTGTCGAGTCGGTGGTGAGTATTGGGGGCAGTGATGGAGAGATTTTGTGCCTTTGTGGCAAAAGCGCCTCGATGCGTAAAGAACTCAAAGAACAAGCGAGTGAACATTTTGATCACAAAACTGTTGGTGAGATTGTTGAGACACTCGCCAAACGCCATGGCTATCAAGCAAAAGTTAGTCCACAATTTATCAAATAAACTCTTTCTTATGTGATTCGTACAGATCAATTGGCTGTTGATTTTTTAACCCGCCTTGCGGACCGCATGCGGGCGCGTTTTTTAATCAAAGACCATAAGTTTTTATTTTTAAGCGGGGATAATTTACCAGCACTTAAACTTCATAAGCACGACTGTTCTAACTGGGAATTCACGTTAGAGCCACGCACGCAATACGGCACTATTGAAGCTTCTTATTTTGATCGCTCAACAGGGAAACAGGGCCAAGTCAAACATCAGACAGGGTTCAGCGGTCCCGTGCGTCGTTTGCGTTGTTGTTACACCAGCAAGGAAGAGGCTTTGGCTGCTGCTGCATCAGAATCAGACCGACTTTGTCGTGCTGTGGGGAGTGGTTCTTTGTCCCTTGCGGGACGACCAGAAATCATGGCCGACCAACCTTTGCTGTTGCAAGGGTTCCGCGGTGAAATCAATGGTCCATGGAAAGCTTCCACTGTCACCCACTGCTATGAAAAACAAAGCGGTTATACAACAGAAATTACACTCGAAGCTCCCAACAAGGGAAGGGAAAGCAGCGAAGAATAGAGTCTGTTAGGAACAAAAAATCAAAGGGTCAAGTTAACCCTTTGATCGATCGTGATGAGGAATAGGTGCAACTTGCACCAATTCCTCAAACCAGCAATGGTGCAAACATTGCACAATTGCTTAAACATATCTCTCTTTTTAATAATGTGCTTAGAATACAGAAAAATTATCACTCAATTTATTTTAAAAGAGGTCACTGCATCTTATAAATGCCGCGTCTCAAATAATCCGACTCTGGCTCAAGAATTCATCATCTCAAATTGCGACTTTTAGAGGAAGAAAAAAAGATTCATGGAAGAGGTTTTAAATACCCTTTGAAAGGTCTTTGAAGACCCTTTGAGAACACCTTTAAAAGCTCTTTGAAAAAAATAAATTGGTACAAAACCTAGTGGCAAAATATACAAAACCCGCTGGCAAGCTACAAATACAAAACCCGCTGGCAAGCTACAGCTACACAAGCTACAACTACAGCTGGGGAACCTGGATTCGAACCAAGATTGACGGAGTCAGAGTCCGCTGTTCTACCATTAAACTATTCCCCAGTAAGCAGATTTTGTCATTTTTAGCAGATTTTGCAGGGCACGCAAGCTTAAAAAAAGAATCTGAGTAGATTACTAATAATAAGAAAAATTCATTGATAATAAAGGGCGATTGGTACGCCATGGATTGTTTGGATCTGAATATCTATATCATAAATGTCTTGAAGAATTTCTGGTTGCATAATTTCTTGTGGTGTTCCACAATAAGCTGCTTTACCATTCTTGAGTGCAACGATCATATCCGAATAGGATGATGCGAAATTAATATCATGCATGACAATGAGAATGGTTTTTTTTAGCTCATCAGCTGTGTGGCGTAATTGCTTCATCATGGAAACAGAATGTTTCATATCAAGATTGTTCAGTGGTTCGTCTAACAAAAGGTAATCAGTATCCTGACAGATGACCATCGCGATAAAAGCACGCTGACGCTGCCCACCAGACAGTTCATCTAAAAAGCGATTTTTTAGATCTTCTAAGCCAAGATATCGGAGTGCGCTGTCAATAAATTGTTTATCTTCGTTGTTATACCAGCCTTTGGAGTAAGGATAGCGGCCAAAACTGACTAAATCGTATACAGTTAGACGAAAGGATAAAGGATTATCTTGACGCAGGATTGATAGTTTTTGCGCCAGAATATCGTGAGGCATTGTGTCAATATTTAAGCCGTCGACGTTAATTGTGCCTTTATCACTCGGTAAAAGACGTCTTATCATCATTAAAAGGGTTGATTTTCCAGAACCATTGGGGCCAATGAGAGAAACAATTCCTCCTTTTGGAAGATGAAGAGATAAGTTATCAATAATCACTCTAGCTCCATAAGACTTGGAAAGGTGATTGATTTCAATCATTTTAGTTTCCCCTTCATTAGTAAAATTAAGAAGGTGATTCCACCACAAAATTCAATAATAAAACTCAAGCGTCCTGCCATATTAAAAACTTGCTCTAAAATGAATTGTCCACCAACTAAACAAATAATAGCCAATAATATCGCAATTGGAACAACAATACTGTGTTTTGCTTGTGGGGAAAGTTCATAAGAAAGGTTGGCAACCAATAGTCCAAAAAAGGTAACGGGTCCTACAAGTGCTGTGGAAATCGATACGAGAATAGAAACAAAAATAAGAATAGCTGTAACGCTTTTATGGTAATTAACTCCAAGATTGAGAGCGTTCTCGCGTCCGAGAGAAAGAATATCAAGTAGGTGACGTGAACGCCAACCAATGAGACTAATAATGAAGATAATGATTGTGGCAAAGCTTATTAATGAGGTGTTGAATTTATTAAAATTTGCAAACATGATGTCCGTTAAATTCATTATTTGGTCTGGATTTAATTGTAACTGCATGAACATGCGTAAACTGAAAAAAAAGCCCCCTAAAACAACACCAATCAAGAGGGTTAAATGAAGCCCTTTGAGGCTTCCCGAAAATAGCCAGCGAAAAAGGCTTATTGAAAAAATAATGAGAATGAGAGACTCAAGAACGAGTTGTCCTTCTTCACTAAAAAAAGGCAAAGAAAGGGAGCCGAGAAAATAAATCGTAATGGTTTTTATTAAAATATAAAGCTGATCAAACCCCATAATAGAAGGCGTAAGAAGACGATTATTGACAACTGTTTGAAATAAAACGGTAGAAACGCTTATTGCATAGGCAATGAGAAGAAGAGAGGCAAGTTTGGTTAAACGGAATGTCCACGTATAAATGTTGACATTCCATGTCATATAAAGACTAATTACAGTGCACGCACTTACAATCAGCATTGTCAGTACAAGCTTTGTTGCTTTGTTTTTATCCAAAACGCTTTCTCCAGCGTAAAAGCAGTATAATAAAGATAAAGCTCCCAATAACTCCCATCATTGTGCTTATGGGAATTTCAAGAGAAGGATGAATTATTCGTCCTAAGATGTCACAGATTAATACCAGTCCTGCACCATTGATTGCTACCCATGGAGCTGTATGACGCATATTGTCGCCCATGAAATTTGAAACAATGTTTGGAACAAGTAGTCCGACGAAGGGGACTCGGCCGATTGTACAGACTACAACGGCGGTGATTGATGAGACAATAAAAAGGCCCCAAAACATAACGTTACGATAATTAAGCCCAAGATTGTTAGTTAGATCTTCTCCTAGACTGGCTACTGTAAAACGATCGGCAGTAAAATAAGCAAGAATACACAGGGGAAAAGCAAGCCACAAAAGTTCATATTTTCCATCAATAATCATTGCAAAACTACCAAATAAATAGGCTTGAAGAGAGGGAAGAAGCATTTCATGATCAGCAATCACATTGGTTAATGAGCCAATGACATAACCAAGCATGATTCCTGTGAGTGGCACAATAAGAACAGATTTTAGAGGAATCTGACGTAATAAAAACATAAAAAGGAGTGCGCCAGTCATTGCAAAAATCGTAGTGACGGCCATTTTTCCTAAAACAGGTATATTGGGCAGGAAAATCATTACAAAAAGAATACCAAGAGAGGCAGATTCAACGGTTCCAGCAGTTGATGGCTCTACAAAACGATTGCGTGCAAGCAATTGCATAATCATACCTGAGAGTGCAAGTGCTGGGCCTACCAAAAGCACTGAAACTGTACGAGGAAGACGTGTTTGCCAAAAGATAAGCCACGCATGTGGATTGCCTGATAACAGGTCGTAAAGTGTCACATCCGAATAGCCAACAAAAATACTCAGGATAGATAGTAGAACAAGAACTATTATGGCTATCCAATAATTTTTCACGTTAAAACATTTTCCAATAAAAAGAGCAGAAGTCTTTCACAAATAACTTCTGCTCTTAAAGCTTTATTTTATGATTTGTTGTATGACAAGTAAATTCTTTGTGTATTTATTCGCTTTTTGTAAAGGCTTGATTGAGTTGCTGAGCTGTTTCGTTAAGTCCAGTTAGACCCCCACTCACTCCATACCAGCTCCAAGAATCCAAGTAAATAATTTGGTTTCGTTTTCCAGCTGTTGTGCGTTTGACGAGATCATTATCGAGCAGTTGTGCTGCAGATTGTCCTTCTCGCCCAATTGCGGCATCACGGTCAATAACCAATAGCCAATCAGGATTGGTCTCAAAAATAAATTCTGGCGAAATAAGTTGTCCATGTTTTTGCACGGTTAATTTATCCGTTGCAGGAACAATTCCAAATGTTGAATGGAAAATATCAAAACGTGATTGAGGGCCTAACGCACTTATTTTTCCACCGGATGTCATAAGTATAAGCCCTGTACCTCTCCCCTGAGTTTTTTTACGGACTTCTGCTAAATTTTCCTTGAGTTTTGTAATCTGCTCTTCAGCTTCTTTTTCTTTACCAAAAATTTTTCCAAGAATAGACACATTTCGTTCAATATCCTCAAGAGAGTTCTGATTTCCTACGGTCAGGTCAATAGTTGGAGCAATTTTAGACAAATCGTTATATTTAGCTTGAGTCCGCGAGGAGATAATAATGAGATCAGGTTGAAGGACAGCGATCTTTTCATAATTAGGTTCAAAAAGAGTACCAATTTTTTCATATTTCTCGTCATCAAATTGTTGCAAATATGCAGGCTTTTTTCCTTCAGGAACACCGACAACTGCTTCGATTCCAAGGCGGTTCATATTATCAAGCGATGCGAGGTCAAACACAATAACCTTTTTAGGAGATGTGGAAACTATAGTGCTTCCTGAAACATGATTAATAGTCACATTTGCTGCATTTACACTCGGGTTTACCCATGAAAACATTGCAAAGCTGATTGCAACAACAAAAACAGAAGTTACCCGTTTCAAATATTTGATCATCATTTTATCCTTTTACTTTAATTACAAAGGGTTTATCCCATTGAAAACTTAATTTAGGCATTTTTATGCACAATACGATCACTAAGTAAAAAACATTATGTTGTAAAGCTGTCTAACATGTGTTAGAAGCTGGTCTCTTATCTTATTTTACTCAATGCCAGTGGCTTTTACAAGATTTATAGAAAGTTGGATATATGATTAACGTAGTTAAAAATCGTACACGTTTATGTGCTCTTACAACGAGCGTTCTTTTCTTTTTACAAGGTATGGATATCTGTATCGGAGAAAGTAGTCTTCTTAGAGCGTCTTCTCCTCAAGAATCATCGTGTAAAGCTCAGGATAATGAGGTGAGTCCTAGACAACCTATTTTTTGTCAGGACAGTGGAAGCCATACGATAACCGGAGGTAGTATTGAAGCGAAGGCATATGGTGAATATGCTGTACGTGCTGAAGGGCAGAATGTAGTTATTAATGTGAATGATGTATCAATTAAGGGTAAGTCGCTTTCACCTGGTGTTCCAGGTGTTGGTGTTCCAGGTGGTGCTGGGGCAGGACCTCATCTTCTGCTTAGTCCTAATACAATTCTTGAGGAAGAGGAGGATTCTGTAGGAGCTGCTGTATTTGCAAGTTCTCTTTATGAAAAGGGTACAGAGATTGATTTACAGAGACCAAGTATTGAGGGGTTTCACGTTGGTCTTCGAGCTGCAGAAAAAGGTAAAGTCAACATGAAGGGTGGGGCTATTACGAAAACTTATTTGGGGGCTTTGGCTGATCTAGAATCCTCCATTGTTTTATATTCGGCAACCGTTGATGTAAGCGGGATCGGTTTGTTGAGTATGGGTCAATCTATAGTAAAAATGCTATATGGGGGGGTGAAGTTGGGTGAAAGTGGGGTAGGGGTTATGTCGGCAGGTATGGGGTATGTTGTGCTACATGATGTTAGAATTTCAGGTTCTGAATTGAAGCAAAACGGACTTTCGGTGAGTCCAGAGCAGCTTCGGTTAAGGCAAGAAATGCAGGAAAAAGGTTTGGGTGGGGATTTTGTTGTTCCTGAGCCTAAGCGTCATGTATTGTTATCGAGTGGCGGCTTTATTTCTTTTAATAATGGAATAATTGATGTTTCCGATGCTTCAGTAATATCGGTTAATGACCATTTCCAAAGTTTTGCCGTTAATGATAGAAATGAGAGCATGGAGCTTGTATTGCTTGGTGATGAGGAAGATGAGGAAGATGAGGAAGAGGAGGAAGAGGAGGAAGAGGTAAGGAATGCAGTTCAAGGTGCGCTCTCAGGTGGTGTTTACAAGCTTCCTTCTATCACTGAAGGTGATGGTGAAGATGAAATGGATCAAAACCTTTTTGATGATATTTCTTCCGTTATGACTGAGATTGCAGAGGTTACAAAAGCTGCGGACCCTGAAGCATATTCTGTTCTTTTGAATGGTGGTGCCGTTATAAGGTCGTCAACTATTAAGGCGAGAGGAATGTCTTATGGTATACATTTTAATGGTTTTGTAGAAAAGCCTGAGGAGTTTGATGTTGATGATATTGATCTATGTGAAAAAGATGAACCTGAAACATATTCGGTTCTTTTGAAAGATACCACTCTCAGGCTTCCAAGTGGTGTGGCCATTTATGGTGATAATTTGAAAGGGCATGTGGTTGTAACGGACGATTCGACTCTTTCGGGTGATCTACTATTAAAGGCTGAGAGTTATTCCGATCTATCCGTTTTTGTTCATGACTCTCTCCTTATGGGTGCTGCTCGTGTTGATGAGAATTCTCGTGCTAGACTTTTTTTATCTGGAGGAACGGAGTGGCATTTAACAAAGAGTTCTGCATCTAGCAATTTGGAACAATCAAATGCCGATTGTATAGATTCATGTATTTCGTCTATACAGCTTGTAAATAGTAATATTAGATTTTTTTCTTTGACAGGTGGTGAGGGTAATAAGTACCAAACACTTCGCATTGGTAGTGGAGGTGGTAGGGTTTATAATGCTCTTGAAACTTCCAAGATTATCTTCAATGCAGATTTGATGCCGAGTGAAGATGGTAATGCTCAAGTCTCTGATAGACTTTTAATACATGGTGATGTTTCTGGAAAAACTTTGGTCGCTGTGAATGCTGTTTCAAGTCGCGCACCATCAGGACAGGAGGCACTTAATGGTCGACCTTACAGTGTTTCACTTATTCAGGTTTATGGACAAGCAGCAGAAAACTCTTTCCAGTTGGATGGTGGGTATATTACGTTAAACGGTTTACCTTATCGATATACTCTTCGTGCTTACGGTTCGAATTCGGCTACGAAATTTTTCGATCCTAAATTGAAAAGCGTTCCGCATTTTTGGGATTACCGTTTAGAGAATCAATATGTTACTGGAGAAGTTCAAGCTCAAGGACCTCAAGGTCAGGCTCAAGGTTCTCATGCTCAAGGTCAAAGTGCAGCTGTAGTTCCTAGAAGTTCGCAGCCTGAAGGGGAACTGCGTGTAGAGGTTTCTGGTGTGTCTCGTGAATCTCAATCCGTTGCTGGTGCTGCTCATGCATCACCTAGTACTTCTGCTTCTGTAAGCGCTTCTCAGCCTAATTTATTGGGGAGATCTGAAGAAGATGGTGATGCAGCAACTTTGGGAACTTCTTCAGATTCTGAGGCTGTGACTCGTGTTCCATCTCTAAGTAGATCTATAGGTAGTTCTCCGTCTTCACTTGGAAGATCTGAACCAGATGAAGAGTCTATGGTATCTTCTACTGCGACAACTCAGGTTGCTACTTCAACACCTGTGACTGAAGCATCTGGAGCAGTTGGATCGATTTCTTCCTCTTCTAATGGAGTTTCTGCTACGTCTCCTATAGTTTCTGGTGGATCTCAGGCTTCTGGACTTGCTGGAAGTGTTCCACTTGTTACACTTGCGCGCTCTGAAACTGTAGTGTCTACTCCTTCTACTGTATCTGAACCCCCTGTGGCTCGTGTTCTCTCTGCTGCATCTGAAAAATCTGCTGTAACTAGGGGTTCTGTTGGTGTGGCTACTGGGTGTGATAATACAAATACTTCTTATTCGTGCAATGATGGAAGAACGCATACAATAAATGCTGGTACGCTGAAAGTAAGTGATAATAATCAGCATTCTATACATGCAAATAAAACGAATACAGTTATTAATGTGGAGCGCACTACTATTGTTGGCGCAGCTTCTTCTAATCTGAAAAGTGATGTTAATGAGTTACGGCCTATGAGTGCTGTGCTTGCAGAGGAAAATGCAGAGGTTGTTTTGAGCAAGGAATCAACAGTGCAATCTTCTCTGATTGGGCTTGAGGCGCAAAGGGGTGGAAAGGTTAAAATGACTGATGGGGCGATCAATGCTACTTATGCCGGTGTTCTGGTGGGGCCAAGTTCGTCTGTTAATTTAAGTAATACACGAGTTAATTTAACGGGGGATTTAGCTGTCGCTGCTTTGGCTAGTAATGCTGGTCAGATAACTGTGGACTCTGGGGTTATTACTCTAACAAATGGCGTGGCAGTTAGGTCAGAATCCGGCGGAAATGTTACATTAGACAGAGTTAATATTATTGCAAAAAGAGGACAAAATAAGCCAAATTCAACAGAAAAGCGTGCAGCTTTCTTGTTGAGCGATCGTGGCTCTGTTGGTTTTGCGAATGGGAATGTTGTTACTGATGCTAATGCTTTGTGGATTAGGAATAATGGTGACGTTGTCGAGTCAGGTTCTTCTAGGACAAAGAGATCTTCCCAGATTCGTTCTTCTGTGAATTATGCTAATATTGAATATTCTACTATTAGAGTGGAAGGTGATGAATCCTACGGTATATATTTTGATGGTATGGATCAAAGATCAATAGGTGCACAGAACCATGCTGCAAATAGAACGCCTATTAGGCACACAAGGAGTGTGAATCCAAGTGTAGTTTCCTCCTCAGAGAAAGCGCCTGTGGATATAACAGGGGTGGTTTCATTGAAAAAAACTGATTTTGAGGTTCTAAAAAGTATAGCTATTTATGGTAATAACTCTAGTGGCCGTGTTTCTATAGCAGATAAAGCACATCTCTCGGGTGACTTATTATTGAGATCTGAAAATAGTTCTAATTTGTCAGTATCTGTTGATGATTCTTTAATTACGGGTGGTGCTCGCGTTGATAGAAATTCTTATGCAAAATTTGATTTGTCTAATGGAGCGCAATGGATTTTGACGAAAAGTCGGCATCAGCTTCAGCAAAGTTCGAATGCGGATTGCTCAGATTCCTGTATTTCCTCTATAAATCTTGCAAATAGTTCTATTAAGTTTGTACTTCCGACATCTGGAGAGCATCAGTATCAAACGCTTCGTATTGGGAAGGGAAGTGGTACTGTCTACAGTGCTTCTGGTGCTTCGATTTACTTCAATGCACGTTTGGACCCTAGTGATCCAACGGGTGAGCAAGTAACAGATAGGCTCTTAATCCATGGTGATGTTTCTGGAAAGACGTTAGTGCATGTGCAAGCGGTTTCAGCAAGTATGGGAAAAAACAATGGAAGTGATAAAGTAGCGCATAGTGTTTCCATTATTCAGGTTTACGGACAAGCACAGAAAGATTCTTTCCAACTAAATGGTAAGTATGTTGCACTGCAAAATTCACCTTACAAGTATACTCTTCGTTCTTATGGTCCAGAAACTACTTCAGCAGAAGAGCATGTTAGTCAGAAGTTTATGAAGGATGGTAGAGCGTTTTGGAATTTCCGCTTAGAAAATCAGTATGTTGAATCTAGTGATCCTAAAAGAACATCTCTTCTAGATTCTTCTACTAAAACTGGTTTTGTTTCTCATTCTGGAGGAGCTGTAAGATCTGTTGTTCCGCAAGTTCCGACTTATCTGCTCTTGCCAAATAGCTTATTCCATGCCGGTTTGATGGATATTAGCAATCAAAACAAACAGTTGGAGGTTATACGGATTGCTTCCAGTGGAATGGCGAAAGTTCATGAAAATCCAGCTTTATTCTTGCGCAGCTATGGTGGTCATTATCGTTATGCTTCAGATTTGTCCGCGCTTGAATATGGTTACGGAGGCGATCTTGGTTATAAGGCCATAGAGGCTAGTGCTTTGTTGCAAACAATAGAAAGTATGTATGGTACCATGTCCTTTGGTGTGATGGGAACTTATGGCAAACTTTCTTTGCAGCCTCAAGATGTTGAATACAGTCAAAAAAGTGTATTTGATAAATGGATAGCGACAGCATATGCCACTATGCAGCATGATGCAGGCTTTTATGTAGATGGTTTGTTCTCTTATGGTCTATTGAAAGGCGATGTTCTCACCCTTGCACGTGACAAAACAGCAACGTTGAAGAGTAAACCTTTAAGCGTTTCTTTGACGGGAGGTCAGCCATTGGCAACGGGCTATAAAGGTTTTGTTTTTGATCCACAAGTTCAGGTTGTTTATCAAAATCTCCAATTTGATCAGGCTCGTGATATTGATAACTTTGATATTGAGATGGGAAGACTTGATCAGTGGGTGGCTCGTGTTGGTGGACGTTTGATCAAGACTCCTACAGGCTCTGAAGGTGTGAATGCTGTTGCTTTTTATAGTAAGCTTTATCTGACTCATGCTTTTGGGAAGGAACAAACTGTGCATTTCAAAGACGCTTTTAAATTAGGTGCTTTTGGCTCTTCTTTCGAAGCGGGATTGGGTTTTAATGCCAAATTGTTACCACAGTTCTCTCTACATGCTGATGTTCTTTATCAACATAAGCTTAATAAGGCTGGTTTTTCTGGAACAAGTTTTTCTGGAGGAATACGTTATCAGTTTTAATATAAGATACGGTATGTACTTTTTTAAAAAAGGCAGCACAATGTGCTGCCTTTTTTCTTTGTAATAACTTGTGTTGTTTTTAAAAGCTTCTCATCTTCTTGATTGAGCGAAAAAAGACATAGTTTATTTTATGCATGAGAGCACTTTTCGATGCTAAAGTGAATTTTCTTAAAATTTATGCTTCTACTGATGCGATAGAGTGCCTCACTTTTAATCGGCTTTTTAAGCGTTCAGGAGTCCAGTATACGTTATGTTATTTTTTTTGGTACTGTATTGAGATTATCTAAATATAATATTTGATGTTTTCTAAAACTCGTTTTTGATAGTTTGTTTTCCACTGATTTAAATCATTGTTTCATTCATCTCCTTGTGGATTAATTTTTAAAGTTCACAATGTTTGGTTGTGTTTTTAATTAATTGCACGCACTGATTTTATTTTTTCTTTACACGAAATACAGAATGCATTATACACTTATAAAGTGTGATTTTAATTATTCTCCTATAGGTGGTTTTAGCGTAGAGCTTCTGCCAAATTTATTGGGATAATTCATTGCACAGTTCAAATGAGCATGAGGCATGTTCTTTTTGTTACACTTTTCGTATTTTGAGGTGTGCAAGGGGATGTTTTTCAGGTGCTTTTATTTTTAATGAGAGGGGAAGAAAAGTTTCGAGGGAACTATGATTAAAGTTTTTAGAAATCATGTATGTTTATGTGCTTGTACAACAGCTATCCTCTCTTTGCTCCAAAATGGAGTAGTGGTTGGTGCAAGTGTTGGACGGCATTATAGTGGGTCTTCTTATGGTATTAGAAATATCGAGACCGATATTTATGTCCTCCCAATTGCTCCCACTGTTCTAAACAGCAGTTATCTTATCAGCAGTGTTGATGGGTATCCTATTAGGGACAATAATTCTAGCTTTTTTAGTGGAGGTAGCGAGGAAAAAGGAAATGCATACGCCCGTGAAATAGATGAAAATGGTAAGCTTATATTACATGACGGTGCATATTATATATGCGATAATTGTGAAAAAGACAAAATTGATAATCGGTCTTATAATGTTGTACGTGGGAGGGAAACAACGAGCGCTACCGCTATAACAGTGAAAGGAATAGGTACGAAAGTTAATGGGAAGGATGTAACGGTTAGTAGTCAAGTTACTGACGAAACTTTTCTAGTAGGTGTGCATGTATTAGAGAATGGTAAGATTGTTTTAGAAGATCCGATTTTCAAAGGTGCAATTATAGCCCTTCGTGCGAGTAATGGAGTGATTGAGGTAAAAAATGGAAAGATTGAGGAAAGTCATGAGGGTGTTGATGCAACAGAGAATTCGTTTGTTCTTTTAGAAGATACAAAAATTAAGACCGCTAATGGGATCGCAAGTCTTTTAAGTTATGATCATTCAGAAGTTTGGATGTCAGGTGGATCAGTTGATTTTATGGACAGCCATGGGATTTCTTCGATGTTAGGTGGAAAAGTAAATCTCGAGAATGTTAAAATTACTGGGAAGGGTGACAGAAGCAAGGATCATGCGGTTGTGCATATGGATTCAGGGAAGGCTGTTAATTTAGAGGGTACTATTGTTAGTGCTGGGAATATCCATGGCATATTATTAGAAACTAAAGTCAATTCTATTCCTCTACAGGAAGTTAAAGATTTATCAAATGAGGATTCTGATTCAAAGATTCCTGTGACTGAAGTTAATATTAAATCCTCTTCTGTTACCGTAAAAGGTAAGGGATCTTATGGTATCTTCTTGCGGGGAGAGAAGCCATGGAGCGAAGGTGAAGCTAAAAAAGAGGAAATTTCATCAGAGGAAGAAAAAGCTCCACCACGATTAGAAGTTGTTAATTTGGATAAAACAGAATTTTCTGTTTTAGACGATGCGGCTCTTTATGGTAGAAACATTATTTCTGGTGCGGTGGGGTTGGTGCACAGCACTCTTCGTTCAGGGAATTTTTTATTAAAAGCTGAGGAAGGTGCTTCTATAACAGTTTTGGCTGATGCTTCTACTCTTGAAGGCCGTACTTACGTTGATAAAAATTCTAATGCCAAACTTTATTTGGGAGGCCGTTCTAAATGGATTTTACAACAACCGTTGCAAAAAAATCAACATGAGGCTGCACATGATTCTTCTATTTCATTAGTTAGTCTTATGGGTGAGAGCTCTATTAATTTTAAAAGACACGAATCTTCTTCTGTTGATGATTATCAAACCCTTCGTATTGGAAAGGGGAAGGGTGAAGTTTATAAAGCACTGGACGATGCCTCTATTTCCCTTAATAGCTATCTGAATAGTGGTGGTGCTCTTGATCATCAAAAAACTGATCGTGTTTTAATTCATGGTGATGTTTCGGGAAAAACAAAGCTCCAAGTGCATGCAGTTTCAGGAAGTCCAGGAGGATACACGGGAAGGGGAGGAAATGATGAAGGTATTTCAATCATTCAGGTTTCTGGACAAGCAGAGAAAGATTCTTTTCAGTTGGAAGGTGGTTATGTAGCATTAGATAAATTACCTTATCAGTATAAGCTTTATAGTTATGGTCCAGGGTCTCATTTAGGAAAAGCAAACATGGATCAAAGATTAGTTGAAGGGAATGGAGAATTTTGGGATTTCCGTCTTGAAAGTAGATCTATAGATTCTGATGTTAAACCTAAACCGGATTCTGCTCCGGAGCCTTTCCCTGAGCCAATTCCAGGACCAGAACCTTCTCCAGCACCAGCTCCGGAGCCTCATCCTAAGCCGGGAGTTAGGGCTGTTGTTCCGCAGGTTCCGACTTATCTCCTTTTGCCTAATGCCTTACGTCACATTGGTTTGATGAATTTGAGCAATCAAAATAAGCGATTAGAAGCTTTACGAATTGCTTCTGGGGGCTTATTAGAAAGTCGTGAAAATCCTATCTTTTTTGTGAGCGGTTATGGCGGCAATCATCGTTATACTTCAAATTTTTCCGCGCTTGAATATGGTTATGGCGGCGAGCTTGATTATAATGCCATAGAGGCAGGTGTTTTGCTGAAAACAATTGAAAATATGTATGGTTCCTCTTCTTTTGGAATTATCGGGGCTTACGAGAGATTTTCTTTGCAACCTTTGAATGTTGAGCAGAGTCAAAAAAGTACATTTGATAAATGGTCAGTTACGGCATACGGTGGTATGCAGCATGATGCGGGTTTTTACGTTGATGGTCTTGTGTCTTACGGTTTGTTTAAAGGTGATGTTCTAACAACTGCACGTGGCAAAACGGCAACATTAAAAGGAAATCCTTTAAGTGCTTCATTGACTGCTGGTAAAACATTTATGGTGGGGGAGGGTGGTTTTGTTTTTGATCCGCAAGTTCAAGTTGTTTATCAATATCTTCCATTTAATGAGGTGCGTGATGTAGATGGCTTTGATATTGAGCTGGGAAAGCTTCATCAGTGGGTGGCACGTGTTGGAGGGCGTTTAACAAAGAGGCTGGTCGCAACTGATAAGGCTCAAGTTGTTTCTTTCTATGGCAAGCTTCATCTTGCTCACGGTTTTGAAGGAAAACAATTTGTGCATTTTAAAGATGCTTTTCAGTTGGGTGCCTTTGGTTCTTCGTTAGAAACTGGATTAGGTTTTAATGCCCAATTGTCTCAAAACTTTGCTCTTTACGGCGATTTAGTTTATCAGCACAAGCTAACGAAAGCTGGTTTTTCTGGAACCAGTTTCTCTGGTGGTTTGCGTTATCATTTCTAGTGTTATTGCTGTTTTTGATTAATCTTTGAAAAAGCCACAGGTTATACCTGTGGCTTTTTCTCTTCTAAAGAGCCTTATATTGTTTAGCATTTTTGAAGATAGGCATCTTGCGCATCTTAAATGCGTTTTTCAGTTGATTTTTTGATTCTGCATTTATATAAAATACAAATTGTATTAATTATCGATAAAATATATTAACATAATATATTAAACGTGTTGCTCGTGCCCAAGGTCGTTTGGCAGAGTTTGTATTTTAAATAAGCGGGGAGAAAAAATTTACGGCGGAACTATGAATAAAATTTTTAAAAATCATCTCTCTTTATGTACTTTCACAACAGCTATTCTTTTCTTTGTGCACAATGCTGATGCAAATTTGCAAAGAGTTGATGCCAGTTTGCAGAGTGTTGGTGAAGGGGGCATTAAGGGAGATCTTTCTCCATGTGGTCGGAGTGGGTTATCTTACCGGTGTAGCAATGGTCAGACAAATCAGATTTCCAAAGAAACTTATCAACTAACTGATAAAAACAGTGATGCAGATACAGCCATAGAGGTATCTAAGAAAGGTACCATAGTTGAAGCGCAAGAAATAACAGTTGGGGGTTTTTCGAGTGTGGACAGTGTTTCGGAAAAAGGACTTTGGAAATATGGTGTAAAGGCCTCAGAGGAGGGACGTATCATTCTGAAAAATTCGAATTTAAGTGGCGTTTTGGTGGGAGTGAATGCTAGTCGTGGATCAATAAGTATGCAAGGTGGTTCGATTGACGCAATCAGAGTAGCAGTTTCTGTAACAAAGGAGGAAGATAGAGTGGGAGCTTCTGCAAATGGCGTAGAAGCTGACCGTGGCGGAGTTTCTGATATTTATTTAGACAATATGGAAATTAAGACAAATGGTGTTGGAGTTAAGATAGAAGGAAAAGGGAACGTCGTGCTAAAGGGGGTTTCTCTTAGTGTAGAGGGAAATCAGATCATGAAAGCAGATGGTCGCAGTGAAAATTCAGCTTTTTATGCGCTTCGAGGCGGTAACATTAATTTTATGAAAGGTCGTATTGATGTTACCAATGCTCATCTATTTTCATTGCAGGGGAATGGTCATATTTTTACTAACGTTGAAAATTCTACTATTACAATAAGGGGCGATGCATATGGTATGCGCTTAGAAGGAGAGATGGAACTTAATGATCCGTCAAAAAAAGAAGTTGTTTTGGTTGGAACGGATTTTATAGTTCCAAATAAGGTAGCTGTTTATAGTAGCAAGTCCAATAGTTCTATTAATCTCTTTCAAGGTGCAAGGCTTTTAGGAGATTTATTGCTGAGAGCTGAAAATAACTCTTCTGTAATGGTTAATGCTAATGCTTCTGCTATCGTAGGGGGAGTTCGTGTTGATGAAAGTTCTACTGTCAGGCTTCAATTGTCTAATAATTCGCAATGGTTTTTATTGCGTCCGAGACATAACAATTTACACGATTTTAATTCTATCGGTGATTTATCGGTTTCGTCTGTATTACTTTATAACAGTTCTATTGTTTTTGAAGAACCAAGAGCCAATACATCTCATGATTATCAGACTATGCGCATTGGAAAGGGATCTGATGTTGTTTATAGGGCATACCAAGGTTGGATTCACATGAATGCGCGTTTGGATCCTAGTGTTTCGAATGACAATCAAGTAGCGGATAGGCTCTTAATTCACGGTAACGTTCGTGGAAAAACTATAGTTCACGTGCGAGGTATTTCAGGAGTTTCAGGAGAAGAAAGTGCAAAAGCGCACAGTATTTCACTTATTCAAGTATATGGAGAAGCGAGAAATGATTCTTTTCAATTGAATGGCCAATACGTTACGCTAGGTGGGGCACCTTATAAATATGTTCTTCGTTCCTATGCTCCAAGGTTTACTGTAAAGGAAGAGCATATGAAGCAGAGATTTGTTAAGGACGATAAATTTATTAATAACAATGAGCCTTTTTGGAATTTTCGCTTAGAAAATCAATATGTCGTTTCTGATGAGGGTATATCTTCTACTGTTTCTGAAAATACGCCTCCTGTACGTATTTCTGTTGCGGATATTATTCCTGAACATTCTGTGGAATCGACATCTACTGTCGATTTTACATCCACTGCCAATGCTGAATCCTCTGTAGATGTTGTTTCTGCTGTAAGATCTGTTGTTCCGCAAGTTCCGACTTATCTGCTCTTGCCAAATAGCTTATTCCATATCGATTTGATGGATATTAGCAATAAAAACGAGCAGTTGGAGATATTGCGGACCATTTCCAATGGAACGCTAGAAGTTTATGAAAAGCCTGCTTTATTTTTGCGCAGCTATGGTGGTCATTACCATTATGCTTCAGATCTGTCCGCGCTTGAATATGGTTACGGAGGCGATCTTGGTTATAAGGCCATAGAGGCTAGTGCTTTGTTGCAAACAATAGAAAGTATGTATGGTACCATGTCCTTTGGTGTGATGGGAACTTATGGCAAACTTTCTTTGCAGCCTCAAGATGTTGAATACAGTCAAAAAAGTGTATTTGATAAATGGATAGCGACAGCATATGCCACTATGCAGCATGATGCAGGCTTTTATGTAGATGGTTTGTTCTCTTATGGTCTATTGAAAGGCGATGTTCTCACCCTTGCACGTGACAAAACAGCAACGTTGAAGAGTAAACCTTTAAGCGTTTCTTTGACGGGAGGTCAGCCATTGGCAACGGGCTATAAAGGTTTTGTTTTTGATCCACAAGTTCAGGTTGTTTATCAAAATCTCCAATTTGATCAGGCTCGTGATATTGATAACTTTGATATTGAGATGGGAAGACTTGATCAGTGGGTGGCTCGTGTTGGTGGACGTTTGATCAAGACTCCTACAGGCTCTGAAGGTGTGAATGCTGTTGCTTTTTATAGTAAGCTTTATCTGACTCATGCTTTTGGGAAGGAACAAACTGTGCATTTTAAGGATGCTTTTAAATTGGGTGCTTTTGGTTCTTCATTAGAGGCTGGATTAGGCTTTAATGCTCAATTGTCTTCGAAGTTTGCTCTTCATGGAGATCTTGTTTATCAGCACAAGCTTACAAAGGCTGGTTTTTCTGGAATTAGTTTCTCTGGGGGATTGCGCTATCGTTTTTAGCTTAGTTGTGCTTTAATTGTTTCATTTAAAAGCTACGAGCATAGTCTGTGGCTTTTTTTCCTGATCTAAATTGTGTTTGCTCGCTTGCTTATCATGACGCTAATATGTGAGTGAGTTTGAGGTTGGTTAAGCCGTTCTGGAATTTAGGCTAAGGTCTTAAATTTTGAGTTTTTCTCCGTTTTTCATCTTATTCCTGCTGCTTTTTATGCACTATGTCTGTTTCTTCTTGCATCCGATACTGTTCTTGTTGTATCTGGGGGGCTCTTGTTTCTGAGCTTTCTCTGCATTTTGAGCGAAATGCGAGAGCCGTAGTTCTATAGATTCCGTTTTGTTTCTTCCTATAAAATGGTTTATTTCATGTCGTCTTGTTGGATAATAGTGCTCAAAATAAGCAGTTGGAAACTCTATAGACTGTTTTCGTCGATTGTTGAAAATCAATAAAAATCTTGTCCTGTTTTGAGCGATTACAGAGGAAAGTATCATTATACTTCATAGTTCAAATTTATCTGGGCTTGAATATGGTGATAAAGGTGATCTTGCTTATAAAGCGATAGAAAAAGACGTTTTTCGCAGAATGAGAATAAGTGAGAGTGTGTTTGCGGTAATGTCCTTTTGGGTTTATGACAAGCTTTCTTTGCAGCCTCGAAAGGTTAAACAAAGTCAAGAAAGTATATTTGATAAATGGACAATCACAGCGGAAGCATGCAGCATGATACAGGTTTTTATATGGATTCTCTCTTCTCTTATGGTTTGTTTAATGGAAATGTTTTCACACTTGAGCGAGGTAAAACGGCTGCATTGAGAGGTAAGCTTCTAAGTGTTTTCTTAACTGTTGGTAAAACATTTATGATAGGCAGCCGATATTTTATTTTTGAATCACAGGTTTAGTTTGTTTATCATAATTTTTCGTTTCATAAAGTCTGCAATATTGATGGTTTTGATGTTGGATGAAGAAACAAAAAAATGAGCTGATGCGTGTTGTTGGGTGTTGAATCAAGATATTTACTGTATCTGGAGGGGAGGGGCGTTGTTTTTAAAAATGGCAGCTTCATTTAGTCAGAGATTTGAGAGGTAAAGAGATCGTGCATTTGGGTGATACTTTTTAATTGGCTGCTTTAGGCTCTATCCTAGAGACAGGAATTGGGTTTTAATGCCAAATTATCTCTGCAAATTACATTGCATGGAGATATAAGTACAAGCTTAATAAAGCTGGATTTTAGGGAGTGAGTTTCTCTAGTGATTATGCTACTGCTTTTAATGATAGTGCAAAGTGGATTTTGTATAAAAGGTGCTATAGTGCGCTGCCTTTTTTGTAATTGAAAGTGTTCCCTATCAAGCTAAATTTTTCCAAAGCTTTTGCCGATTTCGTCTTGATTTTATATGATCTTGAATGGGATAGATTTTTGATTTCAACAGGTAACAACATAGTGCTTTTTCTTATCAGCATAAACTGTTTAAGATTAGTATTGGAGGGGAATTTCTCTAGGTAGATTCCATTGTCATTTTTAGCTGTACTTGAAATATAAAATAATTTATATATAAGTGTATAGTTATATTATAATATATATTTATATTAGTAGTAATATTTAGTATTTGTCTTTTATTTCTCGTATTTTAAGAAGTTTTTTTGATCATTTTTAAGTGTTCTTTATCTTTTAATAAAGAGGGGTAAAGCGAAGTTATGTTTGATACATTCCGAAATCATATATTTTTATGTACTTTAACAACAGCTGTTCTTCATTTTTTGCAAGTTGTCAATGTTAAAGCTGCTGGAGGTTCGTGTGATCCAGCTGCTCCATTTTATAAGTGTGATGATGGTGGAAGACACACACTTCATAATAAAACTTATTATTTAAAAGGTCTCCAGGAAGATTCTGATGATTCCGCTCCCATTGCTGCCATATATGTGGAAAAAGAAGGCACGGTTATTGATGCATCTCAGATCATTGTTCTGGGTGATAATTCAGATCAAATATCTGCCTATGGTGCATATGTAAAAGATGGCGGAGAGCTTAATTTAACCAATGCGAATTTTAATAATATACCCGGTCTTCGTGCTCAGAATGCAGTTATTAACATGACAAGAGGGGCTTTTGAGGGGAGTTCGCATGCTATTTATGCATCGGGAAAAAAAGCAGATATTGCTTTAGTTTCTGTAAATATTGGGATTAAGCCAGAGGATTTGAATATAAAATCGATAGGTATTCTTAGCGATTTTGGTGCAATGGTTAGAATGTCAGGTAGTACAGTTACTTTTGAGGAGGTAGGCTCATTTTCATCACGGTTCGGGGGGAGATATCTTCTTGATAAAATGCAGATTAATGGGAAAGGAAAAAAGGAAAGGGATAGCGTTGATGACGATGATGAAGAAAAATTTATAGATAAGTTTCCAGAAGCTTTTGAGGTTTTTCAAGGGGGGGATGTTCATTTGAGGGATAATACTATTCAGCTTACCGATATGCATGCTTTCTTGATTAAAAATTTTTCAGGTTTTGCAGATGATAAGGGTAAGTTGGTTCAACAATATGGTTTATCAGATGACTTTAAGAAGACAAAAATTCAGCTTGAAAGATCAAATGTTTCTGTGCAGGGAGAGGGAACTTATGGTCTGTATTTTCATTCGTTAGATCCAAAACAACTGGTTCAATTCCTAGGTGGATATGAAGAAGAACTTTCAAACGCGGAAGCAGTCATTACGGGAGAGGCATCTGTTTCTTTGACACAGACAACTTTAACAGTTCCAAATGGTACGGCTATTTATAGTAGAGGATCTTATGGTGGCGAAGTTTTCAGTTCTATTGAATTAACAGGTAACTCAAAGATTTCTGGTGATTTGTTGTTAAAAGCTGAAAAAGGCTCTTTTATCTCTCTTATAGCTCATGACTCTTCACTTGTAGGAGGTACTCGCGTTGAGGATATATCTACTGTTGATTTGCAGTTAAGAGATGGCTCGACATGGACTCTAAGAAAAAGGAAACATCAAGATTTGCAGAAGCCGGATTCTACAGATTCATCCATTTCCTTTTTGAGTCTTTTCAACAGTACAATTGTTTTTGCTAAAGATAGTTCTGACGATTATCAAACGCTGCGTATTGGAAGGAAACAGCCATACATTGAAAATGAAATGGATAAAGTATATAATGACAATGGAATGAATGAAGTATTTAGAGCAGATGGCAATGTTCAGATTAAGCTCAGTGCATTTTTGAATAATGAAGGTTTGTTTGATCCTCAAAAAGTTGATCGTATTTTGATCCATGGTGATGTCTCTGGAACTGCTGTGATTCATGTACAAGATCTTTCAAAGAATTTAGAAACAAGTGTAAGCAATGAAAGAATCGACGATGTAAAAAACCGGAGTGTTTCGATTATTCAAGTTTCTGGGATAGCCCAACAGGATTCTTTTAAACTAGCTGACAATTATGTTACAGTTAATGGTTTACCTTATCAATATAATCTTCAAGCCTATGGTCCCACTTCTCCTGTGGGAAGGGCTAATCCTAGTAATAGATTAGTTGAAGGAACGGGGGAATTTTGGGATTTTCGTCTCGAAAGTATCTATATTAATCCTAAACCAACTCCTTCCGAAGTTATACCTGTTGAGCCGGTTACTCCTGCACCTGTTCCACCGATGCCTACTCCGCTTGAGCCATCTTTACCGTCTGAATCAGAAGATCTTTCACCTAAAGATCCAATGCCTACTCCATTGACACCTGTTCCACCGATGCCTACTCCGCTTGAGCCATCTTTACCGTCTGATCCAGTAGATCCTTCACCTAAAGATCCAATGCCTACTCCATTGACGCCTGTTCCACCGATGCCTTCTCCGCTTGAGCCATCTTTACCGTCTGATCCAGTAGATCCTTCACCTAAAGATCCAATGCCTACTCCATTGACGCCTGTTCCACCGATGCCTTCTCCGCTTGAGCCATCTTTACCGTCTGATCCAGT
>NZ_JBHILZ010000017.1:0-29443 GCF_042193725.1 Bartonella sp. OT172YNZD | reverse complement strand
CCCCCTCTAATCATGATTTCGGAGCCGCGTGAGAAGGACGAAACAAGACGTTAGGTTCTTTGTCAAGGACGCCGTTAGGCGCCATGTAATGGTTTCCTTGACACTAAGAACCAAGACTTGTTAGTCCCCTCATTAAACGCGGATCTGATGTCATGATTTTGGTGAGCGTACGGAGAGTTTGAGAGGCGGATAGCCTCTCATTTAAAAATAAAGTTTATAAATAAAAACTATTTTTATTTGCCAATATCATGAAACTACTTTATTAATTGGCATGTGATTTTGATCGTCTACGCAACGGTCAATAGGGATTTGAAAGCCTGAAAACTCGCTAAACAAAAATCGATACCACTTTAATGGTATCCCCGGAATTCCGGGGGCTTTTGCTATGTCCAAGTATTATAAATACTAAAAGCAAAAGGCTGATCGAGTTCAGTGCTTTCAAACTCCCGGAATGCCAATGCGAGGGCGCTCGCACCCGGTCGGGGGAAATTTAAAGTGCAAAACAAAACTCCACATTTTAATGATATTTCTGTAGGAAAAAAAATTCGCGACAGAAGAAAGTTTATGGGAATTTCTCAGACCGAATTAGGAAACAAATTAGGAGTAAGCTTCCAACAAATCCAAAAATATGAAAACGGCTCAAATCGTGTAGGAGCTGGACGTTTGCAGGAAATCGCTAACATACTAGATATTAATATCTCCTTTTTTTATACCGATATTTCACAAAAAAGAAATATTTTATACTCTTATGATGAAGGAATTTCCAGTAAAGAAGAATACTCCCTTTTAAGAGGTTTTAGACAACTAAAACCTAAAAAACAGAAAGCAATTTTGTGGTTGGTTTCCGAATAGAAGAATGCTTTTTAAATTATATTACATACAGCTATCTTCTCTATTCATAAGAATATTTTAAATATTTATTACGTATTTTGTACGTAAATAATAAATAATCATCGTTTATTTTGTGTGTAATTGTTATTTACGTAATTTTCAATAAGACGATTAAGAAAATCACCACCATCTTCATTAAGATCGTCTGCTAAGGACCAAAAACTGTCTCTTACTTCTGGTTCAAGTGCAAGTGTTAATCGTGCTGTTTTTAAACTACGTCTTCTACGTCCACTACCACGTTTTGTTTCTACACTATGACGTGTCGTAAAACCATTATTTTGACTTATCTTCCCTAATTCTTGTTCATCTACTTTTTGTGCTTTTGTAAACGGTTGTAAATTTTCAAGATCCGGTAATACAATTTCAGCTCTTTTTGTCATGCTACTTTGTCCTTTAATAAATTTTCATTATCCAATACCTTCACAACAGCATTAGCAAAAACCGTTGCATTTTCTTGTGCTGCTTGGGGATTATTCACATCAGAAGATGCTAAATCAAAGAGAGACCCCCCTATTTGAAAAAGAGCACTAAAAGCTCCTCTTTCAGTTAATGAAGCAGGTAAAATAGGAAGATTAGCTTTTTCTAACGTTTTCTCTATATGCTGTCCTTCGCGACTGTTTAAGGTATTAGTCATAGAAAATACGATACGAAAAGGTATTTCTCTTTTAAAAAACTGACTCTGTTGTTTTATTAAAGCAATGATCTTTCCTATCTGATCTCCATCAAGTTGTTTTTTTCTCATAGGAACCAAAACCAAATCCGCTCTCCCTATAGCAAAAGAAGCCGCAAGATTAGCAGAACCTTCAAGATCAACAATAACAAATGGAAACTGTTCTACAGCATCATCAATGCAAGAAACAATATTCTGTTCTGTAATATTTCCAGAAACTTCTATATTTTGGGGCATTGTATCTACAGATCTTTTCATCCATGTCACAAGTGGTTGATTTGGGTCTGCATCAATTAATTTCACCTTAGATCCGGCTTTAGCAAAAACGTTAGCTAATACTAATGCCATTGTGGATTTTCCAACACCACCTTTTGTTGAACACATAGTAATTACAGGCATTAAGATATTCCTTATTCAATGAATAAACACCAAATAAATATCATTTATTTATTACGTATTTATTAAAATCATAAATAATAATTATTTATTTTGTGAACATTTATTATTTACGTACAAAATACGTAATAAATATTTATATCTTGTTAATTTCAAATCAGGTATAATCGGTCTTTAACAGGCGGTCAGTAAAACTCCTTTCTTAATGAGTAAGCTAATACCTATAGAACAAACTATAAATGTTGATTTTCCAATACCACCTTTTGTTGAACACATAGTAATTACAGACATTAAGATATTCCTTATTTAGTGAATAAACAATAAATAAATATCATTTATTTATTATGTATTTTGTACGTAAATAATAAACATACTTCAATGCATCACATCATGGAAAAGAACTATCAACTTGGCGGAGTTTATCTTAATTTTCCAATGTTCTTGGCGTGGTAATGATAGGCTTTATTTTTGTAAGCTTCATGTTTTTGCATTCAATAAATAAGCGTAAGGTATTTACACTAACTCCTAATGCCTTGGCAATACGGCTTTGTGACAAACCAACATTAACAAATGTAAAAAAGTCTTATTGTAATCCGGTATAATCCGGTATACAATCCGGTATGAAAACAGATACACTCAAAATCACACAAGAATTGTTAGCTCTCATTACTGAAATTGATGAGTTCAAAGGTGCGTGGCGCGCCCTTGGTACTCTTGCTCCAGAACGTTTAAATGCTCTTCGCCATATTGCAACTGTTGAAAGTATTGGATCTTCTACTCGTATTGAAGGAAACAAATTAACAGACCGTGAGATTGAAAAACTTTTGTTAAACTTAGAAAGTAAAAGTTTTAAAAGCCGTGATGAACAAGAAGTTATTGGTTATGCAAAAGTTATGGAAATAATCTTTCAGTCTTGGAACGATATTCCTATTACAGAAAATCATATTAAACAGCTGCACCGTGATCTTTTATATGAGAGCGATAAAGATGAACGTCATAGAGGAGAATATAAGACATTACGTAATGATGTAGCAGCATTCAATTCTGAAGGGAAAATGGTTGGTATTGTTTTTGAAACAGCAACACCATTTGACACACCATACAGAATGCAAGAACTTATTCATTGGTTTAATAAAACCAATGAATTAAACAATCTTCATCCTTTACTTATGATTGCTATTTTTAATGTCACTTTTTTAGCTATTCATCCTTTCCAAGATGGAAATGGACGTTTAAGTCGTATCTTAACAACTTTGCTTTTGTTACAAAAAGGTTATGCTTATGTACCATATTCGTCACTTGAAAGCGTCATTGAGAATAATAAAGAAAGTTACTACTTAGCTTTGAATCAAACGCAAAAGACAATTTATACGAAGACACCTAATTGGGAACCTTGGATACTCTTTTTTTTACGTGCTCTACAAAAACAAAAATTCCAATTAGAAATAAAAATAGAAAGTGAAAAAAATGCTCTTTTGAATTTGTCTGAATTGGCTCTTAATATTATTGACTATGTTCGTGATCATGGGCGTGTTACAACCCGCGATATGGTCCGTGAAATTGGAGCAAGTCCCAATACACTTAAAGCAACCTTTACATCATTAGTGGAAAAAGATCTTTTGATACGTCATGGAGGAGGGCGATCAACTTGGTATAGCTTGCCTTAATTCTCCAATGCTCTTGACATGGTAATGAGTGGCTTAATTTTTGTTGGCTTGATATTTTTGCGTTCAATAAATAAGCGCAAGGTATTCACACTAACTCCTAATGTCTTGGCAATACGGCTTTGTGACAAACCAACATTTATAAATGCTTGAATTTCATCAATGTGATTGTCCAGCTTTAATTGCGTAGCAATACTTCCTTTTGGACGCCCTAGTTTTATCCCTCGTTGACGAGCAACATTTAAAGCTTCTTTTGTGCGCTCTTGAATTAAATGTCTTTCAATTTGCGCTACCATACCTAAAATGGTTGCTATGATATCGCTCTGTAAGCTTCCGTCCATGATGAGGTTTTGTTTTGTCACATGAACAATCAACCCCCGTTCACTAGCAGCTTTGAGAATTTCTAAGACAGCAAGAGAAGAACCAGCAATACGAGAAAATTCAGGTGTTAACAACACATCTCCTCGTTCTGCTTTTTCAATTAAAGCACCCAGCTTACGTTTGCGCCAGTCTTGTCCTCTACTTGCAACTTCCTCTTCAATATGGAGTGGAGCAAAGCCATGTTTGTTAGCATATTCTAACAAGCCAAATTTTTGATTTTCTGTATCTTGTCCATCACGAGAAACGCGCAAATAAGCGTAAAATTTTTCCATATTCAATAAAAACGTCAATTTAGATTAAAACTGATATATTTTTATTAAAAAAAAATGTCAAATAAATACATGATTTCCTATCATAAAAAATGATCGTTTTTTCTGATATTAGAAGTTGTTATATGTGTTTTTTAATTTCATTTTTTTAAGAACGGAAAAAACAATTAATCATATACGCAGTTCTGAATGGGAACCAAGACGTAATAATTCTAATGTATTAGTTTCAGGCTTTCTATAAAGCAAAATAAGATCTGGTTTGATATGGCAATTATAACAATCGTGCCAACCGCGCCAAGCACCTATCATCCTATGATCTTTAAAACGTACTTCCAATGGTTTGTCTTTTGCCAATGTTTCAATCACAAGGAGTAAGTCTGTTTTTAATATGTAAGCGTGCTTTCCTTTTTTTTCACGTTTAACATCACGCCGAAATAATTTAGTACTGATAATTTCCCTCATATGTCTTGGCTTAAGCGCGCTTTTTTAATTTGTTTTTTATCTTCATCATTGCAGATCATGTTTCGCAAATCATCTAATGACATACTTTCCATACACCCATCCTCTGCTTCCTTGATAGCTTGTAGCGTTTCTGGAGAAGGTTGAAAAAGATCAAGCGGTAAAACTTCATTTTTAGCAATATATACCATCAACATACGTACAGCATCGGAAATAGTTAAACCCGTAGATTGAATAACCTCTTCTGAAACGTGTTTGATAGCATCTGGGACATGGACTTGAATTCTTGCCATTATCCAAAGCTCCTTTTCATTTAAGCTAGTTTTAGTTCACTCTACAGATTGATGAATTTTGACATTACCTTCAGTTCTAAATAAATAAACAGGCAAGGCTCTATCTACAGCAATATTTGTTAAAAACATACATACGACATCAGATATAGTTAGACCTGCTTCTTCAATAACAGCACTCGCGGAAACATTTATATCATCATGAATTCGTACCTGAATTCTTGCCATTATTTAAAACTCCTCTTTAGTTGAGTACATTGTACTCAAATAATGCTTTTTTGTATATCTATCAAGAGTTAAAATTGAGAATTTTTCTTACTTAACATTATTAACCATTAGTATTAGCCTTATCAGGCGGACATTTAAGCAGTTTATCCATAGCGCCATAAAACTTTATCCGTTAGAAAATGAGAAATAAAAAAGAAAAGAGATTAAATTTTTAAATGTTGAGAACGCTGTTGAATAACATTGATGATTGCATCAAAAACTTCAGAACGCAAACCTTCACCCTCGAGTTCTTTCTTTAATTTTATTGCTTTATCATTGATTGAATCAGCCATTCTTTTTATTTGCTTGTTTAAGGAAAATTGAGCGGATTTAGTATCCGCAACCATTTTATAAAAATGACGTAAATATATTTTTTTAGGTATATATTCTCCTCCTATTTTCATAGCCATTTTTTGAGATAAATCTAGATAAATAGCTGTGCTTAACAAATCATATGCAGGAGCAAGTTCTGGTTTTTTCTGTTGGTAAAGTAGTGAAAAGTTTTTGCCATGCGCATCGGCATTACCAATTAAATAATTAAAAATAATTATATTAAGAAAATTCAGTTGATCAACAGCAGGACGCAATGTATGCTGGAAAATAACGGTTTGACACGCAGCAATACTAGGTCCTCCTTCACATTCATATTTAAATTCTGGAGCTATACTAAGTGCTTGACAAAAATCCTCTTGATGAATACGCAAAACTGTTCCATTAGAAGATATTTGACGATCATATCGAGTGATGAGACAATAAGGTGTATTATTGACAAAATGTAAATACACTTCCGGCACATTAATACCTACGAGTTTTGCCAATTTCATACAAAAAAGCTCATTATGCGCACTATCATTAATATGTTCAATGAGAGGTTTCAAAATATGCGTGGTCGGAGCACCCCCTTTAATGAGTTGAACACGATTATCTTTAAAGCCAACCGCTAATTTATCTTGTGCACCCGCAAGAGACAATCTGTAGCCATCTCCACCAGCAAGCATTGGACGACGTTTAATACACTCAAGAATTTCTTTCAATTGAGTATCATCAAGAGTTTCTACATCATCAATTGGCAAATTTGGAACTTGTCCATGTGGATATAAAGCGAGAGCACCAGCACAATCTCCCCCAACAACTTCAAGCAAAGCAAAAGCATTTCGTTCAGAAAGACCTAAATAAGTTGCTAAACGATATCTTACATTATCATCGGGTAAGAGACCGGAAAAAAAGGCTTTTACTGCTTGACCTTTATAAGCTTCAACACGAGGAGGTAGAGAGACAGAGATGCCCTGTAAATCTTTATACAAATAATCAGTATCGTAGAGAAACGTGAGATCTCCACTTTTTTCTTGTTGTAATTGACCTACTAATTTTGCGTGTAAATAAACATCAAGTGTACGGGTCATAATTTTTCATTTTCAATCTGAATATCAAGACCAAGCATTGAAAGCACATGTATGGTTTTTCCAACATGACAAGACTCTTTGCCTCTTTCTAAATCACGGATAAAACGCACACCAACCCCTGATGTAGCTGCTAACTGTTCTTGTGTTAATCCTTGTTTTTTACGTGTATTTCTAACAATAAAACCCAATATTTTCATTCTGCTTTCAATCATAATCATCCCTTTCGGGATGATTATATCATTTCATGCTTTTATTACAAGAAAATAAACCTGTACGGGACGTTTTTATCCCATATACTCCTAAAGCCTTATCCGAAGAACAAAGAAGAGTGCATATTTTGCGTATACTTCATGTAAAGAAAAAATTTCAGTAGTTAAGTGTATCTAAATTAAATCCGGCTGTGTTTAATAGTTTCATAAGTTTTGGGAGAGTCTCTTTTACGTGTTCATTAAAAGGAATGTAATTAATCCATTCATAATCTAAAGGCACTTCAACATCTCGTTTTTTTAAAATAGCAATATTTCTGCAAGAAATTATAGGAAACAACATACCCATTTTAAAAATAACATTTTGATTAGCGCGCGGTTGTGCGTCTTTTTTATCAGCAGATTTTGCATAGCCAATTTCATCGGGAGTAAGTAGCACAATACCAAATTTTGGAGATAGCGTTCATAATGAACTCCTTTAGGTTATAAGGTTTTGAATTGACACCTATAAAAGCGTCGGGCGCTCAAAACACAGCCTAAAGTCTGTTGTTATGCTTTTCCCATAAGGGGTATTATATGACATAACTACACCCGACAAAATCATTATACGTTTTTAAAACATAAAAGACAGTCAGTTTTTGAAAAGCAAAGAAAGATTGTTTCGTAATCTATTCGCTTTAGGATTAGTGTTTTGATCACTTAAGTATTAATATAGTAAAATACCCATTTATTGTCAACTGTTTTTTGTCTTTTTTTATAATATTTTCAAATATTTATCTCATAAAATAGCTTATAATTTTTATCTCTTTCTTTTGTAGTATTTGCCCCTAAAAGCTCTCCCTTCTAATCATGATTTCGGAGCCGCGTGAGAAGGACAAAACAAGCCGTTAGGTTCTTTGTCAAGGACGCCGTTAGGCGCCATGTAATGGTTTCCTTGACACTAAGAACCAAGACTTGTTAGTCCCCTCATTAAACGCGGATCTGATGTCATGATTTTGGTGAGCGTTCCAGAGAGTTTGAGAGGCGGATAGCCTCTCATAAAAAAAGGATAAAGGATCTAATAAAATAATTGCTAAATAAAAATATCTTGTATATATCTTTTTTTGGAGGAAGAGGTTCTAAAAAGTTATCCCCGCTAGGATAAGTTGATCATTTATCTCTTTCTCTTTTTTTTAAATCAAAAATTTTTCTCATTTTAGACCTTCTTTACGCCTTTTAAAAATAAGGATTAATGGCACTAAAGATGAATAATTAAAATATTTATTTCGTATATAAATTATTATTTATGTAAATTTAAAAACTCCAATTACCTTATTTAAAAAACACTTTTTATGACATAATTAAATATTTTTTGCCTATTGTCCGGATTCTTTTTCCAAGATAGCATAAGAAGACATCTCATTAAGAAAGGTTTTTCTGTGGAAGAAGAAGAAGTAGCAAAAATCTATACAAATGATAGTAAGCATGAAAAATATCAAGATAAACTAGAATATTTGTTCGATCAACAGCATAAATATATGCAAGAATTTAGTAATACATTGGAGGCAAAAAAAATTACATGATGTGCGAAGTGATTTGTACAATTATCTTCGTGATATTGGACAAAATGGTGATATATCGTTACTTATCAGTAGTGAGCGCTCTTTAACAGAAAATGATTTTATCCAATACGGTAACAGTAAAGCTATGATAAAAAGTTTCAAAAATGCTTTAGCTTATATAGATGTCATTAAAAAACATATAGCTCTTGTTAGTGATCCTGTACAATACCAATTTATAAATAAAACACATAGCTTACCCAAAAACCGAAAAGGTGGATTGCCTTATGATGAGGGGCGTAAAGCAATGGTATGGCATTATAAATGGCTAGAAGATACAGGATTATACTTTTCAACCTCAATTGAACTATCGATCAACGAAGCACGAAAAGATAATATGAAAGCAATTCAAAAACTTTACGAACAAATGCAAGCAAAAGCTATCGATATAGATTTTTCATAATATTGGATAGGTAATTTTAAACTCACAATATTAGTATCGTACACTGAAAATATGCCATATTAGTATGCAATGCGTTTTAATTTTTTATCTACTTTTTTCTTAAGTTCATAGTACCTAATGATAAAAATACGTAAATCAATCGCTCTAATTGTTGCAGTATAGCGTTCGTAGTAATCTATGTCATCTATATTTCGGCGACCATAATATCCAAAATCCCATATGACAATCAATCCGCAATCATACAAACGCGAGAGAATTGTACTAATACGACCTGGACTACGAGAGCCAAAACTAATTTCTTGATTTGTTCTAAGAGTGATAGGAAATCCACCTTTTTTAAATTCTTTATCAGGTATTATTGCTAATAAGTTGGTAAGAATAACAGCTTCTGAATCAGAAATTAAATCAATCATGGGTAATTTAGAAGCTAATCTATATAGTCTATCGCGGCTTACTGTTTTATATTCAACATTCTCTGCTATTTTCTGATATTCTAGATGTTGTGCAGTTAACCGTCGCCCTATTATTTTCTTTGTTTTATCCATTTATTTTTTTCACTTTAATAAGATTTTTTATGCAAATTTTGACATTGTCAGATTTTTTAACGTTTTATTGAGTTCAAACTCAAACAAAGAGCTTTTTTCTTCGTTTAGCTTTATTTTCTGATTTTTTTCTAAGTTTAAACTATTTATTTCTTCTTGATCGGCTTGCTTCAGCAAAGCATAGAGTGACCGTTCTAGGTATAATTCTCCTCGAGTTTCTTTATCAATCATGCCGCGCAGATATCCACCTGGTGATTTTACAAGTCCTCTAGCATATTTTTCAAAAATGATAGCAATAGCCAGAGCTGTTTTTTTAAGTCCCATAATTTTTGTAGCTTGTTCAGCGGCATGTTCTGAAACTTTAATCATTCTGTACATAGGATACATAGAATGTACCAAATCGCTTTCTGTTTGGAAACTACATTCAGAAAACAAGACGGCATTTGGTAAAGCCTTTTCCAGTATCTCCGGCTTAATTTGAGGCAATGTACTACTTTTTGAAGGAAGTGAAGGGGCGGTTTTGCCGTTCTCTATATTTTCATAAGCCATTTTATTGTGACCGGAGGTCACATTAATGGTTTGAGAGTGTTCAGATAACTCTGAACACTCATTTTTGTTACAATTACAATTATAGTTAGGGGTTGTATGTTCTATGTGTATATTGCCAGCAAGATCCGTGTATCTTGTTTTTGATGTTTTTTGCCAAAAAAAACGTTGTAAAATCCCCTCAAAAAGACGAATTGCTTTGTATAATTTTTCAAGCGACGCTTTAGCCGGACGACCAATAATATGGAGGATTTTTTGCATTCTAGAAAAAAGCAGTGAGATAAACGGTGTTGCTTCCATTTCTGTATAACAGGTTTTAATTTGACGCACCAATCCTCTAAAATAATGCAAAGCTTCTTCTTGCTTCTCACGAATCTCCAGAGCTTCGTCTGCTTTTTGCTTAAGTTCATGATATCGCGCAATAAGAATACGTAAATCAATACCGCAAGCTGTTACGATATCATCGCTATGGTTACGTATAGGATAGCGTTTAAAGTTACCAGAGTCGCGCATAACAATAAGACCACAGTCATAAAGGCATGAAAGTAAAAAACTAACGCGCGATTCACTCCGTTTAATGTCATAACTAAGTTGTCGATTGCTTTTGAAAACAATAGGAACCCCGCCTTTTTCAAATGAATCTCTTGGAGCTGTCCTTAACAAATTCAAAAGAAGTTTAGCTTCACTCTCTTTTATGAAATCAGTCTGTTCCAGTTGATTAACCAATCCAATCAATTGACCACGGCTTACAGAACCAATCTCAGCAGTTTCTGCTAATTTTCTAAATTCTATATGATGTGCATTTATCTTTCTTCCAGATGTTTTTTTAACCATAATTTTTAAAACCTCTCTATTGGAGGCAAAAAAAACGTTAAAAATACCCTTTTTCTACAAAATTTCTCTTGCAGAATGCATCACGATAAATTAAATTAGGAGTTACTGTATTAACTTAATTTATCGTAACGGATATTTTAGAAACCCTTCTGTTAACGCAGTTGGGTTTTTATTTTTTTGCCATTATACTTCCCTCTATTTGAAACGACTCATAGATTTACATAATGAGTCAAGATGAAACTATATTCAAAAGAAAAATCTTTTCAATATAGTAAAGAAAAATTAGATCCCCGTTTTCCTATTCTCTAATTCAACATTTTTTGTGAAAACAACTTTCTTGTCTTTAAAAACAAGGCTTGGATTAATAAAATACCAAGCTCTATGATTTTGTTTAGCAATAATACCAGCTTTTTCTAATTCAGCTACGCCACGAAAAAAAGTTGTTGGTGATAACGCTAACTTCCGTTCTTGAGCTTCAAGAAAGGTTTTTAAAACAGCCTTGTCTAAAATTACAGTATTCATGCGAATTAATCTGTTTTGAAGTATCCAAGCCAAAACTAAAAAAACTTTTATTCCTGCTGCTTTTAAATCAAAAATTAGCGCAACATTGACAAGAATCCGCTCTTCTGGATTCCTAATAGAAACCACAACATCATTAATGAAAGGACTCTGATCGTGCCTAACGGTTTGCTTTCTTTGTTTGGTTGTTATACTAACTGTCATCTGTGGTAATACAATTGTTATATATAGAAATAAGTTGAGATGAAATATGAGTGATTCTTCAGTGATTGTCAAATTTATTTCTATTTTTTTCTGAAAAAAAAATTTCGGTGTGTACGGACATTCAAATGAAAGAAATTAAATTGCGGCAAGAGCGATATTCTCCATATGAAAATCCTTTCCTTAATAAGTCTGAAATTTATACTGATAATCAGATTATTAAGACGCATATTACACAGCAAAAACTGGTCAATCCAGATACTGGTGAAATAATTGATATACCTACAATTCATGTGATTGAAAAAGAAGACGACAAAAATTTTGTAAAAATATTTGCTGCCGGAATTCAAGCAATCTTTGATCTATCTCGTACTGGCTATCGGGCTCTTGTCTTAGCTTTACAAACATATCACTCCAATCAAGGTAACCAAGATGGAAGCATTACTCTTATTTGGTACGATGGAGGAGTTAATGGAAAAAAACTAGATATGACCGATAGAACATTTTACAGTGGCTTAAAAGAACTCACAAACAAAGGGATTTTGAAACCAAAATTGCCTAATCAATATTGGGTAAATCCTATTCTATTTTTCAAAGGAGAGAAGATTGCTTTTATGAAAGAATATCAAATAAAATCGTCTTCTGCTAAGCTAGATATTCCATCTGATGAATATCAAGCAGATCTCGAGGATTTTATAAAATAAAAGCCACTGCTTTTTGCTGTCTAAAAGGTTGAAGAATATCGTCTTCATTTTTAGAGCGTAACTTTTATCAATTATGATCAATAGGATTATAACTCCCGTGATCTCTTCGCCAATCTTCAGGTGTTTCAAATTTGCTCGACCACAAGCCATTTTGTGCTTTTTGCGCAGCAAATTGTAAGTTTTTATAATCTGCTGGTGAGGGGAAATTATGCTGATCTTTTGTCAACACCATCAATCCTTCTGCAAGTCCCAAACGTGCAAGGTCAACACCATCAACAAAACATTGTGCATAATGAACCTGTTGAATGACACGTGCTTGCCGACAAGTAACCTTTTTATCGATTGTTTTTGAGACAAGCCACGCCGTAACAAAAGCACCGCATGGCCACTTAACTCCGTTGCGTGAGGCAAATTGCCTCATTTCACAGCTTTCCACACCATATAAGCGGATATCGCGGATGATCTTTTTTCTCCATCCATCATCCACAAGCGTGATCATTTTAAAGGTCACACCACTTGTGACCTGTATAGAACCTGAATAGACCGGCCCATTTTCTTCATAAAATTGTGATGCGATTGGTTCTGAATGCAACACCACATTTTGTTGGTTTTTATAATCTATCAATTGTGACTTCGGATTTTGAACGGGTTTTTCTATTGTTTTCTCTGATACTTTAAAAAAAGAACTTTGTATAAGTTTTTCAGTATGTTTACTTAAATAAAATAGTCCACAAAAAATAATAATATAAATTAAGACAATATATTTAGACGATGCTCGAAGATGTTTTAAAAATATCATTTTGAATATTACTATATTTTTTGTTTAATAATTAAGAAAAGATTAAATATTTGTAACTTTATAGTAGAAAAAATTATTTTTTCATTTTATATGATACCAGAATTAATATTTTAAATATTAATTTAATGTTCAACTCTAAAATAGTGCGGGGGTTTTTCATGAAAAACATGAATAATTCGTTCAGTCGTGAACACATCTTACAAAAAAGTAATCTATCCAATACACAAAAGAAATGGTTAACAACAGCATTGATGCTGTTTATTGCCTTCATAGCACTTAGTGATCCGGCATTTGCACAAAGTTTTGGAAAAATTGAAGGTGCGCTTCAAAAAATAATCACCGCTTTAACAGGACCGATTGCAAAATCTATTGCGACCATTGCGATTGCCGGTGTTGGAATTGCGTGGATTGCTGGTTATGTTGAAATGCGTAAAGCTTTCTTTGTTTGTGTTGGCATCGGCATTGTTTTTGGTGCACCACAAATCGCAGCAATGCTTTCTAATTAAACTCTAGCCTTTCAAAGCCATGAAAGAGCACGATAAGCTAACAGAAGATACGTTATTTCTTGCTTGCACGCGCCCTGCCATGATTGCAGGCGTGACGGTGGAGGCTATGGGATTAAATGCGATAGGAACAATGATGTTGTTTATTATGATAGGCAACATTTTTCTTATAACCTTTGGTATTGCTATCCATTTCATTTTCAAGGAAATTCTTAAAAATGACCATAACAAATTTCGTATTCTTCTGACATGGCAAAAGACATCTATTTTTGCCAGAAATTCGAGTCTATGGGGTGGGGGAAGTATTTCTCCATTACGATTAATTCGTAATTATGAGGAATTATAATGAATGCTGCTCAAAGCAAACGTGAAAAGCAGCCAGAAGCGATCATCCCTTACGTGCGCCATGTTAACAAGCATATCATTGCACTAGATTCACGCGCTCTCATGTCCGTTATTGCTCTTGAAGGACTTAACTTTGAGACAGCGGATATTATTGATCTGAATGTTTTTCACGAACAGCTCAACAATCTGTTTAAAAACATAGCTGATGAACGGATAGCGCTTTATAGCCATATTATCAGAAAGCGTGAAACTGTTTATCCGGATGGGACTTTCAGATCGGCATTTGCCAAGCAATTAGATGATAAATATCGTGAACGGATGGTTTCACAGGAGCTTTATCGCAATGATCTTTATCTTTCGATTTTGTGGAATCCACACGTTGATAAAACGGATAAATTAGCAGAGTTTTTCAAACGTTTAGGCAAAGCCAAGCAAGAAAAGACAGAAGTTGATGCAGAGTCCGTTCGCAAGCTTGAAGATATTACAACAGATCTTATTCAAAATTTAGAGCGCTATGGTGCAAAAAGACTGAGCCTTTATGAACATGAAGGTAATATTTATTCGCAGCAAAGTGAGTTTATCCACCAATTGGTGGGAGGTCGTCGTGAACGTATCCCCCTCACATGGGGGACGATAGCTTCAACTGTTTATTCAGACCGTCTCATTTTTGGGAAAGAGATCATAGAAATACGTTACGAGGCGGGACAGCGATTTGCGGGCATGTTTGGTTGGAAAGAATATCCAGCAAAAACCAGGGTAGGCATGGCGGATGGTTTGCTCACCCTTCCCTTTGAGTTTATTTCCACCCAATCTTTTGTTTTCAAGAGCAAAAACATTGCCAAGCAGATTATGGGGCGAAAACAAAACCAAATGGTCAATGCAGGCGACCGTGCGGGCTCACAAATTATGGAACTGGATGATGCGCTTGATGATCTTGAATCCAATCGTTTTGTTTTAGGGGAGCATCATTTATCATTGGCAGTTTTTGCTGATACGCCACAAGAGTTAGCTGATAATCTTGCCAAAGCGCGTTCTCATCTTACAAATGGTGGGGCGGTGATTGCGCGGGAAGATTTAGGGTTAGCGGCGGCTTGGTGGGCACAATTGCCTGGCAATTATGCTTATCGCACCCGTTCTGGTGCAATAACAAGCCGCAATTATGCAGCGCTTTCTCCTTTTCATTCCTTTCCGGTTGGAAAAATAGATGGCAATGTGTGGGGACCAGCGGTCGCATTAATGAAGACCTCTGCTGGTTCACCGTTTTATTTTAACTTTCACTTTGGTGATTTAGGCAATACGTTTGTTTGCGGTCCCTCTGGTTCTGGGAAAACGGTTATTGTCAATTTTCTTTTAGCGCAACTTCAAAAACATGATCCCAATATGGTCTTTTTTGATAAAGATCGGGGTGCAGAACTTTTTGTCAGAGCGGGTGGCGGCACTTATATGCCCTTGAAGAATGGTAAACCGACAGGCATAGCACCGCTAAAAGGCTTAGACTATAACAATCCAGCAGATAGAGTTTTTTTACGCCAATGGATTATAAAGCTCGTTTCTTCTGAAGATAAAAAGATCAGTGAAACAGAAAGACAAGACATTACGACGGCTGTTGATCAGCTTGCCTTGTTACCAAAAGAACAACGAACGATATCCGCCTTACAAATGTTTTTTGATACCACGCATAGGGAGGGGATAGCGGGTCGTTTAGAGAGATGGTGTAAAGGCAATGCCTTAGGATGGGTTTTTGACAATCCTGATGACGACATTGGCATTGATGCAAAATTTATTGGTTATGACATGACGGATTTTTTAGACAATGATGAAATTCGTCCACCTTTAATGATGTATCTTTTTCATAGAATCCTATCTCTGATTGATGGGCGTCGTATCATCATAGTCATTGATGAGTTTTGGAAAGCACTAGAAGACGATTCCTTTAAAGCCTTTGCGCAAGACAGGCTGAAAACTATCCGTAAACAAAATGGTTTGATGTTGTTTGCAACACAATCTCCCAAAGATGCGATTAATTCGACCATTGCCCACACCATTATAGAACAGTGTCCAACACAGATTTATTTTCCCAACCAAAAGGGAAACCATAGCGATTATGTAGAGGGTTTTAAATTATCGGACAGAGAATTTAACCTGATACAATCAGAATTAAGCCGTGAGTCACGGCGTTTTCTCATCAAACAAGGACAAAGTTCCGTTGTAGCAGAGCTAAATTTACGCGGCTTTGATGATGAAATAGCCATTTTAAGTGGCACCACCAAGAATATTGAACTCCTAGAGACCATTATGGATGAAGTTGGTGAATCTCCAGAAAAATGGCTTCCTATTTTTCAAGAAAGGTCAAAGCAATGAAAAAACTTTTATTGGCAACAGCCGTCTATACAGCTTCATTTGGCTTTCAAACAAATGCCTTTGCTATCATGGTATTTGATCCCACAGCTGCTGCAAAATTGACCCAGCAATATCAACAAGCATTAAAACAATTCCAACAAGGTGCAGAGCAATTAAAACAAGGATACGATCAACTTAATCAATTAAAGAGTCAACTTGATGAAATGAAAAATCTCTACAAATCCTTAAATGGAGCCACTGATTTATCTGCTCTTCAGGACTTGTTTAATAATCAAGAGAATAATGCAGCTTTACCTTCTGATTTTAATCATTTAGAACAATCGATAGATGGCACCGGGGGTGGTAGCGGAAACACTGAAAAATGGAAAGAAAAACTTTTATATAAAGAACCTTCGGGGGGCGCAGGATCAAAAGAAGCAGTTGATGCCTTTTACAAGCAAGAAGTGGAAAAATTGCACAATCGCAATGTAGGACAAGCAGCAACAGGGCAAGCTGTTTACGAAGATGCCGATAAAAAGAAAAAAGCCATTAGTAAGATTATTGAAAAACTCAAAAATGCTAAAACCGCTGCTGAAGTGCAAGATGCTCAAACACAATTAGCAGCTATACAAGCAATATTACAAGCAGAGGCTTTACAAACACAAGCCACCTCTATGATTCAGCAAGCTCAACAGGAAGCTGAAGCAATACGGATTAGAGAAGAAACTAGTAAAAGATACCAAGACTATGCAAGAAAAATTCGTGGTCATTAAAATTAAAGAGAGGGAATTGAATATGAACAAGATTATCATAACAACATTATTGCTTTGCACAGGATTTATCACTGCTGCGTGTGAAAAAAACTATAGCGTAGAAGATTTTAAGAAAGATAAAAACTTACTAAAAGAATGGAGATTGAAATGTGGATCGACAGGAACTTCAAAAAATTGTGTCAATTCACGATTAGCCAAGAAGGAACTTGAAACTGAAGAACGTAAAAAAGCTGACGAAAATTACGAAAAAGCTCTAGAGGAAATAAATAAAAGGCGAGAAGAACGAGAAGCAAAAGAGCGCGCTAAAGCCGAACAAAAAGAGAAAGAAGAAGCTGAAAGAAACGCTCAATAGTTGTTTTTGCAAAAAATAATAAAATGGATATTCAATGTCGTTAATGAATTACGTTCCTACGTACAGTGATATAGATGACCGTTTAATGAATACTCTTGGGGACTTGATGGATAAAACCATTAACTATCTTTCAAGTTCTTTATCCGCTCCTCTTGCAGCATCTTGTATAATCTATATTGCATTTATAGGTTACAACATTATGTATGGGCGTTCTTCTATGCCTTTATGGGATTTTATAGCAACAACCTTCAAACTTGCTATCGTTGTTACACTTACGACAAACGCCTCTCAATATAATGCCTGGATCAAAGATATATTTTTTACTGATTTGCCTAATGCCATTGCAAATGTCACACAAGGTGCAGCTTCTGATAAGAATGTCTGGGACAATATGATGAAACATGCTTCTGCACATGTTTTTGATGCAGCAAACGAGCACGACGGATGGACTGAAGTAGGGACGTATATTGTTAATTGGATTGCTGGTTTAATCTGTTTATTGATTGCTGCTTTTTTTAGCACTATTGGCTTTATCGTCACAATGTTTGCTAAACTTGGTTCATTTCTTGTCATATCGGTTGGACCGCTCTTCATAAGTCTTTATATGTTTTCAACAACAAGACGTTTTACAGAAGCGTGGTTAGGACAACTCGCAAACTTTATCATTTTGCAAGTATTGGTCACTTTGCTTGGTAACGTATATGTAAGTCTTGCGATAGATATTTTTTCGGGTGACATTAAAGATATCATGTTTTCTGTAATTCAATTTATGGTTATTGGCATTGGTGGCATTTATCTTTTCATTCATTTACCCGGAATTGCATCCGCTTTAGCTTCTGGAGGAGCAGCTCTTACGGGATCAACACATTTAGCTCACCATTCTAGTAGAGCAGCTGGACGTGGTGCTCTTGCAGCCGCTCGTTCTGGTATTAGCGGTCTAAGAGGTTTGGGGTCAAAGTCTAGAGGAGGTTAATACCACAAATGCGGGGTTTAAAAAAAATTGGGATTATCTTACCATTTCTCTTTCTGAGTGGCTGTATATCCTCACCAAACACACTGAAGTCACTCCCAAAGTGTGATGGATATTCTAAACGTCCACTCAATAGATCAATGTGGAATTGGGAAGGGAAAAAACCCACGCCCACGCCTATCATTATCAGTAAAAAAACACCCTCATCCGTAGAACAAGGCAAGCTGGAAACGCTTCTGGCACAAAAATTAACGGATGAAGAAATGAAATCTTACAAAAATTGCGGGCAAAAAGCATGAAAGAAAAAGCTGTAGAACAATATATTGCTGAAGCACGCTCATTTGATCAAGACCGCATGCTCGCCTCACGCCGCACCACCCGCGTCTCGCTTGCCATCGCCGGCATTTGCCGTTGCTGTTGCAATAATGTCCTCACTGGCGGTCATCACCCTTACGCCCCTTAAAACTGTAGAACCTTTTGTCATCCGCGTTGATAATTCAACCGGTATCGTTGAAGTTGTGGAAGCCTTAAAAGAAGGTCCCACCAATGTTGACGAAGCTATCACACGCTATTTTGCCGCAAAATACGTCCGTTCCCGTGAAGGTTTCACCGTAGAAGAAACGCAAAATAACTTCGAAACCGTCTCTCTCCTCTCTTCTCCTGAAGAACGAGAAAGATTTGCTGGATGGTATGGAGCGAGAAACCCACAGAGCCCACAAATTCTCTATAAAAATGCTATTGCAACAATCACTATAAAATCAATTTCCTTTATCAATGAAAATGTCGCCCAAGTGCGTTACTACAGAACTCTGCATAACAACGACAACAACAAAGAATTCATCACACACTGGGTTGCGACACTCACCTTTGAGTATACCAATGCCCCTATCTCTGTCCAAAACCGTTTGATAAATCCTCTAGGGTTTATCGTTAACGAATATAGAACTGATCCGGAAGTGGTCTACTGATCATGATAAAAAAATTCCTTTTTCTCATTCTTAGGATTGCTGTTACCTTTTCTTTGACGCATATAAGCTACGCGAGTATTTTTCCCACCCGCGCGCCAAGCGATAGTCGCATTCGTTTTGTCAATTATGATGCTTATAATGTCACAAAAATTATTGGCTCGATACGCTCCTCAGTCCAAATAGAATTTTCTGCCAATGAAGAAATTGCCCATGTGGCTATTGGCAACAGCGTCGCATGGGAAGTCGCTCCAGCAGGCAATATTCTTTTCCTAAAGGCAAGAGAAGTCCAACCCATTACCAATCTCCAAGTCGTCACCACAAAGCTTGATGGCTCAAAGCGCTCCTATCAATTTGAACTGATGATCAAAGATGGTGAAATTTCATCTGGACAAGAAACATATTTCCTTGTGAAATTTCGCTACCCACAAGAGGAAGCAGAACAAAGAAGACTTGCAGCCCTTATGCGACAAGAAAAAAAACAAGCCCAGCGTATTGATAGTGTCTTCAACGCTTATGAAACCTACGGACCACGCAATTGGGCTTACACCGCTCAAGGATCGAGCACGCTCGAACCCTCCTCCGTTTATGACAATGGCAAAACAACAACATTTACATTTCCAGACAACCAAGAAATCCCTGCCATTTATATTGTCAACAATGACGGAACAGAATCTCTGGTTCCAAAAACCACAAGAGGCAACATGGTTATTGTCCATGCCATTAGCGCGCACTTCACCCTAAGACAGGGAAAAAACGTCCTATGCATCTTTAACGAAGCATATCAACCAAAAGGCATAAATCCAGATACCGGAACAACCTCACCATCTGTTGAACGTAAGATTGCATCAGATCTTTAAATAAGCGGAATTGAAGGGGACAACGTATGAGTGATAAACCAATCATTGAAGATCGAGGATCAATTGAGGATGGCAAAAATAATACATCAAAATCGGATAAAAAAAGATAATCATTATTATAGCCTTTGTAGGGTTTTGCGCATATGTGCTTTGGAATATATTTTCAACACCACCAACACCAAAAGACACGGCAAATGTTCATAAAAAACAAGACTTTAATAACTCAGTTGCTCCATTAGAATTAGTTTCCGCTGAATCACGAGTAAACATTGCTCCAATTACACTACCGACACCATCAACAACACCAGAAAAAATAGTTAAAAAAGATCCTTTACTTGATGCAGCACAACGTGCTCCCGTATTGGCTTTTACGAGCAATTCCTCCCCTTCTTCAACTCAAATGCCGAGAAATAACTATAGTAATAATATAAGTGAAACTCCCAATAATGATTCACAAAGTTTCCCCTCACTTCTAAAGCCTACACAAATAGAAGGTACAAGAGCTGGGCTCATGGGAAATAGAAACTTTATCATTGCCATGGGAACTTCTATTCCCTGTATATTAGAAACCGCATTAAACAGTGACCAACCAGGCTTTGCAAGCTGCATAATCAACCGTGATATCCTCTCTGACAACGGGCGCGTTGTTTTACTTGATAAGGGAACACAAGTTGTTGGTGAATACCGAGGAGGGCTAAAAAAGGGTCAATCTCGCCTCTTTGTGCTCTGGACAAGAGCAAAAACACCAACCGGTGTCATCATCAATCTTGCATCTCCCGCAACTGACAGTTTAGGGAGAGCTGGTTTTGACGGCAACGTCAACACCCATTGGTGGGAACGCTTCAGTTCAGCATTATTACTCACCGTTGTTGATAGCGTTACAACAAACCTAACCAATAAAAAGAAAGGCAATTCTAACTCAGGTGGTGGTTTCAACAGCTCTGAAGCAAGCAATATCGGAAAAGATACAGCCACCGTTGCCCTTGAAAATCAAATCAACATCCCTCCCACCCTAGAAAAATTTCAAGGCGAATTCGTCAACATCTTTGTAGCAAGAGATCTCGATTTTTCATCTGTCTATAAACTAACCGTAAAGAGCAAAAGGAACCGCTCTACTCCCAGCTATTCCTTTTTTCATTAAGACAATAAAGTCACATTATGCCATCAGCCAAAAATGCAGAACGAGCTTCTATCGTTTTAACAAAATTAAAGATCTTAGATGACTTCCTCAATGATGAGAATTTATTTGAAATTGTTATCAATCGCCCCGGCGAAGTAATCGTTGAGGGTCCCAATGGTTGGCAAACCCACATCTTAAAAGAACTAACCTACAGCGAACTAGAAGGGATTGCAAAAGTTGTTGCTGCCTACACAACACAAAAAATCAGTGTAGAAAACCCCGTTCTCTCCGCAACACTACCAAACAACGAACGCATACAAATTGTTATGCCTCCAGCAGTTGCAGCCAATACCATTAGCATGACCATTCGTAAACCTTCATCACGCACTTTTTCTCTTGAAAGTTTACATGAAAACAATCTGTTTTCTGTCGCCCAAAACACCAGTTTCACACCTACGCAACAAATGACTGAACGGTTATCCGAACTCTCTGATACAGACAAAGAGCTAACAGATCTCTTTATCGCTAAAGATTTTTGCACCTTTTTAGAAAGAGCCGTTATTACACAACAAAATATCTTAATATCAGGCAAAACCGGTTCAGGGAAAACAACCCTCTCTAAAGCTTTAATTGCAAAAATCCCTGAATATGAACGAATTCTCACCATTGAGGACACGCCAGAACTTGTCGTTCCGCACGCCAATAAAGTCCAACTCTTTTATTCAAAAGATAACCAAGGCTTAGCAAAAGCAGGCGCAAAAGAACTTCTTGAATCTGGCTTACGCATGCGCCCCGACAGAATCCTTCTACAAGAGCTGCGTGATGGTACAGCTTTTTACTACATTCGTAATGTCAACTCTGGTCACCCCGGCTCCATTACCACCGTTCACGCCTCAACAGCCCTTGCAGCCTTTGAACAAATGACCCTTTTAGTCAAAGAAAGTGACGGTGGTGGTAATTTAGCACGCGATGATATCCGCGGCTTATTAATCTCGATGATAGATGTCATCATCCAATGCAAACGCCTGGAAGGAAAATTTCGTGTAACAGAAATCTATTACGATCCTTTCAAACGCCGTGATGCTTTTTAAAAACTGTCGAAATCACTTAAACAAATCCGAATGCGTTCCTGTTCTATCAAAATGGACATGATCATCACTAACAATGTAAATTAACAACCAATCTGGTTCTATATGAAGATCACGGCGTGGCTTCCAATTTCCTTGTAATGCATGATCATTTAACGCAGCCGGTAATTGCTTCTTATTGATTAATAAGTTGCATAACCTCCGTTAATTTTTGCATATCCTTTCCACGCTTTTCCGCTTTTTTCCTATCCTTTTTAAATTTACCAGAATAGCTTACAGAACGCATAATTAAATATCCAATTGCTTAAACAAATCCTCCACATCTTTTGCATAAAAAACATCTTCGCCTTTATCCGTTTTTTCAAAAGTTTCAAGCGTTTCCGCATTAGGAACATACATATCAAACGGCAATCCTCTTTCATTGACGACTTTAGTTAAAGCAATCCGTATAAAATCAGACACCGTAAGTCCTAGAGTCGCTAATATTTCATGGGCTTCTTTTTTCAAATTCTTATCTATGCGTGCTCGAACGACATCTTTTGAATCTACTGCTACACTCATAGTAAACCTCCTTTAGTTGCCTTCTTAATATATAGCACAATTGGGCTACAGAAGAAAGTTTCCTACGCCTTAAGTTTTTTCACACAATTGCATGACATCTTTTGACTTTGTTTGCGCTATCGCATTGATTTTCTCCTGTTGCCTCTGTTGCAAAAATTTAACAGCTGTTTGAAACTCGCTCATAAGCTTTTTATCCTGAGGCTGATTTTGGGGTATTGCTTTTGACAAGTCAAAGTCTTGTTTATGAATGGCATCTTGTCCAAAACGCTTATCTAAAGCACTTTGTAGCTTTAAAAACTCTTGATTGACCTGCTCTGGTATCTTTGAATAACTTTCACGTCCAGCTTCAACATTTTTCATAAAAGTCACTGCTTCTTGTGAAAGTGACGGAACCTCTACTTTTAACTGTTCACGCTCCCGTGTAACACTATCCATATGTATCTCATAAGAATTCTTATAAAAGGATTGAAGCTCTCTCATAGTAGAAACAGCAAGAGGAACATTGTAAAGCGCTTCTTTTCGTTCTTTTCCTGTAGGTTTGAGTTTATCGATTAAACGATCTGACCCACGCAGTTCACCAGCTTTCTCTGGAGACTTAGCTAGAATATCAGGAAGTTTATCCCCTTTACCCGCTAAAATTGTTTGCTCAATCCTAAGCGCAGCCTCTTGTGGATCTTTATAAATAGACGCTAAACGACTGTTTAATTTTTTAAACATATCAACGTAAGATTTTTCATTCCTGAGAGCGCTTAGCACCTTCTGTTCTAAATTAGAGTTATCCGTATAAGCAGCAAGGTATGGCTCTCGTTCTGTTGCTTTTGCAACAACATTCAAATCTTTTTGTGATTGTTCAACCTTGGGATCTTCTTTTTGAAGTCTGCTAAAAGCTGTCTTTGCTCTATCCCAAAGGACTTCAATCTTCTCTTTTTGTTTTAGTAACCATTCTTTATTGTTCTCAACATAAGAGACTATTTTCTCCCCAACACTTTGTGAAACATCAATCCCTCTATTCTTTGTAAATTTGGCTATATAATCTCTATAATCAGGAGATTCAGAAAAATCGAGAGTTGTTGTTTTAACACCAGACCTAGAAAGAGCTGCTACCAATTTTTCATAGGTATTTGCACGATCGGATTGTTTAATGCTACTAGCAAAAGAAGGATCACCACGTTCTATTAAATCCACATGAAAAACGTTTTGTCTAATCTCTTTATTGTTAACAACAACAGTCTCTTTATCTTGACGAATGGATATCTTATCACCAAGCTCTATACGAGCTCCATCTATAGCAGAGGGAAGATTTACCCCGTAAATACGCTCAACTCCACGGGAAGTTGCTATATCCGCATAAGGTGTTTTGCTTTTGGCGGTTTCACTAAAAGAAGCATACCCTGCTTCTACAAGTTCACCGGTGACTGTACCTTTAACCTGCTTGTGTTCATATAATCGAACGTTTTTAAAATCCTCTTCGGACACATAAAGATGTGACTGATATCTATGTCGAGACATAGAAACATATGCAAGATGTTGATCCATAGATGAGGAAGCTAAAACAAAAACATTATCAACGGTTACCCCCTGACTCTTATGGACAGTAGCTGCATATCCATGATCAATATTTTGATAAGTCTGATTGGAGAAAACAACCTCCTTACCAGAGTCAAGACGCACTTTTAAAAGCGGTTTTCCTCTTTCATTTTGTATTGACAAAACAGTTCCCAACATACCATTTTTAACTTTTTGCTTTCCTAATTCGGGGGCATATCTTTCTTCAAATTGAGCATTTTCAAGAAAGATAATTCTGTCACCAACAACAAATTCCCTATGCCCCTTAAGAGTATCAAAATTTGTGACGCTTGCACTATCTTCAAATTTAAGTAAACGAGCATCTTTAAGAACGGTTCGAATTTCTTCATTTAATTTTTTTACAGATGCATTCGTATGAGCAAGAACAAGTAATTCGTCACCCCGTAAAGTTTTTCCTTCTTCCTCACATTTTTTTTCTACTTTCCTTCGTGTATCCATCCAATCTTTAACAAGAGTATTTATGGCTTGGTCACGCGTTTTAGTCTCATGAATGAATCCTCTATTTTTATAATGGTCTAAAGCTGCCTTTACTTGTCCACGTGCAAACTGCCGTGATGCATCTTGCCCCCATTCTTCTTTTTGTCTCCTAATACCAGATAATTCTACATAACCAATATTATCAACTACAGCGCGAAATGCCGCTCCAGCCTCAATGGGTTGCAACTGCATATTATCACCAACAAGAATAATTTTAGCTCCTGCTTTTTCAATTTTTTGGACAAAATGCGAAAGTTGTTTTGAAGAAACCATACCAGCTTCATCAATGACAAAAACATCACCAACCCGTAATTCCTCCTTCTTATTTTTCCACGCTAATTCCCACGCAGCAAGAGTTTTACTTTTTATCTTTGAAGATTCTTCAAGACCTTCCGCAGCCTTACCCGCAAGAGCTGCACCAAATACACGCTTCCCACTATTAACCCACGCAATATTTGCAGCTTCCAATAGAGTTGACTTTCCAGCACCAGCATAACCAACAACAGCCGCAATACCTTTATCATCTGTAATATGCTGAACAGCTAATTTTTGTTCTTCTGAAAATTTAAATCTATTACTTTTATCTTTATTCTCAACAGACTTTATTGCCTCTAAAACCTGTCTATCTTTTACACCGTGTCCTGTCGTTTGAGACAACGAAACAACACTCCGCTCCATATCATATTCGGTTTTTAATATTTCCTTTGTAGAGTAAATCACTTTATAAGGATGAGAATGATCTTTGATCTTAACAAGATTATCGCTTTGTTCTAAACGCACCATAATATCATTAAAGTCATTCGCATTATCAACATATCGATTAATGATCTTAGCAAGATCACCACGATTAAATGTCGACTTCTCAAATGAAATCAACTTCAATACTTCATTAGGGTTTTCTCTGATGTTTTCTACAGATCTCTGTTTTATTTTTTCATTAGCTTGTACCGCATTGCTAGCAAGTCCTTTTTTACACATTGCATGAGCGGATTGTCCCAAGTGAATTGTTGGTTCTATGGATAAACCACGCTCTTTGTAAGAACGCATATCTACTTTTATATCATGACCTGCAAGTGCAAGATGCCTCGTTGCAATCTCACCCCATGAATTGCGTAAATCCTTCAATGCATCTTTATGACCTATAACGGTTTCATAAACTATACGCTCTTCTTTTCTTATAGCATTCCCTTGTCTATCACGAATAGTAACAAGAGATTTTTTTACTGTTCCATCTTCATTTAAGACAGCTATTTTTTTTGGACCAAAACCATTTTCTACAACAGGACGTAAAGTATGCATAATATGCACATGTGGATTTCCTTCCTTGTCATGATAAACCCAATCAGAAACAAGTCCACGTGATGAAAAGTTTTCTTTTACAAAGTCTTGTACAAGAGAAATATTTTGATCTCGTGATAACTCTAATGGCAACGCTATAACTATTTCTCTTGCCAACTGCCCATTCACGCGCTCACTATTTTGCACAGTGTTCCACAGCCATTCACTTTTTTTATCATTTGTGTCGAAATGACTGAGTTGTTTTGTAATCCATTTTGGAGAACTTTTTGGAATATCCATTTCTGAATGTACAAGGTCTTTATCTTTATCATATCTATGCGTATGAGATCCTTCTAACTCATCAAACATCCTTGTCCTATGGCGATAGGCGGCAGCCGAAATTGCTGATTTTCCAGCACAAATAATTTTAGCTTGTAAATGCGCACTTGCCATAAGATAAAATTACCAAAAATTGTGTTTATTTCACAGAAATAATCTATAGCATAAAACGTTTTATTTTAAAACGTATAATTGCGCCTTCAAAAATCTTTTGAAAAAAGACATTTTCAGGAGCGCATAAAATGCGCACTATTAAGTATTGTTATTAGAGATTTATTCTGTTAAGGGAAGATAAAGATTAACAAATAAAAGAGAATTTGAAATGTCACGTAAATCTTTAGAAAAACTTATGGAAGAAAAAAAAGCGCTTGAAGAAAAAAGTAAAAAACTTCTTGAAAAAATTAAAGCTGCTAAAAAACAAGAAGGGGAAAAAATTGCACTATTAGCAGCTGAAGCGGGATTAACAGAATTAAACATAACAAACGATCAATGGAAAAATATTTTCGAGGAGATTAAAGCCCGATTTCAAAAAGAACAGCAAAAAACTGAATAATCTCGGTAACTCTATAAAATCACTAAGACGCATTGAAAAAAGGGGAAGATTTTTGAGTGATGAAATAAGACGTAAAGATGCACGTGAAAAAATTATTCTAGGCGGACTTGTCGTAAAGGCTGGTCTCAGGGACGCAGATAAATCATTTATATTAGGATGTTTAATTCATGCTGCAAAACTTGATACAAATTCAAATGAATATAAAAATTTACAAAAAATAGGACAGTATGCTTTTGCTGATACGCGGGGTCAAAATGATAAGCAACCTAGATCGTAAACAAGTCATATTTTTAATATGCCCTTTCCTCTTTTCAATCATAATTCTTTTTCTTGTAAATATAACAATAAATGAAATTACAGAAAATGGTACTACCCCAGATGCTTATTGGTTTGTTCGTTCAAAACCTCTCGATATTCTCGTCCTTATTGCACTTTCATGTTCTTCATTTATTCTATTACAAAAAATACATATAAGAAAAAATATCACCATAGCGTCATTAATTGCCTTTTGTCTTTTTGCTGCCTACTACAGTATAAATGAATATATCAGATTAAGTCCTTATGTAGGACAAAATAACATGACATGGGCTGATGTTTTTCCTTTCTTTGATAGGATGGTTTTGAGCGGTTCAATCATTGGTATTATTATCCTTGGTTTCACAATGAATCTATCGTTGCCAAAAAAATCGCCTTTGAAAAAATCAAAAAATAAGATCTTCGGCGACTCTCAATGGATGAATATGAAAAAACTAGAAAGCATCTTTCCAAGCAATGGAGAAATCATAATAGGAGAACGATATCGAGTAGACGAAGATGTTGTTAAAGATGTCCAATTTAATCCTAAAGACAAAACAACATGGGGAAAAGGTGGCAACCAACCATTGTTAACATACAAACTTGATTTTGATTCAACGCATATGTTATTTTTTGCTGGTTCTGGGGGTTATAAAACAACCAGCAATGTTATTCCAACTTGTCTCAAATATTCCGGTCCACTGATCGTTTTTGATCCTTCAACTGAAATCGCTCCAATCGTTGAAGAAGCACGACAAAAATTAAACAAAAATACCGTACATGTTCTTGCTCCTCATGGAGCTTCAACAAAAACTTTTAATCCTTTAGATTGGTTATTAGATGAAAGCATTCCAGCCTATGAAAGGGAAGCGGGTTTAGTTGAAATTGCTAGACTCCTTCTTTCCGAAAACCATAAATCAACTTCAACCGATCAATTCTTTGTATCACACGCACATAATTTATTAACAGGACTACTTGCACATATCGTCTTTTCTGATGAGTACACGTTAGAGGCAAAAAACTTAAAAACTCTTCGTATGATTGTATCGGAACCAGAACCATCCGTGATTGGAAAATTGCAATCAATACAATCAAGTTCTTCATCGCAATTCATTCGTGAAACCCTTGGGGTCTTTACCAATATGGCACCGCAAACTTTCTCTGGTGTTTATGCTACGGCTTCTAAAGATACCCAATGGCTTTCCCTTGATAATTATGCCAATCTTATAAGTGGTAATGACTTTAAAACAACTGATATCGCAAAAGGAAATATCGATATCTTTTTGAATATTCCATCAAAAATTCTAAAATCTTACCCTGGTGTGGGACGTATTCTTGTTGGTTCTTTTCTCAAAGCTATGGAAGCCGCTAATGGAAACTATGAAAAAAGAGTCCTCTTTGTTTTAGATGAAATTGATCTGTTAGGATATATGAACATCTTAGAAGAAGCGCGTGACCGTGGGCGTAAGTATGGAATATCTCTCATGCTCTTTTACCAATCTGTAGGACAAATTGAACGTCACTTCGGTTCATCAGGTGCTATGGCATGGTTTGAAAGCTGTGCTTTTGTAAGTTATGCCGCTATTAAAGATATTAAAACGGCTGAAAATATATCAAAGGCATGTGGTAAAATGACTGTTGAAGTTCATGGCAAAAGCAAAACCATAGGGACATCAGGAGCAAAAGGAACTGAAAGTCTAAATGTCCAGCAGAGACCTTTAATTTATCCTCATGAAATTACCCAAGAAATGCGAAAAGACGAACAGATCATTCTCATGCAAGGGCAGCCCCCTATTCGTTGCGGACGTGCCATATATTTCAGAAGAAAGGATTTAAGGGCTCTTGCTAACAAAAATAGATTTGCTCCTAAATAATAATATCTCCTAAATAGAACTCTCTTCGTTCGTCCATAATTAATAAAATGAGAGGCTATCCGCCTCTCAAACTCTCCGTACGCTCACCAAAATCATGACATCAGATCCGCGTTTAATGAGGG
>NZ_JBHILZ010000016.1:0-29540 GCF_042193725.1 Bartonella sp. OT172YNZD | reverse complement strand
AAAGCTGATTACCAGTGATCGCTTCCGTAGAACCTTCAGAAATATCTCCATCTAAAAGAGACTTCAGTTTGCTCTTGGTTTTTCCCTCTCCATGCTGTGCTACAAATGCTTGCTCATCATTACTCCACAACAGAGAATCTTTAGAGACACCATCAATTTTCTGAGTAAACTCATTAGCTATATTTGTTAAGCGGCTATTCACATTGTTGATATTTTCATCAAGCCCTGTCATAGCAGAACCAACATTATTATGATCCTTAGTTACTGCTACACCATCTTCAGAAATGTGCGATAAATGATAGTGCGGACCGAACAAGATACCGTCGCGAAATTCCGCATCACCACCAAAAATCCCTGCTACATCTCCAGATATTTTATTAATCTGGCTATCATTGATTGCATCATACGATCCTTCTGCAATTGTACCAGCTTGTACATTATGGAGAGCAACTGGTGCCGTAGTCTTATCTCCACCCAAAGTCACACTATTATAATTAATGATTCCATCTGCATTTTTATCATAGAGAACTGCAAAGCTATTTGCTTCTTTAATGACCTTAATACTGTCCGTGATATCTGCAATTTCACCATCAAGTTGTTTTTTATTAACAGCTTCATCATTATTAACCGCTGCTTTTACACCGGAAATTGTCCTATCTTCACCCGATTGGTTTGCAACATTGATCTCAGAACCACCTGTTGCTATACCAATGGTGATACGACCTGCTTCTCCACCATCTTGCTTAACAAGACTATTTGCTGCTATTTGATTTTTTATCTCTTGTAGCTGCGCAAAATTCACTGCATCATCAGGTTCTTCCCCAGCTGCCACTCCTGTAATCTGTTTATTGCCAGCATCAATACCATCCACAGTTATTCTAGCTCCATCAGCAAACATAATGCCATCATTAATCATAGAGCTTCTTCCAGCGGTAACTCGCTCCACTGTAATATTATTAGCTAGATCAAATTTTACATTATTATCTTCCGTACCTTTTGTAATCTTAAGGTTGTCACTTACAGCTGACAAATCTACAATATCTTTTATACCAACGGCTTTAGCATTTTCCCCTCCAACAGACAGCTGCCAACCTTGGTCTACATATTTTTGTAATGATTTTAACTGTGCAACATTCATAGCATCAGTATCGTAAGTACCAGCTGCCAGGCCTTCAAGCTGGCGCGTTATCGTCTCTTTATCATTACCAATAGTCGCTATACCCGCATTACTTACCCATACCACACCATCACTAGTTGATCCGCCTTTAACGAAAGAATCGTAACCGTGAGCGCCAAACCCCGCGCCAGTTGCAGAACCTTCCCCAAGAATAACCTTTCCATACGCCCGTGTTTCAGCCTTAGCTCCTACAGCAATAGCTCTTTATCATCAGCCCTCACTTTTGGAGAATAATTATTTGCAAAAGTGTACTCCTTAATGCCATCTTGGTTATCATATCCGGAATCTATCGCGATATTGCCTAATCCTAAAGCGTGCGCCATAGAATCTATAGCAGCACCTTTCCCCTTTGCCGTATATTTCTCTGGATCTAAAATAACAGTACCCCCTGCTATGAAGATGTGTTGCGTATCTTCCCATGCAGACCCTCTGTACGCTGTTAAAACATTTGTGACAGAATTATAACCATCTATACCACTGTTATAATCATCACACGCAGAAATACTACTTTTTGGATAAACCACGGCAGCTTTCTTCACACTTTCAAGAGACGCTTTTGTTAAACCAATATTTGCTGAAAAAACAGGAGCAGCATTCGATAAAAACAAGGCAACCGGAGTGCCTAATGAAGCTACTTTAAACAATGATGACCAATAATATGAACGAGAAAAACTCAAATCACGCAGATTGTGTGTAGTATATAGTTTTTTCATAATACCCCCTCCATAATAACAGATTAAAAACACAAAAAAGGTATGCTCTAGAGCTCTAAAGCTTTCTTATTTCCCTTGCGTATTCCTGCTTTTACAGCGTGTTTTAGGACATAAATAAAATTAAGACATAAGCTGTTGTTTCTACAACGGCTTTAGAGAGTAACTAGGGGCAGGTTCGTGAAAATCAATTTGAGGAAGGTAAAAAATACCTAATATTAGAATGAATTTCGTTTTTCAAAAGTTGTACGTGGTTTCTAGCTTTGACCTCTTTGAAAGAGGTATAATTTTTTTGCCTATTGATCATCAATTTAGGCATCAGTTTATTTTTCGTGAGTAAGATTTTTTATTTCATCAGAGGGAAAGTTTTTTACTAAAATGCTCCTGCTTTGATGAAGCAGGGGCAAGAGCATATTTAAGAAAAGTTTTTTGCTTAACAGTTCAGTATTAAATTAAGCCAAAGACCTACACCCCTATGACTACCAAAACTCTTTTCGAAGAAATTAGAGCGAATTCTTCCACTTTCAGACATTATAACCAACGCCAAAGCAAAAGCTAATTGACTCTGCCACCTCCCTACCAAAAGAAAAACTTATTTTTCCAGGGCTATTTTCATAGCTTAAATCAGACACTGCCAAACCTATGGCTGCGGCTTGTCGTGCTTCTTTTCGGATATCCTCAACAATATGACTTAACGCTGCAAACTTTATTTCTGTATACGAATGAACCTCTTTAACACCATCCTTTACAATATTAGACACTTTCTCATTCATGTATTCTTTCGCTTTATCGAGAATCATATCTGTCTGCTTTTTCATATAATCATGTAACTGATCACCTTTTACTGCTTCTCTCGAGCCTTTTTTAACCCTACCAGCAGCTACATTATCTATGATCACTGGATCACTCTCATCTTCACTGACTAAGGTTACTTTATTGATCTTTTTGCCATCTTTATCTCTATCGTAACTTACTGTATCACTTGTGACCCTATTTTTAATATTTTTTACTTACTCACTTATCGTATCTACTTGTTCTTCAACCTTTGTGATCTTCTGGTTGATTTCCCATAGTTGTCCACCATTCACTGCTTCTTTCGAGCCTGCTTCTACCTTTCCACCCTCTACATTGATAATCTTACTTGCTTTCTTATTCTTATCAATGCCACGACCTGCATTATACGCTTCTTCTTTTTTCATCCCAATTTAAACTATTCGATGATACATTCTCTTCAACGTCCTTTATACGATCGTTGATATTTGACATGCTTTCATTAACACCTTCAAATGCATTAGCAACATCGTTATAGCTTTTTTTGCCCTTCATATCATCTTTATTGAATGCTTGAATTTTAAACTCAGGCGCTATCCATTTGCCTTTCTTACCATAGCTTGCTCCACTACCGAAATATGCTGCAAATTGACTTTTCAATGAATAAATCTGGTTCCCTGTTATGGCTTCTGTCGAGCCTTCTGAAATATCTCCATCTAGATGCGTTATCTTGCTGTTATTTTTTTCGTCTTTTTCATGCCGAGCCACAAATGCCCCTGCTTCATTACTCCATAACAAAGCATTTTACTTGATGTTGCCAGAAACTTTATTATGAAGCTTCGCGAAAACACTATTTATGCCAGCAAAAGCTGCTGCAATATTATCATAGCTGTTCTCTTCAAAGTTTCCATCATCTTTGAAAACTTTCATCTTGAAATTTGGTGCTGTCCATTCTTCATTCTCATATCTAGCACCACCACCAAAATATTTCGCAAGTGTTTGATTTAGTGAATAAAGCTGTCACCATTGACAACATCCGTGGGATTTTCCGTAATTTCACCATTCGCTACATTATGAAGTGCAATGGGAGCTGTAGTTTTTCCAAAAGTCACACCTCCATAATTAATAGTGCTATTTTCATCATTTGCTTTATCATAATGAACAACAGCAGAATCATCAGATTGAAGATCATTAGAAAGTTTCTCTAAACTTCCTTCAAGCTGTTTTTATTAACAGCATCATTCTCTCTCTGCTTTCTTAACACCAGAAATTATCCGTAATTTATCACTTTTATTCGCAATATCGATTTTATCACTATCTATATCCTTACCAATGGTAATGTGTTTCGTTGCTGTATCCTGTGTTACAAAAATACTCACTGTTACTTGTTCTTTTATTTCCTTCAGCTGTGAAAAATTACTGCATCAGTATTGCTAGTTCCTGCTGCAACATTTGTTACTTTTTTACTTACCACATTAATACTACCGGTGGTTATTTGCGGGACATCAGTAATTACTAAGCCTGGAGAACATCTCCACTCACGTATGTTAAGACGCAATTGTTCAATCTTACATCTTGCATCTACTTTTTTCTCTCCTAATATTATGCTTTTCAATGCTATATCATTAGCTAAAACAAATATGAGTTTATTTTCATCGTCCTTATCTCTTTTAACCCCAAAGTTACTTCCTCCAGATGAAAAATTTATTGTACTATCTAGCACCCACATCTTTAACTGCCTCACCAGCAATAGACAGTTTCCAACTTTTTTTCTTACGACTTCTTCTAAATCCTACAACTATCTAAGGTTCACTGCATCGGCAGGTTTGCTACCAGCTGCCACGCCTATAATTTATCGCGTTATGTTCTTACTAGGAACACGAATACTCACTGCACCTTTCGTACTTTTCCATTGAGATTCGGTGTTTTTAGCCGGTCCTTGCAGAAGAGACGTATACCCAAAAACACCAGCAGCCCTACCGAACACAGAGTTGTTCCCGATAGAAACACCCCCATCAACCGTCACATTAGAATAGGAACCTATAGAAATAACTTCTTGAGCAAATGCATATGCACGCGGTAACCAAGAGCAATCGAACCATATCCTAGGGCTTTAGAAATGGCTCCTACAGCTGTTGAAGAATCACTCTTCGCAAGTTGTATAATCATTATCTCCGTGTTCGCTCTTCTTATTATATTCGCCACCTATTGCAACACTACTTTTACCCAAAGCGTAAGCCATATTGCCTACAACAACGCTCCATTCTTTTTCCGCTTGCGTTCCACTCCCTAAAGCAATACTTGCGTTTGGAATACGTTGCATACCTGTAGATCGTTGCATTCTGGTAATTAAATCATGTCGCAAGGTGTCAAATCCATTGATAATCGTTCCATCTTTGTTGTTTTCAGAACTTATTGTAATTGTAGAGTTATTGTTCATCACCAATTGCGGATCGGTAAGAGATCTCTCACTCAAACCACTCTTACTCTTAATAGAAAGCGTATTGACGAGAAAATTCATATAGCCACTATCATCTGTAGAATCCATCCACTATTGGTGTCATTGCTGTGATGTATTAAGTGCTATTAAATAACTTGCTTTTGAGAGAGCACCAATGTTGTTAGAGTTAGCATACGCAGAAAGGAGCATTTTTCCTTGAGAATAGCTCTTTGTTGCTTTTGTCACAGCCTGAAGCAACTGCTCTATTATATCAATTTTTTTCGCCAAAACAGGAATAGCATTCGATAAAAAAACAACTATCATAACTCCCAATGAAAACGTTGTTACAAACAACCCGATAAAATAAACGCTGAAAACTTAAGCTATTTCCCTTGAATATGATCAATAATTTTTTTCATAACAAACCCTCAACAAAAAAACATGCCTAAAACATAAAAAAGATACATTTTTAATTGTAAGAATTTGCACTATTTGCTTTTTATAATCGTAATTAGATTAAAACACTTTGGAGAAATTAAAATTTTACTATGAAGCTACAAAAAAGGAAACTGATTAAAAAAACATAATATTTTGAACTATTCTATTCTTAAGATAATTTGTCATTTAAACAACAAGACTTTCAATGAAAAACTATAACGATATCAACATAAAGCATACGTTTAACACTACACGAAAATAAAAGCTAAAACTGTCTCTTTTTAATAAAAGGTATATTATTATTTACATTGCTTTAGACACTTTAATAAATCAAAATAATAAGATAGAGCAATAATTTCATTATCTAATTATCAAAAAAAATAGCAATCAATTTTTTGAATCTTTACCACTAAGGTCTTTTATTCTCAACAAAAGTTGTAATAAGCTTTTTATATTCGGATTTTATATAATTACGAGAGTTTTGTACATTTAGAATAGCTTTAGAGGGCTCTAGAAGAAGGTAAAAAATTTGCCCTTTTCTTAAATAAGAAAAAGGCAAATCAATTTTATGGGTTTAGTCGTTTATTAGTTGAGTATCAAATTAACCCCTGCACTTATACCCCAGTGACCTCCAGAAGTGGTAATTGACAAGTTGGAACCAATATCACCGTTCTCTGAAGTATAACCTGCACCAAAAGCAAAAGCAGATTGACTACGCCATAAACCACTACCAAATGCGATTGTTAATTTTCCAGGAATATCACTATAGCGCAAACCAGATACCGCTAAACCAACAGCTGCTGCTTGTCTTGCCTCTTTTCGGACATCCTCAACAGCATAACTTAATGTCGAAAACTTCATATCCGTATACGAATTAGCCTCATTAACTCCATCTTTTACAAGGTGAGAAACTTTCTCATCCGTATACTTTTTGGCATTTTCAAGCACAAAATCCATCTTATCTTTTAATTGACCTCCATTAACCGCTTCTTTCGAATCTTTTTCAATCTTTCCATCGTCTACATTGTCTATTAATACTGGAGAACTGTCATCTACACCAACTAACGTCACTTTATTGGTCTTTTTACCTGATTTATCTTTATCATATTGTACAGATCCCTCCGTAACTTTATTTTCAATATCCTTGACCTGATCTGTAATCATCTGCTGGGTTTCCCAAAGCTGACCTCCATTCACAGCTTCTTTAGAATCTTTATCTACCTTGCCATCCTCTACATTGATAATCTTACTGGAACTCTTAACACCCTGATCATCAGCGTGAGAGGCATCATAGCTTCCTTTTTCTTCATTCCAATTCAGACCATTCGAAGAAGCATCCTTTTCAACTTCTTTTATACGATCGTTGATAGTGCTCATGCTGTCATTAACAACATCAAATGCTTCAGAGACACTGTTATGCTCCTCTTTATCACCTTTCGTACCATCCTTATTAAAGACCTGAACGTAGAATTTGGGTCCTTGCCAGTTTCCTTCCTTATCATAACCGGCTCCTCCACCAAAATATGTGGCAAATGTCCTTTGAAGAGTATAAATCTGACTACCATTAATCGCATCCGTCGAATCTTCTGATATCTTTCCTTCTGCAAGGAACATGATCTTGCTGTTGCCTTTTTTACCTTCTTTCTCATGCTGTGCTACAAACGCACCGGCATCATCACTCCACAACAACGCATTTTGCTCAATGTTTTCTGAAATCTCATTATGAAGATTCTTGAAGACCTTATTGACACCGGCAAACGCGGCTGCAATGCTATCATAATCCTCCTCTTTAAAGCTTCCATCTTCTTGGAAAGTCATTATCTTGAAGCCTGGGAGAACCCAGCCATCACCATCATACTTAGCATCACCACCAAAATACTTTGCTAGCGACTGATTCAGATCATAAATCTGTCCACCATTAACCGCATCACCCGAGCCTGATACTATAGAGCCAGCCGCAAGTGATGTGATCTTGCTTGCTTTTCTGTCATCACCTTCCCCATGTAGGGCGACAAAAGCACCCTCAGCCTTGCTCCAAGATAAAGAATCTTGTGCAACTCCTTCTGAGACTTCCTTAATACGATCGTTAACATTCTTGATATTATCATCAAGTCCTTTAAAGGCAGAACCAATATCGGTATGCGGTTTATCTGTTACTTCACCATCTTTATCAATACTAGATAAATTATAAGTTGGCCCTTTAAAAGCACCATCCTTAAATTCAGCATCTCCACCCAAGAATTTTGCTACATCCGTTGAGTTTTCCGCAATCGATCCTGCGGCTACATTATGCAACGCAACAGGTGTAGCATCCTTCCCTTTACCAAAAGTTACATTTGTATAATCAATTTGATCATCTGTTGTTTTATCGTAAAGAACAACAGAAGAACTATCAGACAGAAGGGTATCAGAAAGATCCTTCAAACCTTTATCAAATTGTTCTTTGTTCACAGCTTCATTGTCTTTTTCTGCCGCCTTCACACCAGAAAAGGTTCGATCCTTACCGCTCTTGTTTGCGATATTGATTTCACTACCTTCTACTCCTTTACCAATGTTGATAACATCTTCATTTTTTGTAACAAGAAGATTACTGATTACATCGCTGATCGCATTTTGAACCCTTGTGAAAAGTTTCCCCACACCTGAAAATGCATCTGATACATTCTTATAGCTTGATTCAGCTTCAGTGCCATCATCATTGATAGTTTTGAGCTTAAAATCAGGAACATTCAATTCCCCATCCTTATATTCAGCGTCATCAGAAAAATATTTTGCAACTTTATCACCCAGTGAATAAAGCTGGGAACCATTTACTGCATCCGTCGATTCTTTCGTAATATCTCCTACAGCAAGCGATGTGATCTTGCTTGCTTTTCTGTCATCACCTTCCTCATGCAGAGCTACAAAAGCTTTGTCACCATCGCTCTAAGATAAAGAATCTTGTGCAACTCCTTCTGAGACTTCCTTAATGCGAGCGCTCACATTCTTGATATTGTCATCAAGTCCTTTAAAGGCAGAACCAATATCGGTATGCGGTTTATCTGTTACTTCACCATCTTCATCAATATTAGATAATTTATACTCTGGGACTTTAAAGTTTTTTCCATCAAAGGATACATCTCTACCTAAAATTTTTGATAAATCCTCAGTGATTGTATGAAGCTGATCGCCATTAATCGCATCACTCGAAGCTGATATTATAGAACCAGCGGCAAGCGATGTGATCTTGCTGTTTTCCTTTTCTCCATCTTTTTCCCCATGCTTGGCTACAAAGGATTGTGTTTTACCATCCCACAACAGAGCATCGCCTTGGACAGATTCTGTGATATTCGTGACTTGTTCTTTAAAGTCATTAACGATGTTCTGCACATTCTTATTCACACTCTGGAAATTCTTATCAATTCCGTCAAAGCTCCCGCTACATTCTGGTAGGTTTGTTCTTCAACTTCATTGCTCTCTAAGTTGAAAATTTTGAGTTTGAAGGTTGGTTTGTTCAATACGCCATTCTTATACGTAGCATCGCCGCCAAAATATTCCGCAACTTTATCGCCCAGTGAATAGAGCTGGGAACCTGTTATAGCTTCGTGCGAATCTTTCTCTACCTTACCATCAGCGACATTAACAATCTTGCTCGCATCCTTCTCACCATGAGCGGCATTGTAGGCACCACCATCACCTACACTACCATCCCAATTTAAACCATTCGAAGAGACGTCCTTTTCAAATTCCTTTATACGAGCATTCACATTCTTGATATTATCATCAAGTCCTTTAAAAGCTTTTTCAACGCCTTTATATGGTTGTTCCCCTTTTACAATCCCATCTTTATCAATATTGGATAATTTATACTCTGGTACTTTAAAGTTTTTGCCATCAAAAGATACTTCACCACCTAAAATTTGTACTAAATCCTCAGTGATTGTATGAATCTGATCACCATTAACGACATCTGTCGAATTTGCGTTAAGATCTCCACCCGCAAGACCTGTTATTTTTTTACCCGCAGCATCAATACCATCCGCTATTACTTTGGGGCCATTCTCAATGGTTAACCCCGTTTTATCTAAAGTGACGTCTTTTAATTTTACGCTGTTTAATGTGACATCTTGTGCCAAATCAAATGTTATTTTTTTGTCTTTACTTTCTCTTGTATCACTATTTTTAATCTCAAAGTTTTTGCTTCCAGAGACCAAATTTAATATATCACCCGGCTGAAAGCCTGAAACAGCCTTATTATTAAGAGAAAGTGTCCATCCTTGTGCTACAAATTCTCTTAATTTTTTCAGCTGCGCAATGTTGACGGCATCAGTGTCTGCATAACCCGCTGCCACACCTGTAAGCTGTCGTGTTATCTTATTCGGAGTATCACCAACACTAAAAGCTCCTTGAGTGCTCTTCCATATCACACCATCATCTGTTGACTTGGTATCTATGGAAGGATCATAGCCAACAATGGACGCTGAGTTACGAGAAAAAGATTTATAACCCACAAGCAACACCACCAGTAATACCAGCTTGTACTTGTGCATTTGAGCCCAATGCAATACTATTTTCAGCAGATGCATTTGAAAGTCCACCTAACGCAATACTATTTTCGGCATTTGCCACTGAAAAACTACCTAATGCAATACTATTGTCGGCAGCTGCATTTGAAAGCTTCCCTAACGCAATTCCTGCATCCCCTTTTGTCTTTGATCCAATACCTATAGCAATACTTCCTTGCCCACTTTCTACCTCACTGGCAGCAATTTTAATACTCTCCGATTCAGCATTCCATTTAAAGACACTATCATCGGTAGCTTTTTTAATCTCATTGTAAAGATTTACATAAGACTTATCCATACCCTCAAAGGCTTTTGCTACATTCGGAAAACTTTCTTCTTCAATCTCATTTGTCTTAGGACTGAACGTTTTAATTTTGAACTTTGGATCATCCCATTGGCCATTCGTAAATTTACCACCACCGCCTAAATATCCAGCTATCTGGGTCGCGACAACATTTAACTGACTACCATTTATCGCGTCTTGTGAATCTGCACTAAGATCACCAGATGCAATACCAGTTACCCTTTTATTTCCAGCATCAATACCACCAGTGGTTATTTTCGGACCATTAGTAATTACTAAGCCTGTTGCGTCTAAGGTACTATTCCCCATTTTTGCACTACTCAACGTGACATCTTTAGCAAGATCGAATTTTAGCTTATTGTCTTCTTTGCCTTTTGTTATATTAAGATTACTACTCCCAGCCGAAAAATCTACTCCGCTATCCATAAGAACAGTTGTAGCATTTTTATCTCCAACAGAGAGTTTCCAACCGTTTTTTCTTACAACTTCTTCTAAGTCTCTTAACTGTCTAACATTAACTGCATCGGCAACATCAGAACCAGCTGCTACGCCTGTAATTTGGCGTTATACCATTAGCAAAATCACCAACACTCACTGCGCCCCACGTACTTTTCCATTGCACCTCGGTGTTTTTTGCAGGACCCTGCAATATAGAAGTATATCCCGGAACACCAGCAACCCTATCGGATATAGAATCGCTTCCTAGAGCAACGCCCCCTGCCACTTTCACCTGCGTTTTAAAGCCTAAAGCTGTACCGGACTCCTCCTCCACCCGTACAAAACGACCAACAGCAACCGCGTCATTCTTTAGTGCAACTATATCTGCACCAACAGCAACGGATCCACCTCTATGGATCTCCGAATTAGAACCTATGATAACAGATGCCGCTAGCTTTTGACCTCCTCCAGCTAATACCACCTTCGCTTTATAATCAATAACAACACTATCCACGGTTTTCGCATCAACGCTTTCACCAAAAATGACATTATTTCCTGATACATCACGCTGTACATCTTCATTACGTGTCATGCTTGCAATGAGATCTTTTCGCGAGAAATCAGATACATCAAGAGTCACTGCCTCCTGTCCACTTGGAGTGGAAGATTGAGTTGTAAAACTATTGTCCATAAAAAACTGTGGATCGACGATAAATTTCTTATGTTGATCTTCTGGACTTAATGTGTTTTTTGATAACTTATTGTCATCGATTTTTAAAATATTCGCAATAGAATTATCATCAGCTACACCAGTAAGGGTTTTGGTTAAAAAATTTTTGTAGCCGCTTAAAGCATTAACTTGTGATCTCAGTACTATATTCAACATTCTTATATAATTATTTTTTGAGCCATTGAAAGAACCCAAATTACTTCTCTTGAATCACGATTGTTCGAAAGAGCAGGAGAAATAGTGGTAAAAGTGCCGCTATTGAAGTCAAGGATAGAACTTTAACAAAAGGAAAACGAGAAAATTTTAAATCGCTCCCTGCTAATTTTGTATATAATTTTTTCATAATGAACTCCCCAATGAAAAAATAACTATAAACACAAAAAAACACATTTAAGCGCTATGAAGCTCTCTAAGTTTGGTTTTTCTAAACATATTCAAAAATTTAGTACCTGATTGATAAAGATAGAGAAGTTGTGTTTTTATGTTTTATGGTTAACGTGTTTTGCTCTTTTGCATTTCCTAAGAAGATAAATTTTTTGTAATGGTTGGTTTTTTTTAAATTTAAAATTATTGCTTGTTTTTTGCAAGGGGTGGAGTTAGTTTAGTATATTGTTTTTATAACTTCCTCCAGTAAAATTGAAATACTTTTAAATATATACTTTTATCTTACTAGAAAGTTTTTTAATAGATTTCTAGAGAGTATGAGGTTTTTTCTATTTGTAGAGTGCTACAGATTTTTTATATTTAAAAATTAAAGCAGAAAATAATGCACTTATAATTTATGAAAAAACTCATTATCTTATTTTGAAATAAGAAGTTTCACTTTGGTGAAATTGTATGGTTTTTTGTTTTTTAAACCTGTGTTTATCATTATAGCCCTTATCAATATATATTTACATATGTAAAAACAATTCACCCCTGCCTCATGAGACAGGGGTGAAACGGGATTTTTATGTATTTTGTTTATTATCAGTTCAATGTCATGTTGAATCCTGCACCTATACCCCAGTGACCTCCAGAAGTTGTTGCGGATATGTTAGAGCGATATTTTCCATTTTCTGAAGTGTAACCTGCACCAAAGGCAAATGCAGATTGGCTACGCCATAAACCACTACCAAATCCAACGCTTAATTTTCCAGGCGTATCATTGTAGCGTAAGTTAGACACTGCTAAACCAATCGCAGCTGCTTGTCTTGCCTCTTTTTTCACATTCTCAATACTATAGTTTAAAACATCAAACTTCATATCTGTATATTGCTTAGCCTGATCAACAGCATCATCAATCGCATCAATCACAATATTATTAACCCGTTGATCTGTATACTGCTTCGATTCATCGAGAATAATCTTCATCTGTTCTTTAGTATAGTCATGGAGTTGACCACCATTTACAGCTTCTTTCGAACCTTTTTCAATTTTACCATCAGCTACATTATCAATTATAACAGGTTCACCAGGATCGCCGCCCGCTAATGTGATTTTATTGGTTTTTTTGCCATCTTCATCTCTGTCATAACGAACAGCGTCCTCAGCAATATCGTTAACTTTATTATCAATATTGAGAACTGTATCACCAATATCAGCAATCGTATTGGAAATGTTATCAACTCTGTTGGTAAGATGCTTAACATCTTTTTCAACACCAGTGACACGTTCATTGGTCTCCCAAAGTTGTCCACCATTAACTGCATCTTTCGAACCTTCTGCAATTTTACCATCAGCTACATTGATAATTTTATTCGGCTTACCATCGCGACCAGCATCATAGGCTTTTTCTTTATCATTCCACTTTAAAGCATCTGAATCGACCTTGTTGATGACATCATCAATACGGTTATTAATATTTGACATATTTTTATTGACGTCACCAAAAGCATCAGCGACATTATGGTGCTCTTTCTCAACAGTCGTACCATCAGCATTGACTTGAACAATCTTAAAAGTAGGATCTGTCCATTTGCCATTCTCATATTTAGCACCGCCACCGAAATAATTAGCAAGCTGGTTGCTCATGAAATAAAGCTGGTTACCCGTAATGGCATCCGTTGAACCATCCGCAATCTCACCATCTAAAAGATATTTCAATTTGCTCTTTGTCTTCTGCCCATCTTTTTCATGATGTGCAACAAATGCTTCTTCTTCTTCATCCCACAGTAAAGCATCTTTAGAGATACCTTCAATTTTCTGATTAAACTCATTAGATACATTTGTTAAGCGTTGATTCACATCTTGAACATTTTTATCAAGACCTGTTAAAGCTGAACCAACGTCATAAAAATTAGCCTGCCCGACCTCACCCTCTACAATAGCCGATAAAGTATATTTCAGCCCTTCAAAAGCACCGTTAATAAACTTTGCACCACCACCAAAAAACTTTGCAATATCTGCTGATATTTTATTAATCTGACTACCATTGATTGCATCGTGGGAATTTTCAGAAATGCTGCCATTTTTCACGTTATGAAGAGCAACTGGTCCGTTGTTCTTATCACCGCCCAAAGTTACACTACCATAATTAACACTATCATCGTCATTCTTATCATAGAGAACCGCAGCAGCAGTTGCTGTCTCAATATCTTTAGTAATATCCTTTATGCTTTTATCAAGTTGATCTTTGTTAACAGCTTCATCACCCTTCTCTGCTGCCTTAACACCAGAAATCTTGCGTGCTATCTTGCCAATGCCTGCAACATTGATCTCAGTACCAGCTGTATCCTTACCTATGGTAACAGGCGCTGACACACCTCCCTCTTGTTTAACAAGACTATTCTCTGTCACATTATTAATCTGATTATAGATATCCGTGATAGAATTATCGACACCCGCAAAAGCATCAGAGACATTATGGTATTGTTTCACAACAATATCACCGCTTTCATTACGTCGAGAAACTATGAAAGTAGGCTCTATCCACTCTCCATCCTCATAACTAGCACCACCGCCAAAATAATTTGCAATCTTATCGCCCATCGCATAGAGTTGGGAACCATTTATTGCATCTGTTGATTCTTCTGAAATATCGCCATTCAAAAGGTCGGTAATCTTACTATCTGTTTTACGTCCGTCTTTTTCATGATGCGCAGAAAATGCTTGTTTACCATCATTCCAAAGTAAAGCATCTTGAGACAACTTATCAAATTTATTGTCTACATATTGTATATGTTTATTGACATTTTTGATATTGACATCAAGTCCTTCAAGAGCCTCACCAACATTGTAAAAAGTCTTCTGAACGACATTACCGTCTGCAGAAACTGTAGATAAATTATAATTTGGACCTACAAAGACGCCATTTTCAAATGCTGCATTCCCACCAAAGAAATTCGCAATATCTCCAGATATCTTATTAATCTGACTACCATTTATTGCTTCTGTTGAACTTTCAGAAATTTCACCATCTTTGACACCTGCAATGATCCGCCCTCCATCAGTACCTGTGATATCAATTTTTGTCCCGTCTTTTTCTTTACCAATGGTAATAAGCTTTTCGCCCTCATCCCATTGAACAAGACTATTGCCTGTTGCATTGTTAATCTGCGTGTAAATATCCGTGATAGAAGCATCAACAGCCGCGAAAGCATCAGTTACATTGTCGTGTTTTGTATCCTGAACAGTAAAAGTCGGTTTGAAGCCATCAATTACATCTGTCTCACCGCCCAAATATTTTGAAATATTATCAGCATAATTGAAAAGCTGATGACCATTTATTGCTTCTGTTGAATCGGAACTGACTTTTCCAACTGCAACACCAGAAATAATTCGATTTTCGTCATCATTATTTGCAACATTGATTTCGATGCCATCTTTTTGCGCACCAATGGTAATAAGCTTTTCGCCCTCATCCCACTTAACAAGACTATTATCTGCTATTTGATCCTTTATTTCATTCAGCTGTGAAACATTTACGGCATCATTCTCATTAGTACCCTTTTGTACTCCTGTAATTTTTGTATTGGCAGCATAGATACCACCCTTGGTCATGTTTGGACCGTCCTTGATCATGAAGCCAGCATTACTCATTCTGCTATCCCCTGTTTCTACACGACCAACTTTAATATATTCGCTTAAATCAAAGGATACGTTATTGCCTTCACTTTTGACAATTTTTACATTTGTATTCTCACTCTCATTATTATCATCGTCTTTCTGCTTAACTGCAACAAAATTCACCGTACTACCAGCTTTAACATCTGTAGCTTCCTCACCATTGACAGAAAGCTTCCAGCCTGTTGCCATCCCTGCTGTAAAGTCTTTTAACTGCTTATAATTTACTGCATCGGTATCGTCTTCTGCTTGAGCTACTTTTGTGATTTTTTCATTGCCAGCATCAATACCATCAAAAGCAATTCTGGGTCCCTTATTACCTTCAAACCCAAAGCCATCATCACTCATAATGCTTCTGCCTGTAGTGACACTCGTCAATTTAAGATTATCATTTAAAGAAAATGTGACTTTATTATTGTCTTTTTCAATTTTAATATTTTTGCTTCCATCCTCACTCGCACCCGCAACAATATCTACTGTATTCCCAGCTTTAACATCTGTAGCATTGTTACCATCAACAGAAAGTTTCCAACCTTGTTCTGCAAGTGTTTTTACATCTTTCAACTGTTTATAATTTACAGCATCGGTATCTTCTTCCCCTGCTGCTACTCCTTTAATCGTTTTATCACCAGCATGAATGCCATTAACAGTTATGCTCGGCCCATTACCACCTTCAAACCCAAAGCCAACAGCACTCATAACGCTTTCTCCTGTTGTGACAGTCATTACCTGAATATCATCAGCCAAACCAAATTCTACAGTGTTGTCATCGTTTTTGGTAATGTGGATATTCTGGTTATCTTCATCACCAGCTGATTGCAAATTTACAACATCGTTTGGACCAACAGTCGTAGCACCTTTACCATTAACAGAAAGTATCCAGCTTCCTGCTTTCGATATCAATCCTTTTACCTCATTCAGCTGTGCAAAGTTAACTGCATCGCTATCCTCCTCCCCCGCTGCCACTTTTGCAATTCTTTTATTGCCAGCTTCAATACCTTCAAAAGTTATTCTTGGCCCCCCTCCAGTAAACAGAAAGCCGTCATCACTCATAACGCTTCTTCCTGAAGTAACACTCGTTACTTTAATATTATCAGCCAAATCAAATATTACATTGTAATTATCATCTTTTGTAATCTTGATATTCTTGTTGCCTTCCTCACCATCTGATTGCAAATTTAGCGTATCATCTCGGCCTACAGTCGTAGTATTTCCACTGTTGACAGAAAGTTTCCAACTCGTTTGAGCTGCGTCTTTTACAGCTTTTAGCTGTGCATAATTTACAGCATCAGCATCAGTTTCTCCATCTGCTACTCCTGTAATCTTTTTATTGCCAGCAGAAATACCATCAACAGACATTTTTGGACCATTACCATCAACAAACATAAAGCCATCATTACTCATAATAGTTGTTCCTGTAGTGACTCTGGTCAATTCAAGAGTATCACTCAAAGTAAATTGGATTTTATGCTTATTCTCTGCAGTGTTTTTTGCAATCGTTAAGTTGGTATTGCTCGTTGAAAAATCTATTATATTGCCTGGATTCACGTCTGTAAGATCTGTATCATTAGCAGAAAGTTTCCAGCCCCCTCCCCCTGCTATGACATCTCTCATAGCTTTTAGTTGCGCCACGTTTACCGCATCCGTATCTTTCGATCCAGCTGCAACTCCTGTAATCTGCCGCGTTAGCTGGCTTTGACCATCTTTACCATCAACTTCACCAATACTAAAAGCCCCTGCAGTGCTTTTCCATGCTATACGGCTATCTGTCGTCGGGCCATTTAGATAAGGGTCATAACCAAAATCACCCTTTTCTCTATCAGAGACAGATCCCCCCCCTACAGCAACACCATCAACAACAATTACATGTGCGTTTGCACCAATAGCAACTGAATCTTCCGTTTCAGCATAGGTATGCGTACCTATAGCAATCGCGTTTTCTCCCTTTGCTGTTACTTTTCTGCTAGCCTCTGGAGTTCTGTCAGAGTCCCTGCTCCCTATTGCAATAGAACCTGACCCCAAAGCTTCCGCTTCTGAACCTATAGCAATTGCATAATTCTTTTCTGCTTTTGTCTTAGTCCCTAAAGTAACGCTATTTTTACCAGAAGCGGTTGCAAGTCCACCAATAGCAACCGTAGACTCTCCCGATGCTTCTGATCCCATACCCATAGCAACACTTGCTTTTCCAGCTGCAAGTGCAGAAACACCAAAAGCTTGTGCTCCACCAGCTTTTGCGGTTGCACCAGCACCAAATGCCGTTGAATAATTCCCTATTGCAGAAGAACCACAACCGGTAGCAAAAGAATAAACACCATAAGCCTCAGGCATAGCGTTAGCAGTACCACCAGTAGTAAATGCTGACATATAACCACCAGAGCCACCAGAGCCATTCGTAATCCCCTCACTAACCCAAGCCTCTTTTTCAGTAGTCGTGCCATAAGGATAACGATTTTGAAAAGCTTGATCGTTTATAAATCTATTATACTGCTCTTCTGCAGTTATTTTATCAGCACTCCCCTCTTGTTGCTTTCCTCCACGTCCAATAACATTATCTACACCACAATAATCATCATCACCAGATAAAACAACACTCCCATGACTACCATATGGATATACCACATTAGGACCAGGTGTACTTTGACTCGTCCCTCCTACTATTGCAAGATTGGCAGCAAAAACAGGAGAAACACTCGATAAGAGTGTAGCCATTGCCGCGCTAAACGAGACAGCTTTAATTAAATTTGGTGTGGAATATTTTTTTTTCATAAGAACCTCCTCCAACAGAGTTCAACATCATCACAACGCGTGAAAATACATATGGCAAACCCCTTAGTTTGCGCACTTCAAAAACCAATAAATCAAGACAAAACCCTTCCATTGACACCGCTATTTATTACGGCATCACCCTAAAATCTTTGCAACAACATCGAATCTAGAAAAGTCCCCAACCCTTTTAGCTAGAGGGATTCAAGCTAAAAAATAAATAAAAACACAAGACTTTGAAAAAATAATGTAATCTCCATTCAAAACACTGCGATTTATCTCTTAACAAAAATAGTTTCACTAAAGAGCAATTCTACTTTTTAAGTAAAGCGCCTCAGAAGAATGGCAAGAGTGTAAAAATAATTTTTTATAAATTTACAAAAATACTTCTCAATAAATTAGCTGTTCTTAGAAGCACAAATTTATGATTCTTTTTAACTTATAGCATAATGTAATGGAAGACGATTATCATAATGACCTCACTCTTTTCTGCGAGGTAAGCTGTTTCAATATATGATACATATCTTTGAAAAAAATCTTTCTTAATATAATGATGCACGCTCTGTAAAAAGTTTCAACGTGCTCATCTCATCATCTTCATAAAAGACAAAGCGCACCTATAAATAGTCTTTTGTTCTTCTCTCTTATATGTCTGTTATCCTTCTATAGGAAAAAAACATCGTTATTGTATTTTCACTGTTGTATAAATTTTTTTGTATTACTAACTGTAATTCTTTTTATAAGAAGTTTTATCTTTATTAGAGCAATACATTAATTTACAATGATAATTTTTCATGTTGAATAAGAAACCAAAAAATCGTGAGATTTTCTTATTTCAAACTTATTTATACAATAAAAAATCAAAAAAGTTTTATTTTTAAAAAAGGCTTTTCATTCGTATCTTATGACGTTTCTAGATGTGGTTTTCAGATTCGATTTTACGCTTTAAATGCAATTTTAAAAGTGGCAAAGTGGCTTCAACTTCTTCCATATCATTGAGGTTTTTAGTAAGCTCTTGCAATTTTCCATAAAGCTCTGCTGCTAATTCCGCAACATCTTCAGGAGAAAGGTCTATTTTTGCATCATGATAGATCGTATAAATTAAATGTCCAAGCTTTTTCACCAGCCCAGCAGGAATCGCTTGCGGTTTAAAACCAGCTGCTTTCGCCTTCGCTATATCTGAAAACATCTCGCCATTGCCCGTTACAAGCCAATCTAATGAAACACTACAAATTTCTTGATATTTGGAGAACGCAGAAGCTATAAGCGCAGAAGCTATAAGCTCACTTATACCAGTTTCATAAGTTCCTATAGAACCAGCAGTGATACCAAGATGTTCAGCAAACTGCTTACGCTCTGTAAAACCAAAAGCGGGATGCACTTCACGAAAACATTTTGCCAACTTAGTTTTAGGTTTTGCTTCCGGACGAGCCAAAAAACGCTCCAAAATTAATATAATTGCTGATTAAATAATTATATTGATTTATATCTATCGTTACTGCCCCTTAAGAAGAGCAGTTATCACATACATAACCCCACAAAAATGGATGTTACAGCATCCGTTTAAGCAGGAGCGAAATTTATAACAATCACAGAAAAAATGCAATCGCCGCGGCATTTTGCTGAGCTGCGCCCCTGTAATATAACCTTGGCAAAACTCAAGCCTATCAGAGGCTATTTTCCAGAGTTAAAAACATTTTGACACAGCCCAATGAAAAAACTAAATACGCCACTGCCAACTCTATCAGAGTTGCACGCCAAGCCAATTCTTGCCAACTGCTTTCTCAAAAGTCCTAGTCATATTCTTTCAGAAGCAAAAGCCTAATACGATTCTCTTCATTTCATGCTGTGCAATATACCACTGAAATCTTATTACAAAAATATGCAAATGCATTTCCCATAGGTTTTTATAAGGTAAAAAGTTTATCAATGTCTAAAAATCAATATAAAATAGGCAAAATAATTGGTATTCTACAAAAAATAAGATTATCACTCGTTATTAAAAAGTTAGACGTTTACAAACCATGTTTGCTTATTTTATATATTAATGGCACTGATTTAGCTGTAATTGGCAATAGAGATTTCAGGGTGTTTGGTTTATCATCAGAATACTCCTCCTCTACGCACATTAAAAGCCTTTTGGCAATGTATTTTAAATGCTATAAGTTCTGTAGTAAACACATTGCCATCCATATTTACAATTGGGGGCTTCAAAATCCTGGATTAATAAAGTCTTTAATAGACTTTGATTTAAAAACGCGTATTTTGCAAAAAATTAACAAAACCATGAGGTTCGTATACATGGCAATTCTAAGTGATGATAGTGGAGTGATACTTAAAAAAGCTGCATGGAAAACCGCAACGCGGAGGAATTAAGCATGACCTCTTTATGCGATAAAGAATTATCTGATACACTGGTTGGTCTTTATCACGACTATCAACGCGGTTTCGACATTGGAGAAGAACTTAAATTGTGCGTGGATTTGGCGTTATCTCTTGAATTGGAACTCACTATTCACCGTTTAAGTGAAACAGATGCTGTTTTAAAAAAAGAGATTGTACAAACCTTGCATCGTCGCAGAAATCCCCATTCCAATGAAGATGAAATTGATACAATTTTTCATATGGATTTTAAAAAACAAAAATAATGCAACACTCTCCTTGTACGATGAGATATTATCTCATCGTTTTACTTTCTACTACGCTTAAATAAAAAAACTTTCAAGAAGATTTAAAGTGCTGCGTTTTCGTCTGCTTAACAACAATGAAATGAATTAAAGAAACGCAGCAATTCTTTTGGATTATTATCAAAAAATAGAGAATATTCTCTAGCGTACATCAATTTATGCTTTCTTCATTAAACACCAACTTTTACATTTTCTCATTCCCCTTTAAAAGCAAAATATGAAATATGCTGCAGCATCAATGTTTATAAAATGGCGTATATTACCACACTTAAATGTAATTTATTGTTTTTCATGTCTATAAAACAGCACTATGAGTATTCCAACAAACGCAACAATGCTTTGAAAAAATATATCGATTGAGGTGATATGCTACTGTTATCGCTTGCCATAATGAGATAGACTCCGAGGATCAAGCATCCAGAGATACCATTAAAACTTGCCTGCAATCCTCCTTGGTATTCAGGATCACAAGAGAGTTGTGATAAAGAAATCGAAAGAGCCCAACTCGAAAATCCAAATCCAATCATAAAGTAAACACGAAAAACAACAAAATTGTGTGTATTAACAGATAGAATAGCAAGGCCTATAGCCATAAAACTAATAAAATGGCTGATGTTTTCCTTATGGACAAAATTTTATAAAAAAGTGGCGAAAAAATGTATCTGTCAATACGCCTATAGAATAAAGCACTTCAAATACAGCAAAAGCCCTGCTATCCGCTTTTAAAACTTCTTGTATATAAGAAACGAGTATAACAGGAATAGTCATCAAAAGAGTCATAATAATCATCTGACTCATATAAAGTAAAAAGAGCTGGATTCTGTATAATTCTCTCACCAATTTTGCTGGTTTTGATTTTTAGATCTTCGGTTTTTAGGTACCTTCATTGCGAAATTAAATAAACCAGCAATAATAAAGAATATACCACCTATTAAAAGAGTTCCTTTTGTTCCTTTATAGGACAGTATCAATCCACTTAAGTCCATACCTACGATAGTGCCAAATTCATAAATCATATCGATGGTCACATTTGTATTGATGAGCTGTCCTTCAGCACAATACTTTGAATTAAAGAAACAGGAGCAGTGCCATCAATTGTTATAAACCACTCATCTATTTCTGATAAAACTTGATATAATTCATAAGCTTTTTCAATAAAAGAGAGTTTTTCTTCGTATTTTAAGTTTAAACCATCCCTTTTCTGCAACCATTCCAGTATAGTAATGGGCGATAAATGAAGATAAAATGTAATTAGAATAGATTAATTTAACTACACTTTCAACAAAAAGCTCTCGAGCATAAAAATAAGCAAGACTAGAATAAACATATCGATCGCTAATTAATAAATTTTGCGATGACGTTAAGGAAGGTTCAGTAATTTCAAGCGTATATTTGCGTCTATCTGTCGCTACTAAGAGTGCTAAAAGTAACGGATCAATTAGCTTTTCCATTATCTAACTAGTCTCTAATTTCTGGATTATTTCTAGACCAATAACTGGGTTAAGGTTTGTATTATATGTTTTTCTGTTGAGTAATGGCGAGCACTTTCTTTTGTTTGTGTTGTCTTGCCACTCCCATCAAGCCCGCATAAAACAATAAAAGAACCAGAAAATTTCTTTGGAGTCCAAATGGAATTATAAACTTTTTTATCAAGATACATTTTGTCTACATACTCTCCATAAGTTAAATTGTTTTATGTCTCAAATCTCTTAATATTTAATAAGGTGTTTTTTAACTCGTCTCTAAACAGAAAAACACAATACTCCCGCATTTGTATAACTTATTAACTTTATGATAAATGGCGGTATATAAACTTAGTTTTAAGATAAAGTTATATTTTAGACAACTTAAAGTATTTGTAAAAAATATATTTTTTGTTCACACTACATAACCTACCATTTTCTAAAGAATTCTAGTAGAATTTCTGAGGATTACTCCTATAACGTCGTTTAAGCATATAGAAATGAGTTCGCTCTAAGTATATCATTGCCCCCCTCAGAGCTGATACTGAATTCCACTACATAGGAATCTAATGAAATCAACTCTATCTTTTCTCAGACCACTGCCACGCTATAAGCATTTGATATTCGATTCCATCAAAAGCAGCAGAGCAATTCTCGGAAAACATCGCTGAGATATTGAAATATACCTTGCAAAAACGTTTGAATCAAATGTTTCACTATATTTTTCAGTATATTCATAAACTGAAACTAAGAATATTATAATAAGCCTTCAAACAACGATAACGTTCAAATCAGCTGTAACAAAGCCTCCTAAAACTGAACCAATAATACCTCTCTATGAAAAAAACTACCACGTGAAGGCTTTAATACAACCGCACACCTTAGTGCTAATGCCATAAATGTCTCTAATAGATAACGAAGTTTGTTGTCACAACAACATCTAACAACGATCAATAGCAAAACGTCAACCTTGAGTATAAATAAAATCAACTTGAAAGTGCAAAATATATCTCTAGGACATAGTTATGTTCGTTACCTGGCTTTCCCCTTATTGGCAAGCACCCGCAAGAGATGCAGTAAAAATACCAGCCTCCATCGCTACTCATTCTCCTGAAAATAAGCTATCACTACCATAAACATCAGCGTTCAAATTTTTTCCACCGAAAAAACTTGATATGCCCAGTAATATGTGTGTGTATTCATTATTTGTAAACATGTGTGCTGATTTATAATACTGCGTGTTTTTAATGGGGGATGATGTGCGCAACCAACTGATGTTTCGGTTTTATGGGCTTATTGTCCTCCTATATCTTTCTGATATGGTTCTATTCTTAAGTAATCTTTGGAATGCTTATTGCATAACATCCTCATCGGTTTTTCTAGGCGTAACCAGGGCTTTGGGCACCCTTACGCCCTATCTTTTGAAAAAAGTAAACTTGTGCGCATTAAAGCCTCACTGCGGTTGGTCAATTTATACAAAAGGCGGATCATTATCTATAGCCTTCTTTTATTGATTGCTCTTTTCCATTATGCTGATTCCCCCTTTGGTTTTGTTGCTGTCTCTATGGTTATCTCTCTTTGATTACCTTAAGCACACTCAAGACTTATAATACTAAACTAGCACTTAGTGGTTATATTAGCGCCCAAAAGACTTCCCGCATTATGCAAACAGTGGTGCAAATTGACATTTTGGGAGCAGCACTGCGTGGTTATCTCTTAGAAGCAACCCAGCCCACAAGGGGCAAGCGGCTGAAATCGGCTATAATGGTTTGATTGTGGCTATTTGTGTGTTTGACATCATTATAAGCCTTATAGCCGGATATATCATCTTTTCCGGTGAATATAACGCTACAGATACCACACCATTTGCAACCGATAAGAAGCCAGAACCTACACCGCAAGCGGATGGACTCTCCCGTGAGCTTAAACTTTTATACGTCTGTATAGGACCTATTGGCTTTCATATTTGCACTTATAATACGCTGGCAACCATTCTTTTTCAGAATGTGAAAAATTTTGTCTCTGAATAATTAGGAGCTTTGTAAGTACGGTTGCGGGCGTGGGCGCTTTTTTGGCTGCTTTTATAAAAATCCCTCGCCTTGAATTTATTCTCCCAGCCCTTATGTTGAGCGTGGCTGATCTTATTTCAGCACCACACAATCGCCCTATTTGGCTGTGGTTTGTTGCTTTTTATTGGCTTTTCAATGAATCCCATGCGAATTAATGCCCGCAAACATACGATTGAAGCGACCAAAACAGAGGCTCAAGCAGAGCTGGTGGGAAACTATAGCAGCATATGCTTTATACTCTCTCCCAATCGGTAGGTTATGTCATCCTTGGTCTTCTTACAAGCTCTGCCCTTATGGGGAGTCAAGCAGCTGTTCATCTTCTACCCCTTATAGGGTTGATAATCTTTATTTATGTTCTTTCCCTTTTATCATAGTGGAACAAAGTATGAAAAAACCTATTCTTATTGTCGACCCTTTCTCCACGGGTGCCCTCTATATCCCTGCTTTGCAAAAATTTAGGCTATGCTTGTTATGGCGTTGTCTCTCCACAAGCTCCTTTTTCACACTATATACTTTCTTATCAGGGAGAGGGCATGGTAGAAGCAAAACTTCATAATGTAGATGAGATAAACAGATACGCTTTCCTATCAGCGCGATAGAGGCCGTGGTGGCAGGTGCCAAAGGAGGCATTGATTGTGCAGAACAATCGGCGGCTTATTATGATTGCCTTGAGAATCATCCCTCAACCACCGATTGGCGAGGGAAAAAGGCAGCGATGCAAAAACACCTTTGTGAAAATGGTTTATCTTACATCCGATAAAAGATTCTTACAAAAGACGATTGTACTCTCGATGATTTTGAAAGCTACAGAGGCTATGTGGTAAAGCCGAATGATTCTGGTGGAAGCGATGGTGTTTTTGTTTTTCTCCGGCCTTGAGAAAGTGGCGGCATGGTCCTCTAGAATCGACTAGACGCAGAAAAATATTTTTGGTGCACCTAACGAGGTTTATTTGCTCCAAGAAAGCTTGAAGAGAGAGGAATACATCGTCGATACCGTTGTAAATGGAGAGGCTATAAAAATATGTAGTTTATTATGATATAAAAAGGTATTCATAATGGAAGTGCTTTTGTTTATGAATCCCTTGATGTGCTTGATGCTCAAGCCCCCTTTATGCCTCTCTTATCTCTTATGCAAAACAATGCATTCGCGCGCGAGGGATTGAATATGGACCCGCGCGCGCATATGGAAATCATGCAAACAGCTCGTGGTCCAGTGATGATCGAAGTAGGAGTCCGCCTCCACGAAGAAATTGCACCCACCTTGTTCGCGCATTGCTATGAAGATGATTCACTTGAAAGCTCCGTTAAACTTATTGCAGGAGTGTTTTCGCAAACACCAAGTCGCTTTAAGAAAAAAGGGCGTATTGTCTTTCTTATCAACGAGATCGATGGTCATATTATAAAAGATGGATGTTAACTTATGATGGCAAAAGCTTCATTCTTGGGAAAATGTGGTTGATTTTATACTCTTATTAAAGAAAACGAGCCCCTACCCCTAAACATCGATTTAAATACCTGCCCAGAGCTATTATAGCAATTTGGGGACGGGAGTGATGATGAATTATCAGCTTTGGAGAGGATCATTCGTAGCAATTTTTTATAAAATACAACAATTGAGAAAAAACATGGATTCAGCAGCGCAAATAATTGAAAATATAGATAAATATGAAAAATGAAAGCAAGTCATTTTTAAAGAATTCGATGCAACCATGAATACCACAATTAGGACTTTACCCTGCCTATCCGGTGTAAATGGATACTCAAAAAATATGCTTAGATTTGGGTTCTACGACAAGTTGACCGCAAAAAATATGATGGGAGACCTGATAACTTATTGCGATAACTATAAAATTTTGGAAAGAACATATCTTTTGTTGCATTCGAGGAGCCTGCCCCCATACAAAGTATCGAAGTTTATAGAGAAAATTCTGGTCTATACTTAAAGATTTGCGAGCTCTTGACGACCGAGAATGACCTAAGCATATACCAAAAAATATGGACAATCGTCTATAGGAGTTCTGCTTTCATGGCGACCCTATGTTCATAGTTTGCAATACCTCATCTCATATAAACAGAGTTAAATAAGTTCTACATTTATGTTAACTTTCCAGCCTAGGTATTTTTTCTGATCTTCTCGCTACAAAACAAAAAGCAAAAAATGCATTCTCGTTGTAGGAAAAAAGACTGAACCTTTTGATATTATAACAAAATCTCTTTTTAGGAAAATATGTCGAACCCCCAAATAGAGAATGGACGCAATACTTCCTGCAAGATGATAATATTCAATCCCTACCTTGCCCATATCATCTAATGGAGCACGATAATGACTAAGTTTTCTAAAATTAAATTAAATAAAAATATTTATGATATATTAAAAATGATGCTGCCAAAACAAGGCTCGATAGAGATAGAACGGGATTTTCCAAAAAATACGATTGGCATATTCACAAGGTCGATGAAATTCTCTTAGATTATAGAGGGAGGATTAGAATTTTTCTATAGCGAAAAACGTATAACCTATACACTAGGAGATATTATGCATCTACCTGCTAATACAAGGCACAAATCAATTGCAGCAGATGTAGGATGCATATATGCATCTTCTACAGAAAATCTCACTATTGGAGATAGGTAAACTGCACGCTCTTTAATGGATTCTTTCTCATGAAGGATTTTATTCTTTTATTCCTGCTTCCCATAATGTGCCCCTAGATTCTGCGGAAGATAAGGCTATGAAGTTTACCGACTCTGCCCCAAACCAACGTAGAAACTTTTTAGAAACTGCATTTTACAGCACAAAATAGAACGTTGGAGAATATTTACATTCAAACTTATAGATGAAGGAGGGATAGATATTAAACGAACCATCAATTAGTGGCACATCTTGATAGATATGAATTCGCTTTTTACAAAGCTGAAAACAATCTATACCATTTAAGCTTTTTCCTGACAAAAAATCGCTAAGAACGTTATTCTTTAGGAATAATAATGGATAAAGCTTAACGGATTAAACAACAAGGAAATAATTTTGTTTACAGCTTTATTATCGAGCATTTACAGATGGATTCTAGTATTATCTCTATCTGGAACTCCCTACAGGCATGAAGCAGAAAAGTTATCAAGCATACTTAGTATACCTATGACAACTGCTATTACCATGAGTGATGGCTCTAAAATGTAGATGGATTTGAACTTTTAAATAATTTTTTAACTCTTGCATCACTTTACTTCTATAATTTTTAAATAATATTCAATAACTTAAGTAAAATAAATATTTTTATTTTGGTTTTGGTGTGTTGTTAATTTAATCGCAATTGGAATTTCTGGCTTATGTTTGGGGAATGTGTTGGCCCACTATGAAGGCTTTATAATTGGGTTTTATAGTCAAATTATTTGCGCTTGTTTATTATCTTTCTTATTATTTATGAACAATCCGGTACTTATTTTATTTGTATTTTTTTTACTTTCTCTCTTGATGAGAGCTGATAACCCGAATAACAAAAGTGCCTTGAACCAGCTTGTTCCAAACCCCAAACAAAAAGCAAGTATGTTTGTATTTTATACCAGTTGCTGTTAATTTTTTATTATTATTTCTCCATTGCTTATATATTTTATAATTACGCATTTGGGGCACAAAATAGCCATAGCCTCTATTGTATTTATTTATCTTTTGAATGTCAGCTTATAGTTTCGTATAAAGTCTATACAACAAATAAACAGAGTAAAAGAGCTATTAAAAAGCCATCTCAAAAAGCTTATGGAGTTGGTTTTATGTGCCTTTGGCGGATTTCTGCATTGCGTTTTTTAACGATTAATTGTATTTCGAATAACTTTCTCTAAACGGGGACTGTTGTTCTATTGCCACTTGTTCTTGTATCTATAACATCAGATAATATAAAATTTACAGCTATTCAAAATTCTATTTTTGCTTTGTAAGCACTGGGTTTTGTGGTCAATGGTCTTATCTCATCCTATTATTTACAGAAATTTCCATCTTTAATTCGTTTTTTTGTATGGGAAACACCAGCTTTTGCAGTGATCGCAATCTCTTTTGTTTTATATTTAAATTTTACTCAATATTCCCTTTATATTATTGGTTTTTTTATTAGGGATTGGGCAATTTTATTTTAGGATGTCGGGAATAACAATTGCTCAAGCTGTCACACCTAGTGAAAATTTGGCCGAGGTAATTTTGGTAGGCGATGCCAATGTGCGCATCATAACAGCTTTATTCTCTATTGTGCTTTTATATGCAGGAAAATTTTTTTCATTTTCTATATTATACGTCTTGTGTATATTTATAGGTTTTTGCGCCCCTTTATTTATTTTACACGGACTATCTATTTACATACAAAGCTTAGAAAGAAAGCGCCGCATGAATGATATTCAATTATTATATTACGTCAGCCTTTTTTTGAGTATCGTATAGATAAAAATTTTGTACAAATATTCATGACATTAATTTTAAATGAGCACATTGCGTGAGAAAAGCTGAGGTGCTCGTTACCTCTCATGTGGATAAAGCGCATTTAGCCCGTTAATCAATGGAATTGCAAATAGCATTATGATCACCATTAATTCTGAAGCTCTATCAGAAGTTAGTGATAATGGCAAAAACCCTTTAATGATATTTGAAGAGATCGTTTATGCTAAATCAGGTTATCTAAAGATCGAGAGGAAAGGAGCTTAGAAATATAAAATTCATGGAAATTCAACAGCAATTTCTAGGTATACATAATGACAGGCATAGATTGGCCCGAACTGGTCAATTGCAAACAGTAAAAAATCCTGAAAATACTGAGCTTTTTAAGCTATGTCATATCAAGCATATGACAGTTCGTTTTAAATTAATGGCGGAGAGGAAGAGAGCGTTATATTTATATATAATCAATAGGTTATATATAAGTTCGGGAGTTTTGATTCCGCTGATTCTTTTAACTTATTTTCCACCTATCCCTAACT
>NZ_JBHILZ010000015.1:0-37409 GCF_042193725.1 Bartonella sp. OT172YNZD | reverse complement strand
TCATTTTTTACTTTTTTGCAAAAATAAAATATCCCAAACAAATAGTTGTATTTCAATATATTAAAATAAATTAAAAAGCGTATAAAAATTTCTTGCTGGATAGCAGCGGCTTTCGAATTATAATACCCCTCCCCTCACAACGATTGCAACTTTTTTACATATCGCAATGATATCATGTAAAAGGCTAAAGATAGAGTACATACTCTATAATCACCATTGCATAAACATCTTACACGCTTTATGCTTTTCCATGGAAGCAAAAGGAAGATGTCAATGTCATCTAAACTAACGCGTAACCAAACATTGGTTTTAAACACTTTAAAAAATGCAAAAGGGCCTTTAAGTGCTTATGCGATTCTCAATCACTTACGCGAAGAAGGTTTTCGTGCACCTCTCCAAGTTTATCGTGCGTTAGAAAAACTCGTACAGTTAAAGTGTATTCATCGTCTTGAAAGTGTAAATGCCTTTATGGTCTGTTTGCACCCTGAAAACTGTCAACATGAACTTACAACGTTTATAATTTGCGAAAACTGTGGCACAGTCAATGAAATACAAAATCAAACGATTGTATCGAGTTTAAAACAGATGGTTCAAGCTATTGACTTCCAAGCCCACAAAAGCACCCTAGAAGTACGAGGTCTTTGTAAAAAATGCGCAACAAAATAAGACCTTGAACTTGCAAGTTCATATATTTAGCATTATGTTTCAAAAATTGCCTTATTGTTTGAAAAGCTCTTATCGTCCTTGTACGTATATCACCCGATCTTAGTGATGGGTTTATTATACTCATTGGAACATAAATATTGAAAGTATAAAATCATGTCCATAGCTGAGACAATTTTTTTAACCAAAAATTTCAATAAAACGCAACAAAAGAAAGTAATCAAAGCTCTTCTTATTATCTTTGCACTTTTTGTGATTTGGTTTAGCTATAAGTGGATAACGCAATGGCGTTATATACTCTCCACTGAAGATGCCTACGTACAAGGAGATATAGCAGCTATTGCGACTAAATTAAATGGATATATTGAAAGAATTGCCATTAAAGCCAACCAAGTTGTAAAAAAGGATGATGTTTTATTTTACCTAGACAATGGTGATTATCAAATAGCCTTGGATCAAACAGAAGCGCATCTTAACACACAGAAAAAAACACTTCTACGCATTGACGCACAAATCACAGCCGCTCATAGTGCTTTAGATGATGCAAAAGCACAAAAAGCAGCCGCTTCAGCCATAGCAACCAATGCACAACTCACCTTAAAACGTGTAACAGAACTAAAAAAAAATCGTTATGCTCCTCAATCCAATGTTGATGATGCCAAATCAGCTTATGAACAAGCCATTGCGAATGTTAACAGAGCGGATGCACAAATGGCTGCAGCGCGTGCAAATATCCGAGTGCTAGAAGCGCAACGAAGTGAAATAGAAAGCCAAACAAAGAGTCTAGAACTCACACGTGAAAAAGCACAACGTGATCTTGATTCGACCATTATACGAGCGCCATTTGATGGAGTTATAGGAAATTTAACAGCAAAAACGGGAGATTTCGTTGTAAATGGTCAACGTCTTGCAGCGTTAGTCCCCATACATGCACTTTATATTGAAGCAAACTATAAAGAAACACAGTTGCAAAATATTCACGCAGGACAAAAAGCCTATATTGCTATTGATGCCTTCAAAAAGGAGTTTTTTACAGGAAAAGTGCTTTCTATTTCGCCTGCAACAGGCGCTGTTTTTTCTCTTTTGCCTCCACAAAATGCTACCGGTAACTTTACCAAGATTGTCCAGCGCATTCCCGTACGTATTTCTATTCCAGAAGAAGTCTTAAAAACCGGACATATCCGAGCAGGAATGAGTGTTTCAGTGAAAGTTGATACACGTACAAAGCCACAAGATAAAAGTCTCTTATAACAAATAAAGTAGAAGATCTTACATGACATCCATACCAGAGCTCGTACAATCTCAAGAACGCATAGGAATGCAAAAAATTGTAGTTTTTATTGCTATGTCTTTTGGCATGTTTATGGCAATCTTAGATATCCAAATCGTCTCCTCCTCTTTAGCTGAAATTCAAGCGGGTCTTGCAGCAAGCTCTGAAGAAATTTCATGGGTTCAAACTTCCTATCTCATCGCTGAAGTCATCATGTTGCCGCTTTCTGGATTTTTAGGACGATTGCTTTCAACACGTGTTTTCTTTACCTTATCAGCTATCGGGTTTACGATTACTTCTATTCTCTGCGCAACGGCAACATCTATTGGAGAGATGATTTTGTATCGCGCACTACAAGGTTTTATTGGTGGTGGAATTATCCCTAGTGTTTTTGTTGCCTCCTATGTCCTTTTTCCTCCTTCCAAACGTCCCATTGTTACCCCTATCGTCGGACTGGTCGCAACATTAGCCCCCACCATTGGTCCAACCGTGGGAGGCTATATTTGTCATCTCTCATCATGGCATTGGCTCTTTCTCATCAATGTACCCTGCGGGATTATCATCTCAATTCTCGCTTGGAAATTAATTGATTTTGATAAAGCTAATCCCTCTTTAATGAAGGAATTTGATTGGTTAGGCCTCATTTCTATGGCTACTTTCTTGGGAACTTTAGAGTATGTTCTAGAAGAAGGAGCACGTCATGATTGGCTGAGTGATAGGCTGATTCGGGATTTGTTCATTATCATGATTCTTGCTGCAGCCTTATTCTTCTGGCGTGCTTTTACAGCAAAAGAACCCATTGTAGATCTCTCTACTTTTTCTAATTTTAATTTTTCAGCTGCATCCATTTTTTCCTTTGCATTGGGAATAGGTCTTTATGGACTCACATACCTTTATCCTGTCTATTTAAGCCAAATCCGCCATTATGATGCCCTCATGATTGGAGAAACACTGTTTCTTTCAGGATTCGTCATGTTATTAACTGCTCCGCTTGCTGGATTTCTTTCAGCACGAATGGATGCACGTTTAATGATGGCAATAGGACTTTTGGGTTTTGCAATAGGCACTTGGATGGCGAGCTCTATCACAGATAATTGGGATTTTTGGCAGCTCTTTTGGCCGCAAGTTTTCCGTGGTGCTTCTGTGATGTTATGTATGGTTCCTGTTAATAACATTGCCTTGGGAACACTCTCGCCAGAACGGATGCAAAATGCTTCTGGACTCTTTAATCTCACACGGAATCTAGGTGGTGCTGTAGGGCTTGCCATTATCAGCACTCTCATGACAAAACGCACAGACTTTCATTATGAACGCATAGCCGAAACGCTTAACCACGCAAACAGACAAGCAACTGAAATGCTTTCAAAGCTTACTTTATTTTTCAAAACAGAAACTTTTGATTCGTATACTCTTGCTCTTTCTCAATTGTTTGGTATGGTACGCGTACAAGCAACGATTATGGCTTTTAGTGATATTTTCTTTATCATAACCTTTATCTTTGGTATTTTGACAGTTATGACCATTTTTCTTAAAAAAATACCACCTCTCATGGATTCACTACCAAGTCACTAAGCTTAATTAAAATTGAGAAATATTTTTATCCTTATCACTTTCCTCGCTTCCTATGCACTTTATCTCTTCTCAAGAAACAGTATGAATCAATATATGATTCTAAATGATTCTTCTGATAAAAATTCACTTCAATGCGAGCTCTTTACGCATTTAAAAATAACTTCTCGCATACAAAAATTATTTTAGATGATAATAAACAAAGAGCTTATCTAAAGTGCTTCACACCATAAAGATAAAGCAGCTATTTCTATAAGATTTTTGATTTATCACCACAGGGCAAAAAACATTAAAACAATATTTGCGCCTGTAATTAAATCTCTCATATATCTCCCCCCCTTTTACGCTGCTATCCTCATAAAAACTATTCTGTAAGATTCTTTGCCTTTCACTCTTTTGATTCTCACTAGAATATTCATAAAAGATTCATGATTCTTGTGATTTTTATTCACTCACCTATTTCCCTTATAATATGTAGGATAACGTTTTTTTGATTCTGAATGAAAAATTTTACATGAAAAAATCATTTTGTATTTGATACTCTCATGCCAATTGCAAAACGATTTACCTTTATAGCAAAAAAGTAATGATATATTTTTTCAAAAAAACTGCTTTTGAACATGTAATTTTATTTTTTACACTCTTTTAAAAAAGCTGATACTTACAATTTTGATTCGACTGCTACATATTTTTCTTTCTTAAGCCCCTTCTCTTTCAACAAGCGCTAAAATTGTATAAAATTTCTCAAAATATCTCTCTATTGAATCAATCAAAACCGTTCCCTTGCACATAAAACTCAAAGAGATAAAAACTGTTTAAGAAAAAAGTAAAATACCCAACCGTTTCGATGCAAGATCTACCAACGATATTGAAAACTGTATGGTGACACCGGCTTAAAAGAATACAAGACCACTCAAAAATCCGGTTCCTTTAATATTATAAAATAGGACGCTATTTCAAAAAATGAGCTTAAAATATATTCCTACTTACTTAACTGAAATTATCAAAAATAAGAAACTAGCCATATAATAAAATCGCAATACAACTCCCCAAAACTTTGTACCGCTAAATACTTTGGCACTAGCCAAAATAGTATGCTTTCCTCAATGCCAGCCTGTTGAAAAACGAAATAAACACTATCTTCAAGCCACTTTATGATGCTGAAAACGATATGAAACTTCTTGTTCTCCACTAGGAACTAAAGTGCCGTAACACCCAGAAAGATAATGTGGTATCAGTTCCAACGCTTGAAAGCGATGCTTTTCATAAGGACCAGGCATTGCCAAATTTTCTGTTAAACTATTTGAAAAGCCAAAACGTTGATAAAATTCAAAATCCCCTACCAAAAAAATGGCGCCATATCCCAATTTTTTTGCTGTTTCAATTGCATGGCGGACTAAAATTGATCCTATTCCCATACCAGCACATTCAGATGCAACAGCCAAGGGGCCCAAAAGTAAAGCATGTTGTGTTTTATTGCTTCCTTTAGAAAAAGAAACATGCCAAAGACGGATACTTCCCACAAGCTCTCCAAGCGCATTTTTAACCACAAAAGAAAGCCCTTGAGCAGCTAACCGACCACGACGTAAAGCCTCTGATGATTTACGTTTACGTCCATACCCCATCGTTGAATCAAGCAAAATTTCTCGATAAGGCTTATCTGCTTCTTGCTCCAATAAAAGTGTAAAATATGCCCCATCTTTTGTTTGAAAATTCATCATGTTCATCTCAATGACCGCCCTCTTATAGCGCCATGACGAGCATAGCAAAAAATCTAAAAAACTACAGTTAAAAGGAAACCTCAGATCACATATGATCGTAAAGGCTCAAAACCATTAAAAGCAACCGATGCGTAAGTTGTTGTGTAAGCACCCGTTCCATGAATCAATATTTCATCTCCTATCGTTAGGGATAGAGGAAGCGGATAAGGTATTTTTTCATAGAGAACATCTACCGAATCGCATGTTGGTCCAGCCAAAATACAAGGCTCCATAACCTTATCATCATGAGGTGTTTCAATAGGATAACGAATAGCTTCATCCATAGTCTCAGCAAGACCATTAAATTTCCCAATATCAAGATAAACCCATCGTACATTATCATTATCAGCTTTTTTAGATATTAGAACAACTTCTGTACGAATAACACCAGCATTGCCAACCATCGCACGCCCAGGCTCAATAATCGTCTCAGGGATACGATTACCAAAATGCTTTTTCAATGAATCAAAAACTGCTGTACCATAAGCTTGTTCTGTAGGGACATCTTTCAAATAACGCGTTGGAAAACCGCCACCCATATTCACCAACCTCAGCGAAATGCCTTCTTGTTCCAAACGCTTAAAAACTGTAGCAGCATCCGATAAAGCACGATCCCACGCACTCAAATCAACCTGCTGAGATCCAACATGAAAAGAAACACCATAGGCTTGCAAACCCAATTGGTGTGCCCGTCTTAGAACATCAACCGCCATAGCTGGAACACAACCGAATTTGCGTGACAATGGCCACTCTGCTCCTTTGCCATCGGTAAGAACACGGCAAAAAACACGTGCTCGTGGAGCAACACGCGCAATTTTTTCCACTTCTTCAATACAATCAACTGCATAAAGTGAAACTCCCAATGCATATGCTCGTGCAATATCACGCTCTTTTTTAATCGTATTCCCAAAAGAAATACGCTCTGACGTTGCTCCTGCTTTTAAAGCCATTTCAATTTCTGCAACAGAAGCCGCATCAAAAGAAGATCCTAAAGAACTCAGCAAACACAAGATTTCAGGTGCTGGATTTGCCTTTATTGCATAAAAAATACGAGACTGCGGTAGAGCTTTTTCAAAATTTAAATAGTTGTCACGAACAACATCAAGGTCAACAATTAAGCATGGACCTTCAGAACGATGTGTTGCAAGAAAATCGCGAATACGTTGCGTTGCCATCTGCAATTCTCCTTGAGGGAAAGCTCCCCCACTCTATGCTTGGACAGTCGAAGCTGCCAAAAGCTAAAGGACAAAAAACACACAACAACCATCCCCATTCTGATTACAAAAAACCAGAAATTAGCATTGCATGCAGCGAAAGAACAGCGCGAAGCCGCGTTATTCTATTTTATCTGCCTTTTTGATTGGAATTGAGAAAACCACTTCCGCACTGAAGGCAATGAGGTGTGCCTCTATAGTTATCCCAGCATTTAAAAACTGGAAGACACCAGAAAGGCCCGCACCGTCGTTGCTTCAAGATGTCCTCATTCTTGCAATTGGCTGTAAGAATGACTGGAGCGGTTAGTTCCAGGTACCGTACCGGTTAATCTCACCATTTGAGAACCAGCGGACACCCACAGGCACGTGCGACTTTGGGCAAAGCATCCTATAAAACGAATTCTTTCTCATTTCAATCATTTTTTTAATTTTAAACATTTTTTAATTCTTAAAGATAAAATGATGCGAAAAAACAACACTCTCCTCCAGACAAAGCCATCCATCCGCTTTCATGAGATCACACCCTTACATTACCCGAGCAACATAAATCATTATCTTGCTTGTAAAGCCCCTCGTTTCTTTGCCTTATTCTATCTCCTAATATGCCCCATAGAAAATAATGCAAAACAAATTACTCAACGCATTAATTTATAATGATAATTTATTATTGTACCCTTAAACAAAAATCCCATCATAAAATTCTCTTATTTTAACCCCCTTACAATAAATCAATTCAAATCATTCTTTTGCACATTACAAATAAAAACAATTGAAAAAAGGAGAACCTCTTATATATCCTATCAAATGCAAGGATGACCGACATTGAAAACTAGCGATAGTAACAACTGAAGCACTATCATCTTTAAAGATAACGATGTCCTTCCCCCAACAAATACCATTATCTTTCTCATTTGCATCCTAAAAAACATCCCTGCTTCCACATCCATTTCACAGCATAGTTTAAGGTAGATATCATGCAAAATTTCCAGTATAATATAGATTGTATGGTATAGACCAACTACATCTCACCCTCTTTATACTTATGAAATTACAAACCAACGCCCCCATTTTATCTGCCAACTCTCAATATTGCAGAAACTCCTACATTGAAATGTTTCATAACACCTTATCTAAATGATTTTTGTCCACACGTTGCTTTTATTTGCAACGTACAGGTGAATGAGTTTTACATGATTCGTTCTCATTTAATCTGGAAACAATAAAGTTCACAATATTTAACTCTGTTTATTCAAATCAAAATAAATTATCATTATAAATTAATGTATTATATTAAATTCTGAAATCATAAACTCCTATTATCATTTTATTTTTTCCACCTAGTATCTGCTTGCTCATCTCCTCTTATTAATCACATCTTATTCATACGCTTTTTTCTTACGCTATAAATCTCCCTCCCCTGCGCTGTTGGTGAAGAGAGTTTCTACTTTAAAATGAAAAGTATTTAAAAACTCAATCCTATAAAATGTAAGGAGAGAAAATGATCTATAATGATTATTTATAAATCAAATAATTTAACATAGACAAAAAGACCGAATAATATCCGGTCTTATAAAATATTTTTCTACCAATATCAAAAAACTCTTCTCTCTCTTAAATTTAAGAGAAAAACGCTAAAATTCAAAGTCCTACACTACGCTACCCTTATGTCCCTTGGTGAGAATCAATTGCACGCAACTTCAACAATTGAAACTGCCTATGGCGCTCACGAAAGCGATCTCTATCGGCTTCACTACGCGTGTTATAACAAGCATCACAGGAAACACCTTCCTCATAATGAGGCGATAATTTGCTTTCAGCATTAAGAGGAGAACGACACGCGCGACATAATTCGCGTCCGCATTCTTCAAGACCATGTTGAACAGAAACACGCTCATCAAAAACAAAACACTCACCCCACCATAAACTTTCCTCTTTTGGAATTTTCTCTAAATATTTTAGGATACCTCCTTTTAAATGGTACACTTGCTCATAACCAAGCTCACGAACATAAGCTGTTGATTTTTCACACCGAATACCGCCTGTACAAAACATAGCAATTTTCTTTTTCTTCTTTAAATCAGCTTCATGTTGACGCACCCATTCAGGAAATTCGCGAAATGTTTTAATCTGCGGATCAATCGCTCCTTGAAAACTCCCAATAGCATATTCATAATCATTACGCGTATCGATCAAAATTGTCTCTTCATCTTGAATAAGAGCATTCCAATCTTCAGGATCCACATAAGTACCAACAACTTTTAGCGGATCAACACCTTCAACCCCCATTGTTACAATCTCTTTTTTCAACCGCACTTTCATACGATGAAAAGGCATTTTTGATGCCCATGAATATTTAATCTCCGGCGTTTGAAACGCTGGCTCAGCCGTAATAAAATCCACCAATGCCTCAATCGCAGTACAAGAACCAGCAACCGTTCCATTAATTCCCTCTTGTGCTAAAAGCAGAGTGCCTTTGATATCCTTTGCTTGACATAAATCCTGCAAAGATTTTTGTAATTGATGATAATGCTTCAAATCTGCAAAGCAATAAAGTGCAGCAACTTTAAAATTCTTTTCCATGTGTTTTGCCATAACGCGCGTTTCATTCAATTTCAAGATTTATTCATGTACTCTTTAACATATTCTGCTTAATCAAACGATACAAATAATATCATCTCCAAGAAGAAAAAATATCATGTGCCAAAAAAGAGAAAGGCTTTCATTATATCTCCAAGGACAAACTGTTATACTTGTTTTGCTCATTGACAATTTACAAAGTGCTGTACCCTTAACACGTGCTCTTGTCAAAGGCGGATTAAAAACAATTGAGATCACCTTGCGAACACCAAATGCCCTCAAAGCAATTCAGAAAATTACACAAGAAGTCCCTGAAGCAATTGTTGGAGCTGGAACAATTCTCAACACAACACATTACGAAAAAGCCGAACAAGCTGGAGCAAAGTTTATTGTAAGCCCCGGATTATCAAATGAATTAATCAATTGTGCAAAAAATAGTGAAATTCCCCTTCTTCCCACTGCAATGACCCCAAGTGAACTCATGCAAGCATTAAACAAAGGCTATTCATATCTTAAATTTTTCCCAGCTGAAGCCGCTGGAGGCATTTCCTTCATCGAAGCTTTAGCATCTCCCTTCTCTGATATCTGGTTTTGCCCAACAGGCGGTATTACACAAAAAAGTGCAACACAATGGCTCCAACTGCCTAACGTCTTCTGCATTGGCAGTTCTTGGATAGCGCCCCAACATCTCATTGCAATAAGTGATTGGGATTCGATTACTGCATTAGCATATAGTGCATCACAACTTCTCTCTCCCTCGAAAAAAGCTCTTTCTACGATATAATGTAAAGTGCAAGAATATCACCCCCTTCAACAAAACCAACGCTTTCACACATCCTTGTGCAATCTTTTAACATCGTCATAAAACCACAAAACATCACCCGATCTTGAGCGAGATGAATGTTGGGGAGTGTTATTGTTTCAAAAAAGCACCTACTCTCCATAATAATCGTAATACGCCCCATATGCTCAGAAAGCTCACGAGTGGTCATAAGATAAAATTTCAACTGTTATACATGTGCCCCAATGAGAGGATCTTGTGCAAAGAGGAAACAAGATCTTTTGCATAAATTAACTCATTCTGCTCACGCGTTATTTAAATAAGGACAACTTCTAAAAATTTTTCATAAGTGTCAGGATCACGAATAAAGCTTGCAAAAGGAAAAGCCCCGTAACAGTTTGAAAGAAGATAAAGTATCAACTTCCCCACTCATTACTCCACAAAAGCGCGCTCTACAACATAAGTAGCAGGAGCATTATTGGCTCCTTCAACAAGACCAAAACTTTCACACATCCTTGCACAATCTTTTAACATTGCAATAGAACCACAAATCATCACCCGATCTTCATCAGGATGAATTTTAGGAAGGCCAGTTGTTTCAAAAAAGAACCCGCTCTCCATAACAGTCGTAATACGCCCCATATGCTCAGAAGGTTCACGAGTGGTCATAGGATAAAATTTCAACTGTCGTGCATATGCCCCAATGAGAGGATCTTGTTGCAAAGAAGAAACAAGATCTTTTGCATAAACTAACTCACTCTGCTCACGCGTTGTTTGAATAAGAACAACTTCTAAAAATTTTTCATAAGTTTCAGGATCACGAATAAGACTTGCAAAAGGAGCAATCCCAGTCCCAGTTGAAAGAAGATAAAGACGTTTTCCAGGAATAAGAGAATCAAGAACCAGTGTTCCTGTGGATTTTTTACGCATGAGAACTGTATCACCAATTTTAATTTTTTGGAGATGCTCGGTTAAAGGTCCCCCTGGAACTTTTATCGAAAAAAACTCAAGCTGTTCATCCCAAAAGGGACTTGCAATCGAATAAGCACGATAAATCGGCTTTTCTGCATTTGGCAAACCGATCATAACAAACTCACCCGAACGAAAACGAAAACTGTCCGGACGATTCAAACGGAATTTAAATAATCGATCTGTATAGTGACAAACCTCTTGGACAGTAAGGGCGAACACATTCTCAGGAATCGAAAAACTTGCAACGCTGCTGATGTTTGACGGAACATTGGTAGCAGACGTATTCATACTCTTCCCCATATCTTTATTGAACGTTAAATTTTGAATCCTTGACGTGATATAGTACTTGCATAACCATCTGCCAACAATTTTCTTAAAACAAACATCTCACGGTTAACACTTTTTATGTCAAAATTAAACAAATAAAGAAAATACGAATACAAATCACATTCAAAGAAAAATAAAAACATTGAGTATTAAACAATCATGGTACTATTTTTTCTTTAACACATAATGCATATTCCATTGTAACGCTATAACACTCTCTCGCTTAACAAAACTTATGATCCAAAACCTTAAAAACAAGAGAGATAAAATTTTTGTTGATTGAACGATAAGCGCACGAATCTCCAACAAGATTTCCGGCATTACATCTATTGTTTTCCTTACTGACCTTCTTACACTGCTCTTCCCATAAATAAATGAGTCTAACGCGCTCTATAAGCGATAAAATTGATTTCACTTAAAACCAATAATATCCAAATCAACGGGTTTTCTAAATCAACAGTTTTTAATGTATCATAAAGTGTGTACACACTGTTTTTCATTTAACAAAAATAACTTGAAGTGCATGAGACGACATCCAAAATTGCACAGATGAGTGATCTTCCCCCTCATAGTAGAAAACTTGTAATGCATTGATTTAGAGTGGTTAATTTAATCATTTTACATTCTTTGAATGAGCAACCAATGCAATGTGTAATCAAACCAATCGCACCAGCAACAACAGCCTAATATTGCACTCTTCAAAATGATACAATACAATAAACTATGTTTTATTTTTTATATGCCTCAATTAGGGAAAATAAGTAAAAAACAAAAGTCTATGTTTTACAAATTATTAGAAGATACCGTGTTGATAAAAACAGAAATAAAACTAAAACATCTCTTATATCCAGAATACCATTTTACATAAAAAACGACTTTAATGGTGCATAACTCAGTATAAGATCCTTATGATTTTGACTATAGGTCATAGTGTCTTTCCCTATATCGTAAAGACCCTCAATGAAATAACCAAAAAACTCCGTATTTCACAAACACAGATAAGCTTTTAAAATGAAAAAATCCGTTAATGATGAAATAGATACATCACTCTATACAGCTGTAGCAACCATCGATGTCAGCGCCATCGTTGCCAATTATATCACTTTAGCCAAACGTGTAGCTCCAACGGAATGTTCAGCAGTTGTAAAGGCAAACGCCTATGGATTAGGAGCTCACAAAATTGCTCCTGCCCTTTATCAAGCTGGTTGTCGCACTTTCTTTGTCGCCCAAATCATAGAAGCACTCCAATTAAAAAGCATTTTACCATCAAATGTCACGATTGCCCTTCTGAATGGACTTCCACACTTAGCAGAAGAGTTTGTCGCACAATCTGGTATTGTTCCTGTTCTAAACTCTTGGAATGCCATTGAAAATTGGCAAAAAATTTGTCAAAAAAAAGATAAAAAATTTCCAGCAATTGTTCAAATCGATACCCATATGAACCGATTAGGACTGGATCAAAAAGAATTACAAAAACTCATCAAACACCCTACAGTTTTCGAAAAAGCAGAAATAAAATATATTCTCAGTCACCTCGCGAATGGAGAAGATGATACCCACCCATCAAATTATGCCCAATTGACTTCTTTCAAAACTGTCCTTGCACAACTGCCGCCCTGCAGAGTTTCCTTTGCCAATTCTGGAGGCATCTTTCTAGGATCAGATTTTTATTTTGATCTTGTTCGCCCAGGTATTGCACTCTACGGAATCGAACCTCAAGGAAAATACACATCACTTCTGAAACCTGTTTTAAAACTTGAAGCCCAAGTCATCCAAAATCGCGTTGTTGATGCAGGAGCACCTGTTGGTTATGGAGAAAGCTTTATAACCAACAGACCAAGCACTCTTACAACCATTTCTATAGGCTACGCAGACGGCTGGCTTCGTGCTCTTTCGAATAAAGGAACAGTTTATTTCAACGGGTACAAACTTCCCATGGTTGGGCGGGTTTCTATGGATTCCATTATTGTAGATACGACCGATCTTGATCAAAAACCTCAAACAGGTGACTGGGTAGAACTCATTGGACCCCATCAAACACTTGAAAAAGTATCTATAGATGCCGATACCCTTCCCAATGAAATTCTAACATCTCTTGGCTCACGCTATAAATACATTTACACATAAAAACTCTTTAAAGAAATAAATTGATAAAAATCATCATTTTAGAAAATTGAAGAGCTTTTACGAAAGATTTTACAACAATCAATCACATAGAATGGTCATAAACACCACACATTCACAGAAATCTCAAAATAGACAAGTTGATGGAGTGTTTTATGGAAGTAGCTTTCACTCAAAATACAAAAACTTAGCCTTTTCCCCATAAATTGACAAAAAAGAATCTACTGCAAAGTTTTTAAAATTAATTTCCCAATTAAAATCATTCGCTTGCATATCACAAGCTGGACTATGTTTAGATAAAAATGATTTAAGAAAGGAATAATACCTCTTATGAACCATCTCAAGTGCCAAGGGCTATAAACATTAGGCGCTAGTAAAGTGTATGATGATGCCAACTTCCTCCTTCATAGAGCGTAAAGATTGAGGGGCTTTCAATAGATTCAACGTTGTACCATTCACAAACGCCGTCGTGAAATAGAATTGGGAACGAAGTGTTTCTTTAAAACAAATACGTGAATTAACAACCCAAGTATATTCTTTTTAGAGCGTTCTGTTTTACATGAGGGTCGTGCCCCCATTAAAGAACACAATAAATGAAAGCATGAGACAATGTGTAATCCCCATTATTAAAAAACATTGCTTTAGATACTTTTGAAAGCCGTAAAGCTGAATTCAAAGAAGATGACAAATTGAGAATTGATTTTCATCTTTACGGCTTTATATTTCTCTGAAATTATATTGTCTTCCAGTTTCAAAGATTACGTCAACAGAAATACGCAATCCCCTCGCCCTCATCTGGCATACAAAAGCTGTAACTACTCATAAGCTCCTTTTTGCCTCAATCTCTGGCTCAAAACATGTCGCTGCATTAAGTTTGTATGTTGATTTACAGGTAACAGATAAAGCACACGTGCTCTTAGGAAAACAACGCCGTAAAGCCACAAACTGACCCGCAATGGATTGGAAAGATGTACCGGCTTTTTATAAGACACCCTGTAAAAAACAACCATAATACATTTGGCTTTGCGTTTATTCATTCTGACAAGTGTTCTTACATATTTTTGCATCATATTTATAAAAAGCAGATTAAAGAGAAATATTTAGACAATTCTTGACTCGAGAAGATGCAACAACAGAGTTTCGCGTGTCTTTATCATCAGAAGCACTAAAATTGATTTTATTCTTTCTGCAACCGGTCGTAGTCACTTTAATGAGAGTAGTATGTCACAACACATGCAAAAGACTGGACCCTATCCCCCGTAGGTTTCACTCTCGTTTACGTGAATTAGCTGGCTAGACCGATGTGCCTAATCACTAAAACCATGTCATACGATAGAAAGCAAAGGAGAGCATGCCTATTGCCCACAAAACACAGCTTTTTTTGTCGACTTTTTCGATTTTGCTCATGTTATAAAAAACAATGCAAGATTCTAGAAAATAGGCAAATAACTCCATAGTAACATGATCAATAAGTACAAAACCCACACAAAACGTGTGGGCTTTTTTGTTTATGCAAATAAAAAAATTAAATACATATTTTTATTTAATAGGTATTTCCTAATGGCGGGCACGAACAAATGAGCATTCTGTCTCCCGCAACATTATCAATACGCGATACAGGAGGCCAATATTTATTGGCTGGATCAAGAGAACTGTTGGGAAAAGCAGCTTCTTGTCGCGAATAGGGTCGTGCCCAAGCATCATCTAAAGTATCTGCCACTGTATGAGGAGCATTCACCAATGGATTATTGTCTTTTGGCCAAACCCCACGACCAACTTTCTTTGCTTCTTCAGCAATAGAGAGTAAAGCATCACAGAAACGATCAATTTCTACTTTTGGTTCTGATTCCGTTGGCTCAATCATCAAAGTTCCCGGAACAGGGAACGACATTGTGGGCGCATGGAATCCATAATCAATGAGACGTTTTGCAATATCGTCAACACTCACCCCATACTGCTCTTTCAACACACGTGTATCCACAATACATTCATGAGCAACACGTCCATGCTTGCCCCGATAAAGAATGGAATAAGCGGATGAAAGACGTGCAGCAATATAATTGGCATTTAAAATGGCTATTTGTGTTGCATATTTTAAGCCATCAGCCCCCATCATTCGAATATACATCCATGTAATCGCAAGAATAGACGCACTTCCATAAGGAGCCGCCGAAACCGCATGTGTTGTCCCATCCTGTTCATGCCCTGGTAAGAATGGTTTGAGATGCGCTGCAACTCCAATTGGCCCCATACCAGGACCACCACCCCCGTGGGGAATGGCAAATGTTTTATGAAGATTCATATGACAAACATCAGCGCCAATATCTGCAGGACGAGCAAGACCTACAAGTGCATTGAGATTAGCGCCATCAAAATAAACTTGTCCGCCATTTGCATGAATAATAGAACAAATTTCCTTAATGCTTTCCTCATAAACACCATGTGTTGAAGGATAAGTAATCATGAGAGCAGCCAATTTATCCTTATGTAATTGCGCTTTCATTTTTAGATCATCTACATCAACATCACCATCGCTTAAACATTTTACCACAACAATTTCCATACCTGCCATATGTGCCGAAGCTGGATTGGTACCATGCGCAGATGCAGGAATAAGACAAACTGTACGTTGATGTTCTCCCCGTGATTGGTAATATCGTCGGATAGCCAAAAGCCCCGCATATTCACCTTGAGCACCAGAATTTGGCTGAAAAGAAACTTGCGCAAATCCTGTAATTTCACATAACCACGCATTTAACTGATCGATCATCTCCAAATAACCCGCTGCATCCTCTTGTGAAACAAAGGGGTGCATATTGGCTATACTAGCCCAACTCACAGGCATCAATTCAGACGCCGCATTAAGTTTCATTGTACAAGAACCAAGAGGAATCATAGCACGATCCAACGCCAAATCCTTATCCGCCAAACGACGCAAAAAGCGCATCATATCTGTCTCTGAATGAACCGCATGAAAAAAGGGCTGGGAAAGAAAAGCAGCATCCCGTTTTTTGCCAAATAGCTGTGGAGAAACCTGATCGCCTAATTGTGCCCCAAAAAGCTGCGCTAAAGCACAAGCATCTTCTTCTGTCGATAATTCATCAAAATTAATTGCAATGGTGTCATCATCGAGAACACGAATAAGGCGTCCACTTATTTTGGCTTGATGCGCGATTTCTCCCGCTTTTCCCTTCACAACAATGCTTACACAATCAAAAAAAGATTCTCCTTCACAAAAAACACCTGCAGCTTCTAAACCAGCAACAAAACGACATGTTAAATGATGAATTCGCTGCGCAATTTCTTGTAAACCTTTCGGCCCATGCCAAACAGCATAAGCGGTTGCCATATTAGCCAACAAAGCCTGAGCTGTACAAATATTTGACGTCGCTTTATCGCGCCTAATATGTTGTTCACGTGTTTGCAAAGCTAAACGAAAACCAACACGCCCTCTCGTATCCACGGATTGACCAACAATACGCCCTGGAATAAGACGCGTTAACACATCACTCACTGCAAGGTAACCAGCATGTGGACCACCAAATCCCATCGGAACGCCATAACGCTGCATAGAGCCAACAACAATATCTGCCCCCCATTGAGCAGGTGGCTCCATAAGAGTAAGCGCTAAAGGATCAGCGACAACGATAACTAAAGCACCTTTTTCCTTTGCCTCTTTTATGATCTCACTGTAATCATGAAAAGCACCTTTTGTATCTGGCCAAGATAAAACAATTGCCGCTGTATTAGAACAAATTTTCCTCTCTTGGCTGATACAAATACCCTGCGTTTCAGCACGCGTTTTCGCAACACTTAAAGTCTGAGGATGTAAAAGACTCTGAAGAGAAATTTTTGTTTTTTTCTCACGGGAAAAGCGAAAAGCGAGGGCATTAGCTTCAGCTAAAGCAGTTGCTTCATCAAGAAGGGAAGCAGCAGCAACAGGTAAACCTGTTAGTTCACTAATCAATGTCTGAAAATAAAACAAAAGTTCTAAACGACCCTGGCTAATTTCTGCTTGATAAGGCGTATAAGCAGTATACCAAGCAGGATTTTCAAATAGATTTCGTAAAATAACTGGGGGCACATGAGTTCCATGATATCCTTGCCCAATAAAACTTTTGTGCACACAATTACGCTCCATCATCTTGGAGAGTTCTTCCAAGGCTTGTCCTTCACTAGCAGCCTTTGGCAAATTAAGTGAACGTCCTAAATGGATAGAGTGTGGAACAGCTTGAGAAATGAGTGTATCAACACAATCAAGCTCTAAAATATCAAGCATTTTTTGTGTTTCATCAGGACGCAGCCCAATATGTCGAGAAGAAAAAGAACGCTCGATCATGACACTCATCCAATTAAAGCCTTATAAGCATCTTTATCCAACAACCCTTCCAGTTGTATCTCATCCTGCAATGTCATTTTCCATAACCAACCTTCTGTTTCGGCTTTCTGATTTACCAATTCAGGATTATCAGCCAATGCTTCATTTATTCCCACCACTTCACCATCAAGAGGAGCATAAACATCTGAAGCGGCTTTCACCGATTCCACAACAGCAGCTGCCTCTCCTTTGGAAAGTTTTGTCCCACTTTGTGGTAAATCAACAAAAACCAAATCCCCTAATTGCTCTTGCGCATAATGTGTAACCCCAACAGTCACCACTTGTCCTTCAACGCTAAGCCACTCATGGTCTTGTGTAAAATAAATTTTAGACATAAAAAATCATCCTTTAAAATAACGTTGTTCAACGAAGGGAAGTGAATGAACTGATAATGCAATCTTTTTGCCTCGCAATTCTGTAAAGACTTGTGTCCCTTCAACTTTACAATCAACAGGAACATAACCCATCGCGACAGGACCATCAAAAGAAGGACCAAAACCACCTGATGTTACAACTCCAATCTCATTACCTTGATCATCAAGAAGCACCGCACCAGCACGAATAGGTTGGCGCGTTTGCGGTTTTAATCCAACACGACAACGAGCAGGTCCTTTTTGCAGCGCTTCAAGAAAAGCCTTCGCGCCATAAAATTGTGCTTTTTCTCGAACACTTTTAGGAACAGCCCATGTCAAAGCAGCATCAATAGGTGTCGTATCAGGGGTAATGTCATTTCCATGCAAACACAACCCTGCTTCTAACCGCAAGCTATCGCGTGCTGCAAGTCCAATCCACTCAACACGAGAATCACTCAGCAATTTTTCAGCCAATGCATGCGCATGCCCTATGGGCAAAGCAATTTCAAAACCATCCTCTCCCGTATACCCAGAACGCGTTATAAACCAATCTTCTTGTGGTTCGAAGCCTTGCATAAAGAACAATTCATTCCCTGGTAAATTCGCATCAGCAAGAACAGCTGCCGCTTCAGGACCTTGAAGAGCAAGCAACACCCTTTCAAGGGCAATCACTTGACATTCAAAATCAACTGCACGCTTTTCCAATTCTACAAAATCAGCCTGTGCATTCCCGGCATTGGCGACCAACATAAAACGGCCCTCTTCCAAACGGGTAATGATAAGATCATCAAGAATACCAGCCCGCTCATTAAGCAAGTAATTATACCGTGAATACCCAATCTTTAAAGCTGCTGCATCAATGGGAAAAGCGTAGGATAAAAATTCCACGGCTTGTGCCCCTTCAATGGCAATCAATTTCATATGAGAAATATCAAAAAGTCCTGCATGTGCACGCGTATGAAGATGCTCTTTCAAAACGCCAAGAGGATAAGTTAAAGGCATGTTCCACCCCGCAAAAGCACCAAATTTTGCTCCTGCTTTTTCATGCAGATCATATAAAGGAAGTGTTTTTAAAAAAGATGTTTCTTGTACTGTGCCCATAATAACTCCAAAGCTGCGCTAACGCCCACAGAATATGGCCGCCTCTGCACCCCTCTGTCATCAACCTGAGAGACTCGCGAAAAGATTTTTCGCTTACACCTTCGGCGCGGGCTCTCCCGACTTTCCAGATCTGCCTTCTTCCTTTTACGGTCCTTAAAGCCTGAGAGATTATGGGCTATTTCCCCTTCGGCGGCAATGCAAAAATTTGCAATCTGCACTCTCCCGCAAAAGAATGAAAGAAACGACAACGCTCTTTCCAGCATGTTTTAACCTATAACCTATCTTTATTACACTGTCATTAGGAAAGTGATGAAAATGTTCCCATTTTAAAACTTGCATAAGCTGCTTCAAAAGATTTATAATAGCGTCCTTTTGAACCTTACAAAAATTGCAAGGAATACATTTTAGGAAATTTAAAACAAAAATCAAAAGCTACAAACAAAAATACCTCTTGAAAATCATGCAAAACGTCACACACTAAAAAGATCGCAAAGCAATATTCTTTCTCGCGCAGTTCAACCTTAAAGATAGGGTTTCATATTCTTTATTTAGAATAAGGACTTCAAGTATTTTATAAGTATGATTTTAATGCACAAGAAGTGGGGTTTCTGCTTTCTCAATAGTGTCATAAATTGCGACTATTTACAAACTATAACTACCGAATAAAGGTCCCAAAATACCCATGAAAGCTGGTAATATCTCTTACGATTGTGAAAATGATCTTCCAAAGCAAATTGCCCTTTTTCCTTTAGAAGGTGCACTCTTACTACCCGGTGGTTTTTTATCACTCAATATTTTTGAACCAGAATCACTTGAAATGATTGAAAACGTTATGGTGACTGATCGCCTATTGGGCATTATTCAACCACTTTCATCGAATACAGACCGCTTCTCTACACAACTTTATAAAACAGGCTGTATAGGGCGCATTACAAACTACAGTGAAACAGGAAATGGACAACTGTTCATTATCTTACAAGGTGTTTGCCGCTTCACCTTAGAACAAGAATTGATAAACACCAAATCCTATCGAACAGCTCTCATCCAATCAAACATAAAAGACTTGCAAGAATTTGATATTGAAGAAAGCATTAACCGAGAGAGCTTACTCGACGTTGTAGAAAAATATCTAACCATACATGAAATGGAATATAATTGGAGCAGTATCATAGAAGCCCCTACACCTATATTGGTTAATGCTTTTTCAGCTCTTATCCCCTTTACACCAGCAGAAAAACAAGCTCTCCTTGAAGCTCCAGATATCAAAAGCCGTGCCCAAACTCTTCTTGCATTAACAGAACGCTCACTCATGAAACAAACAGGAACAGATTACCGTTTAAACTAATAAACATCAAAACATGAAAAAAATGACCACAGATCCCAAAATGCTCGAATTACTCGTCTGTCCCATAACGAGAGGCACACTCTCTTTCAACCGAAAAACACAAGAGCTCATTTCTCTCAAAGCCAAACTTGCCTATCCTATTCGTGATGGCGTTCCCATTATGCTTGCCTCAGAAGCGCGTCCTTTGCAAAACAATGAAAAAGTAGCGTATAAAAAATAAGAAATCTTCGTTCATTTTTTCTGGAGAAACCTGTTATCAATCACTGTTCTATGAAAAGCTCTCTTTTGCTCATGCAATCTTTTAATATTGGTATTTTAAAAACTGATCCATGACACGCCAGCATTCTCTTTACCAACTCCCAATATTGTAGTTGCTTTAAAAAGTCTTTTTACTTTTGAATGCGAAAACAAGCTTTCATTTTTATACAAAAGAGATGGATAATGGATAAAAGTCATATAGTTATAATTTTAAATATACCCTATAATGATCACCAAAAAATTGTCCTAAATTCCATCAAAATAAAGGGATGCATTGCAACAGTTGCGTGTAAACTTTGCAAAAAACAACCAAAACAACTGCTGTCACTCTGGTTGACGATTTAAAGAAATTATCCTATGAATGAACTTGTATTTTTGGTCGTATACGCAGTGATCAATAGGGCCTGGAAGCCCTGAAACCGAGTATAAAATAAACCCGCTTTTTGCGGATATCCCGGAATTTCCGGGGGCTCTTGTTATGTCCAAGTGCTTTCAGCACTAAAAGCAAGAGGCTGGCTCGGTTTCAGCACTTCCAGACCCCGGAATACTAATGCGAGGACGCTCGCAACCGGAGGGGAGCAAAGTGCAAGCCAAAAATCTACATTTTTACGACATTTCTTTAGGCAAAAAATTCGCTTTAGAAGAAACGTCATGGGTTTTTCTCAAAAACAATTAGGGAGTCATTTGGGCGTAACGTTTCAACAAATTCAAAAGTATGAGAAAGGTTTAAATCGCGTAAGTGCAAGACGTTTACAAGAAATTGCTCATATATTAGATGTTCCCGTTTCCTTCTTTTATGCTGATAACACAAAAAAGAAGATCCCCTCTATCATTGTGATAACAGGGTAGAAAGCAAAGCAGAATATTTACTTTTGCAAAGTTTCAGAATGCTGACCCGCAAAAAACAAAGGGCTATTTTGCAGTTGATTTCTGGTGAAAAAAATGATCCCTTATTTTTATAAATTCACTGAAAGAACAATCAACGTCCTTAATAACGTTGAAAAGAATTTTGACTGTCTCCACACACCTTATGAGAACGAAAATTCTTAAATCTAATTTGGTCTGTAAATAGTGTGAATTCTAAAGAGTTCAACTTAGTAATAGCGCATTGATTTATAATGATAATCTAACGTTATGTATATTGAATAAGTGTCCCGAATATCGTAAAATTTTTTCATTTCAAACTTGTTCTATATTGAACCAATCAAAATCACTTATTTGCACATTACAAGCAGAGTTGGCATGTGAATAAAAATGTACAAAAAAAGGCATACCTCTTATTGAATCATCTCACATACCAAGGACTGCAGCCACATTGGGTGCTGGAAAAATGTATGATGGTGTTAACTTGCTCTTTTATTAAAACGACTTTCCACTCATATGATTCACTTAAACCAAAGGCTCGCCAAACAAGTCTACGAATATTCCCACACACTAAAAAACACTAAAATATATCAAGAAAGCTTAAAGAGCTTATACCACCATACTTCAAATGACAATATTTTATAGCATAACAGGATTAAAGTAAAAATAAGAAATATAAAGTAAAAAAACAGACTCGAAAAACTATATGTATCACTTTCATAAGAATTTATTTATATAATGGATGCTTAAGTTTATCCTGTTGTGCCATAAATCCTATCATTTAAGGTATAAGGGTATGAAACATGTATACCTCCTTGAAACATTCAAATGTTTTTTAGATGCCCAATATCTTTTTAAATATTTTTAGGCCTGCTTGTTGAGCCTTTAGTTTAAGTGAAAAAGGGGAAGCCGCTAGAATCTGGCTGTTTACAGACTGTAATAGGAAATTTTGCCTTTAAAAGCGTAGGGACAAGATCAAATAATTCAACACTTAACAGATAAAATATTAAATTCCACCAACGCGATACGTAATACCATCCTTAAAAATTCAAACGTGTTAAGGTAAACAATTGACAGGAGATAAGGAATTCACTTAATTAAAGTGCTCTCTAAAGAGATAACAGTTTCGCGTACAATATTCAATTTTTCAATTCTGAAAAATTAAATAAAGACGTATCATTTGAAATAAAACAATTTATTGTGCTGACAATAATGATTGATGTGCACAAAATTGAGTTGTTGAAAATCAAAAATATAATTTAGTGATGTTCCTTGACCAACTCACTCTCTCCTGAGTATAGCACGGGGAATAATTGTGGAGAGACATGAGGAGTACATAGAAAATGAGTTTTAAAGTTGCAATTGTCGGCGCAACCGGAAATGTTGGTCGCGAAATGCTTACAATTTTAGAGGAACGTGGTTTTCCTGCGCATGAAATTGTCCCTCTAGCATCACGACGCTCATTAGGACAAGAAGTATCTTATGGAGATAAAACTTTCAAAGTAAAAGCCCTTGATACTTACAATTTTTCTGACACAGATTTTTGTCTTATGTCTGCGGGAGGAAGCATTTCCAGAGAATATGCTCCTAAAATCGCTGCAGCTGGCTGTGTCGTCATCGATAATTCCTCCACGTGGCGCTATGATTCCAATGTTCCGTTGATAGTCCCTGAAGTCAATGCCGAAGCTATAAATGCCTTTTCTAAACGTAATATTATAGCAAATCCTAATTGTTCAACAATTCAACTGGTCTTAGCTTTAAAACCTCTCCATGATGCTGCAATCATTAAACGTGTTGTTGTTTCTACATATCAATCGGTTTCTGGAGCTGGTAAAGAAGGAATGGACGAACTTTTCGAACAATCACGTGCAGTTTTTGTTGCTGACCCAATTACATTAAAAAAATTCACTAAACGCATTGCCTTTAATGTCATTCCTCATATCGATGTTTTCATGGAAGATGGTTATACAAAAGAAGAATGGAAAATGACGGCTGAGACGAAGAAAATTCTCGATCCGAAGATTAAATTAACAGCCACTGCTGTTCGGGTCCCTGTCTTTATCGGTCATGCCGAAGCCGTCCATGTTGAATTTGAAAAACCACTAAGCGTATCTGAAGCACAAGCGCTTCTCCGCAATGCTCCCGGTTGTCAGCTTATCGATAAACACGAAGATGGTGGCTATACCACACCTTATGAATGTACGGGAGAAGATGACACCTTTATTAGCCGTATTCGTGAAGATATCACCGTTGAAAATGGTTTAGCTTTCTGGGTTGTCGCCGATAATTTAAGAAAAGGAGCAGCATTGAATGCAGTTCAAATTGCTGAATTGCTCATTTCTCGTAATTTGATAAAGCCTAAGTCCGTAAATTAACGCCCTGCCCGAAAGGATGAAGAGCCCTAGCCGGTATGTCAAAAGTCCGGCTTCTCTTCAGTATAACCTTCTCCAGCTGAAGGTTCATATCACCATCCTAAAGAACTGTAATCCAAGGTATTGTCAAATTTGACTCTGAATGTCCTTGAATGCCTCGCCACCTTAAGTTAATCATCGCCATCTTAATACCATTTTACGGTACAAAAAGGATCAGCAGAATAAGCATTTTTTGCTTCACGCTGCTGATCCTTTTTGTCATTCCGGTTGTGAAATTAACTTTACCCTTATCGAGCAGGATAAGTCACAACACGGTAACGCGTTTCATTACGTTCAAAATTTTTGTAATTGACATTATCAGGAAAGGAGGGATTATAAGCACTCACGTGCTTTACAGAAACGCCTTGTGCTTTTTGCGACGGATTTAAAATTGTTCGTTCATCCCTTTTTTTGACACCTGTAGAATCGATAATCACATCTGTTCTGTATAGTTTTTGCATATTTTTCTGTGTTTTTTGAATCGCCGGAAGAGCTTTAAAGTCGGAAACAGCCTGTTTTACTTTTTCTTTTGGCGATTTTACCATGGATTTTGATTTTGCTGGCATCTTTTTAAAAGCAATGGTAGGAACATCGTTAACATTGACGTAACGTGCAGATGCCCAACCAACTTTTCCATGATAACTAAGAGAACACCAAGTTTTATTGGATAGGCAGCCATAAATTTGCACTTTTGCTCCCATTGGAACCATTGCGATAACTTTATAAGCTGTCGCAGGGCCTGTGCGTAAAGATACCTGACCTGATGCAACACGAGCAACTGTTCCTGTAATGGTTCCAGCTTCCGCGTGAAAAGCAGTCACAGCCACCCCTGACGCTCCTAAAGCCCATAAAGTCATCATTGTTGATAAAAATTTCTTTCTTAACATTATTTTTCTTCCTCTCTAAAACATATGAAGGACAAAAATTCGCCTTTGCAAAAATTTGCCGCGTTTAAATCCAATGATCAGCAACCTTTATTTCCCGCCCAAAAGACCCCACAACATTGCAACAAAATCTCTCTTTATTCCCTCTACACGAACACGGACTTTTGATCTTGATTGCACAGTATGTTCCTCATGAATTTACGGCTAAAGCATCATCTGATTGTCTGGTTCTTCAACCTATCGTCCCTTAAAGAAGTTTTTAAAGTGTTATTGGTTCCCTCAACAAATCATTGCAATAGAAGAATTGATTGCCTGAATTTCAGAGAGTTTCAGAGAATGAATAATGATAAGCCCCCAAAACTACTAAAAATAGAAGGAAAAATAATACTTTTTTAAAAATAAAAGTGATTGAATATTATCTAAAGCTTGTATAATTTTAAATCCGCCTAAAAAATACAGAGTATAGAGTATATTGAAACTTCCTTCAAAAAATCTCTTGGAAAAGAAAGTTAAAAGAATATGACATTAAAAAAAATTTCTTGCGGTCAGATTATAGGATTATTCCTCTCTCTCTTTGCACTTTTTTTGTCTACTGCTTGTGTCATGGCTACAGACAAATCAAAAATCAAACTTGGTGTCATGGAAGGACACGAAGCAACCATTTGGAAAATCGCTGCTGAACAAGCTAAAAAAGCTGGTTTAGAAATTGAGCTTGTTTATTTTTCTGATTACACTTTGCCCAACGATGCTGTTAATGCAAGAGAAATTGATGCAAATTCTTTTCAACACACACCTTATCTTAAAAATCAAATGAAGCAGCGTGGTTATAAACTTTCAATTGTAGGGTACACATTTATTACCCCAATAGGTCTCTATTCCCACAAAATTAAAAACATAAAAGAATTGCGCGATGGAGCACATGTTGGCATTCCTAATGATCCATCCAACAGTGGAAGAGCCCTCCTCCTTCTCAATTCTCTAGATCTTATTAAATTAAAAGACCCTCACGATATTCTTGCTTCTCCGCTGGATATTATTGAAAATTCTAAAAATTTGCAAATTCGGGAACTCGATGCCGGCATGTTAGGACGAGCTATTGATGATTTTGATATTGCTGTTATCAATACAAATTGGGCTTTGGTTTCAGGATTAGATTTACAAAAAGATGTCGTCGCATGGGAAAAAGCAGAAAATAATCCCTATAACAATATCATTGTTGTGCGTGCCAGTGACAAAGATGAGCCATGGGTCAGAAAATTAGTTGCTGCCTACAATAGCGAACCCGTCCGTGCAAAAATCAAAGAGATTTTTGGTCCAGCAGCGAAAACATCTTGGTAATTTTGCCAAATATTCTGGTAATGTTAAATGGACAAAAACGCCCTCATTTCGCTAAAAAATGTCAGCCGTTATTTTAACAAAACGACTGACACTCCAGCAGTTGATAACTTATCTCTCGATATCCATGCCGGTGAAATTCTTGGTATTATCGGTCGTAGTGGGGCAGGAAAATCAACACTTATTCGCTGTTTAAATGGATTAGAAAAAATTGATGCAGGGTCTCTTTTTTTTGAAGGTATCAATATTTCAAATCTATCAGAGACAGAATGGGCGCCTTATCGTCAACGTATTGGAATGATTTTTCAACATTTCAATCTTTTATCATCGCAAAAAGTTATTGATAACATTGCATTACCACTCAAATTAACAGGAGTAAACAAAAAACAGCGCAACAAACGTGCCCTTGAGCTTATTGAATTGGTAGGATTATGTGGTAAAGAATATTGTTATCCGGCAGAATTATCAGGAGGGCAAAAACAACGCGTTGGCATTGCTCGCGCGCTCGCTGCTAATCCTAAAATATTGTTATCAGATGAAGCCACCTCTGCTCTTGATCCTGAAACAACACAGTCTATTCTTGAACTTCTTGCCGATATTAATAACCGACTCAATCTTACGATTGTGCTTATTACCCACGAAATGGAAGTGGTACGCGCGATTGCGCATCGCGTTGTTGTCCTCAATCAAGGACGCATTGTGGAAGAAGGACGTGTAAAAGATATTTTTACATCCCCACAAGAAGAAACAACCATTGCCATGCTTAAACTTGTTACGCCACAACTTCCTGAAAAATATGCAAAAAATCTTAAAGCCATCGGTCAAGAAGCTGTTATTGAAATGAATATTGCCGGCGAAATTACCCAACAACCTTTTCTCCATCTTTTGGAAGATGAAAGCGGTTTAAGAGCACGTATTCTCCATGGTGGCATTGATACAGTCCAAGGAGAAACCATCGGGCGACTCTTCCTTGCTCTTCCTTCTCAAGATAAAAAAGCTTTTAAAAAAGCCGTTCAATGGTTAACTGAAAAGGGACGATATTGCGAGGTATTAGGTTATGTTTAATGTTCTGTCTCATGAACTCCCCAATGCTCTTTTTGATACAATATTGATGACGATAAGTGCTTCTTTTATGGCACTAATTATAGGACTTCCACTTGGTCTTCTTCTTCATACAACATCACGTGGAGGAATTTTTGCTTCATCTCTTATCAATCGCCCTTTAAGCATCATCATTGACAGTATTCGCGCCATTCCCTTTATTATTCTTGCATTTTATCTTCTTCCCATTACCCGTATCGTTGTAGGAAGAGGTGTGGGAATGCCTTCTGTAATTTTTGTTCTCACCATTTCAGCTATTCCCTTTTATGCACGCATGGCGGAACTCTCTTTTAAAACAGTTGAAAATGGTCTTATTGAAGCTATCCGCTCTATGGGCGCAAATCGTCTTCAAATTATCAGACATGTTCTTATTCCTGAAGCTCTCCCTAGCCTGATTACAGGTTTTACAGTCATGGTCATTTCTCTCATAGGAGCCACCTCACTTGCTGGATATCTTGGTGGAGGTGGTTTAGGGGATATGGCAATCCGCTATGGCTATCAACGCTATAATACCTTCATCATGACCATTGTCATCATTCTTTTGATTATGCTCAATATTATAACCCAATGGACTTCTGACAAAATCGTACAAAAACTTGATAAAACAAAACATTAAAAGACTTAAATTTCACATATCAGTACCATCATCCTCTTTACTACTTTCCAAGCACAACAACCCTTGGCTATCGAAAACGTTCATTAGAGATTAGGAACTTTTTTCTTAAACAGTTTTTATCTTTCCCCATCCATTTGTAACACGAAAGAAAATAGTTTTAATTAATTGAATATAAAAGGGTATAAAATGAAAGATCTTACAATATTCGAGACGCTCTCTTAACATAAAAATGATAAATTATCATGTTAAATTAAGATATTGGTCACAACCTTAGACAACATATTGAATTTATAATGATAATATGGCGTTATTCATATTGAATTAGAACTCTGAATACCGTAAGATTCTCTCATTCCAAATTTATTCCATATTGAATCAATCAAAACCTCTCGCTTGCACGTTACAAACGGGAAAAGCCGTGTGAGTAAAAACTATACAAGCAAGAAAGGCATGCCTCTTATGAATTATCTCAAACACCAAAGCCTGTCTTAACATTGGAGGCTAGCATATAATATGATGGTGCCAGCTTTCTTATTCACAAGCATAAAGATGGGAGTGCTCAATGGCTTTATCGTTATACTATTCACAAGCGCCATTGCGAAATAGGCTTGGGAGCATTGAGAGATGTTTCTTTAAAATAAGCCCGTGAATTAGCAACACAAGTGGATTCCATTTGAAGCATTCTGTTTTACGTGAGGGCTGTGCCCCCATTAAAGAACGCTATCAACAAAAGCGTGAAGCAATGCACAATCTTCATTAGGAAACTCCTCTTCAAAAAGACCTATGAAAGATAGCAATCTGCTATGGCTATCAACGCTATAACAGCTCCACCATACCTATCACCCTATAGATTATTCTCAATATTATCATTGAAGATAACTTCTCATAGAATTGTATAAAAATTTTATAAAATAAAGTACTCAAACTAATCTAGACATTGGACATTTTCTCTCCCACCACAGCCACAATAAGCCATTGAGCTGTAAGAGCTGGTTTTTTTAACTGTTCAATTTCCACTGTAACCCCATAATGGAAAACCACTCGACCAGAAGGGCGAATTTCTGCATCATCTAACACAAAACGCGCACGTACCCGTACCCCTGTTTTCACAGGACTCATGAAGCGTACTTTATCGAAACCATAATTAATCCCCATTGTGCTCCCTTCCAACTCTGGAAGAGCCTCATAAGCGAGCGTAGACAAAAGCGATAATGTTAAAAACCCATGGGCAATTGTGCCCCCAAAAGACGTCTTTTTCGCCTTTTCTTCATCAACGTGTATCCATTGGTGATCATCTGTAGCGCATGCAAACTGATTAATCATATCCTGTGTAACAAGACGCCACCTCGATAATCCCACTTCTTTCCCAATAAAACTGGTGACATCTTGTACTGCTATTTTTTGCTGCATAACGCTATTCCTATTTTATTTGATAAAAGCAACCACCCCTCTTGCTTTTATAAAATCCATTGATTAGAGCATCAAGAATAAAAGATTAATTGTCTTAAAAAGAAATGCACCTTATGAATGAGAAAAATTTTTTAGCAGAATAGTTTTCAAATGGGAAAAAAGAATGGCAAGCAATGTGAACCTAACAGGTTTAGCACATGATTTGAAACAACGTGCAGAAAAGCATCCCCCCATCCGTATTGGACTGATTGGTTGCGGTGAAATGGGCACAGATTTATTATCAAGTATTGCGCATATGGATGGTATAACAGTCGCTGCAGTAGCCACTAGGACGCCATCACGTATTTTTGATGCCGCTACACTAGCCTATGGGGAGGATGGACATGTCTGTGAAGTTGAAAATACTTATGCTCTCACGCAAAGCATTGAAAAAGATTTGATTGCAGCAACAGATGATATTAACCTTGTTTTACGTCATGAACAAATTGATATTATCGTTGATGCAACAGGCTATCCTGAAGCAGGAGCAGAAATTGGTATCAAAGCGCTTGAAAATAACAAACATCTTGTCATGATGAATGTTGAAGCAGATGTTACAATTGGCGCTTATCTCAAACATGAAGCAGAAAAACGAGGACTCATTTATACACTTGGTGCCGGAGATGAACCAACTTCTTGTATGGAACTCATAGAATTTGTTTCAGCCCTTGGACATAAGATTGTTGCAGCGGGTAAAGGAAAAAATAATCCTCTGCGCTTTGATGCTATACCTGATACTTACGAAGAAGAAGCATTCCGGCGTAATATGAATGTGCGCATGTTAGTTGAATTTATTGATGGTTCCAAAACGATGGTTGAAATGGCAGCAATTGCCAATGCCACTGGACTTCTCCCCGATTGCCCAGGAATGCATGGACCACAAGCGGCGCTGCAAGATTTAAACAAAGTGCTTATCCCAAAACAAGATGGAGGCATTTTGCAGCAATATGGTATTGTGGATTATTCAACAGGCCAGGGTGTTTCCCCAGGTGTCTTTGTCATTGCAGAAATAGCACACCCACGTTTACGCGAACGTATGGAAGATTTAAAAATTGGTCAGGGTCCTTATTTCACCTTTCACCGCCCCTATCATTTAACAGCAATGGAAGTTCCCCTCACCTGCGCACGCGTTATGCTTTATGGCAAAAAAGATATGGCTCCTCTTAGCCATCCCGTAGTAGAAGTCTGTGCTGTTGCTAAAAAAGATTTACATCCAGGTGATCAGCTAGACTTTATCGGTCTTTATACTTACCGCGCTTGGATAATGAACATCGCAGAAGCACGCGCTCACCACGCCATTCCTTGTGGTCTTTTAGAAAAAGCAACAGTAACAGCTGCAATTAAAAAAAACGAACTCATTACAGTACATAATACTGCTATTCGTGAAAATCAATGGATTGCACGTCTTCGTGCTAAACAAGACCTTTTACTTCATGGACCTTCTTCCGCTAAGCTATAAACACTCCTTATTACCTTACTTAGAAGTATCCTTCCCTTACGCAACAGAACAATCCAGAATACACTTGTATCACAAATACAGGTTTCTGTTTTAATAAAGGCATTTTCCAACGACACACATCACTACTTCCCTCCCACAATATGGCCCGTAAATGCTACAATATAAACCACCCCATAAAATGGCATAAGATTCATTGTGAATCACTATCTTTACTCTATAAAGATACAAACCGGCATCATCATTTTATTTGCCAATATTACGACAATCCTTGAGCCTTTGAGATGATTCATGAGAAGAATTTTACTCTTTTTTTAATAGTTTTATCCATACACGAAGGCAACTTGTCATACGTAAAAAATACTTTTGATGGATTTAACATAAACAAATTTGAGATGATAAATAATAATCTATCATTTTTCTTATTGCAAAAGAGCCCTGAATACAGGGATATTTTTATTTTATCCTCTTATGAAAGAGAAAAAATTTTTAAAAAGGATTAAGTTTGCCTTTGATGAATAACCTTCATATGAGAGAAGGTAGACAATATTAAAAGGCTGATAAAGATAGTGAGTATACTAGCCTTATTACTAGGAAATAACCATAAACTGTAAAAAATCAGGTTACACTAATTTATAAAAAAAACATAAATGTAGGACCTTGAACTTTAATAATGTTAATAAAAGCTACATTTAGTATTAAGAATAGTGATTTTTCACTCCAGTACATTATAAATAATTTCAAATACTTATTTTTTCAAAATAATGAAGTGAACAAAAAAATCCTTGACTTTTTTGAAGAGCTTTCTATTAAAGTGTACTGAATATTCCCAAAATAGATACAACAGCACCTAATACATCCCCAATACATAAAGAAGCAAGAAGTGCTAAAATACCTATTCCACCCCAAAAGGCTGAACCTGAAAAAGCAGAAGCTTTTTCAGCTTTCCCCAAAGCAATGCCATCTTGTTCCTCAATGCCTCGACTAACTGCTCTATCCACAGCTTTAACAGCTACATTTTTTTCTAGTGAAGAAATAGTAACTGCCATTCTCTCTTGAAATTGATTTTTCACAAAACTTGCATTTCCCTGTATAGTTTGTACAAAAAAAAGAATAAATAGTGTAAAAGTAAATGAACATACACTATTTTTAAATATTTTAAACATAGCTTTCTTTTCTCCTCTTTTTCTTCACTGAAAAAATGAAATAATATTCACATATATAAAAACCAAAACTTATATTTAATAATTTATATATAACACATTATGTATTACATGTAAAGACATAAAATCAATAATTGATAGAAACAAATTATAAAATAAATAAATCTATCAGATTTACAAAAATATTATAAGAAACACTAGAGCACCAACAAACTACATAAAATTAAATAAAAATAGAGTCTTTAAAAATAATATTATCCTCAAAATACTGAAAAACAATTTCATTTATTAATTTTTATAAAAGTTATTATATATTTTTCATTAATATTGTATAGATAACAGCCATATTTATATTTTTAGTAATTATATTTACTCTATATTAGTAACAAATAATTATCTTTAAAAGAAATTTTTGCCAATATTCAAATAACTGTATTCAATTTGTGCAAATTAAATAATAATAATAAATAATTGATCAAATTCTTGAAAGAAAATTTATAGAGAAAATTACTAAAAAATTGCGTTTTCAATAAATAATGAAAAAATTATTTTTCATTATATTATGTGAAGTATTTAATCTGTCTGAATATTTACTTATTAAAAATGAGAATATGCATCAGAAAGAATTACCAAAGATAGCTATCTTTAGAACAGTCGCCTCGTATTACAGAAAAAATTGAGTTAGCTTTGCTCACTAAAAGCTTCACTATTTTTAACAAAGCTCTCATTTTTATAGCATCCATATGTTTTATAGCATCTATATATGATGTAAAAAAATGCCTATTTGCGTTTCTCTTATAGATAGATTAAATAGTAATAGCACCTTTGACCACTTTGTCTGTGTTAACTTCTCTTTTAGGCAATAATTTATGGTATCTAACAGGCCTTTTCTCGCTCTTTTACCTTTGGGCGCACACGAATATCACGGAGAGCACCTTCCCTTCGAAACCGACTGGATTATTGCTGAAGCTTTTGCAAAAGCCCTCACTTTACAAACAAAAGAGCAGTTTCATATCGCACTTTTACCAGTTGAAAAGATTGGCTATTCTATAGAACATATGGATGTTACAGGCACACAAACTCTTACCTTTTCTGATGCGATTAAGCGATGGATAAAGATTGGTGAAAACTGTTATCATAAAGGGATCAACCGTCTTCTTCTTCTCAATGCTCACGGAGGCAATTCACCTTTAATGAGTATCGTTATCACCGAATTACGAAAGCGCCTTTCCATGCTCGCTGTAGCAACAAGCTGGAGCCGTTTTGGTTTGCCACAAGGTCTTATGGAGCCTTTTCAACAGCATCTTGATATCCATGGAGGTTTTATCGAAACCTCTCTCATGCTCTATTTAGCACCGGAAAAAGTTCATATGGAAAAGGCAACAAATTTTCATAATAAACAAGCAGATATGATTGCCAATTATCGGTATTTACGCGCTTATGGTCCTCATGCCTTTGGCTGGACAATGCATGATTTAAATACGCAAGGTGCGGCAGGAAACGCAAGCAAAGCAACACCACAAGCAGGTGAAGCAATCTTTTCTCATGTTCTGTCTCAGCTTCGTGATTTACTTGATGATATCAATCGATTTAACATAAACACATGGCAATAAAGAACAATAAAAGGTCTCTCCATGGAAACGACACACCCCAAAAAACTTCCCGTTACGGTTCTCACAGGCTATCTTGGTGCAGGAAAAACTACCCTTCTCAACCGCATTCTCAGTGAGAATCATGGCAAACATTATGCCGTCATTGTCAATGAATTTGGTGAAATTGGTATTGATAATGACCTGATCATTGAATCAGACGAAGAAATTTATGAAATGAATAATGGCTGTGTTTGCTGCACCGTACGTGGTGATCTCATTCGCATTCTGGAAAGTCTGATGCAACGTTCTCATCGATTTGATGCGATCATTATAGAAACGACAGGACTTGCAGATCCCATTCCCGTAGCACAGACCTTTTTCATGGATGATACTATCCATGAAAAAACAGCTCTCGACAGTGTCATAGCGGTTGTTGATGCAAAGCATTTGCCCTCTCAACTGAAAAAAAGTCGCGAAGTTGAAGAGCAAATTGCCTTCTCTGACATCGTTCTTTTAAATAAGATTGATCTTGTCACAGCACAAGAACGCGCCTATGCTGAATCCCTTATTCTGGGCATTAATCCTCGCGCTATACTCTATACAACACAGCGCGCCAATATCCCTCTTGAGACACTCCTCAATCGTGGTTTTTTTGATCTCCAACGGACTCTCGATCATGAACCTCATTTTCTCGATCACGAACATACACACCAACATGCCAACCATGTGTGCGGTCCCGATTGCCATCATGACCATCATCACGCATCCTCCACTCATGATATTACCATCACTTCTGTAAGTTTAAAAACAGGTGCTCTACAACCAGAAAAGTTTTTTCCTTGGATCCAACAGATTACGCAGCAACAGGGACCTGATATCTTGCGTCTCAAAGGCATTATCGCCTTTCAAAGAGACGATGATCGTTACGTCATTCAAGGTATACACATGCTTCTTGAGGGACAACATCAACGCCCATGGCGTGAAGATGAAAAACGAGAAAGTCGCCTTGTTTTTATAGGGCGCTCCCTTGATGCTGAAAAATTAAAAACTGGTTTTGAAAATTGCGCATAAGTGAGTGATAATGCCAAACATTACCCATTATGATCTCAAAAGTTACTGCCTTTCCTGCGGTTTTATAGGCAATAAACCAGCTTTTGTTTCCGTAGAAGGTTTCATTGTTTTTTTTAATCCAACCCCACAAATCTTTGAAGTTCACAAAGGAATAATTTCAAGCCATTTTTCCCATGACAATACCGCAATCATCACAGGTGGAGAAGATGGAAAAATCTGTCAAACAACCGCAGCGGGACATACAGAAGTGCTAAGCCGAAAAGAACGCAAATGGATAAACAACGTTGCTTTTGGTCCACAAAAAGCTTTTGCTTTTTCCTCCTCACGTTTCGCATTTGTGCATGTTGGAAAAGAAAGACAAGAGCTCACCCATGAACGCAGTGTAGAAGGCCTCGCTTTTGCCCCAAAAGGTTTACGACTTGCCGTTGCCCATTACAATGGAGTTACTCTTCATTGGTTATCAACGCAAATAGCTCCCACCACATTGGTATGGAAAGGAGCTCATTGTGGCGTCACCTTTTCGCCAGACAACCGCTATGTCATTTCCACGATGCAAGAAAACGCCTTACACGGCTGGCGTCTTAGAGATCATCAACACTTACGGATGAGTGGCTACCCAAGCAAAGTCAAAAGCTGGTCTTGGAGCGCAAAAGGAAAATGGCTAGCAACATCAGGTGCCTCTGCCGCAATTGTTTGGCCCTTTCAGACAAAAGATGGCCCCATGGGAAAAACACCACTAGAACTAGGAACACGAGCAAATGCGCTTGTTAGCACCGTTTCATGCCACCCAAACAAAGAAATTGTAGCAATAGGCTTCAATGATGGAATGATTTTAGCGGGATATTTTCATGATGGAAAAGAAGTCCTTCTAAAAGGTTATGGGAAAAGTGCTATCTCAGCACTCAACTGGGATCAAGCAGGATACAACCTCACCTTCGGTAGCGAAAATGGTGAATGTGGTATGATCAATATCACTGATTAAATCGAGCATCAACAAACGCAACCATCGCTGATAGAAAATGCCTACACAATCCTCTAGAAGTCCTAATTCCCCTTACATCTTTAGAGCTCTAAGAAATCCTATCTCCTAGTCTCCTCCAAAAGTCTCATAAAATCTTCGTAATCATTGAATCTTTCCTCCCCCTTCAGACAAGAAAATACCTTAAACATGTTTTTTGACCTTTTAACATTGCTACCCCCAAATACAAGAATAAAAAGATCGCCCACAGCTCCCTATAAACACCTATATAGGCTACATACTTCGGCAAAAGAATTTTTCTTAAAAATTCAGCAAAAATAGCTTATACCATCATTGAAAGAACTATTTATTCCTACGATCAGAAGAATGGAATTCAACACTATTTTCCTAAATAAAAAATTTTTTTATTCCCCTCTCTAAAGAGCAAAGTTTCCTCCTAGCAGCCTTCTACACTTCAGTTTCTTGCCTAGCAGATTCCATCTAATAATCATTTCATAGAGCTTCTATCACCGCCCTCTGTATCGGCATCTCCTCCATCTGCGGATTCTGTTTCTCCTGCTTCTGCCTCTGTTGAACCAAAGCCTTCTACATCTTCTGACCCTATTGATCCTTCGTCTAATCTTCCTACGTCGCTTGATGTTCAGGTTAATTTCCAAATTAGGGCTGTTGTTCCTCAATTACCAACTTATCTTCTTTTGCCCAATGCCTTATTTCATGCTGGTTTAGTGGATATGACCACGCAAAATAAGACGTTAGAGACCATGCGGAATGCTTTTCATTCCTCTTGGAAAGATGGTGAAAAGACAGCCTTTTTTCTGCATGCTTATGGTGGTAGCCATCATTATGCTTCCAATTTATCTGCTTTTAAATATGGATATGGAGCCGAACTCGATTATACTGCACTGGAAGCAGATATTTTGCTAAAGGAAATTGAAAGTTTATACAGCCGTTTATGAACATTCTCGAGTGCTAAAATCTGTACAGTATTGAATGCTGAAAAAAGAATAATGATATCTGTTTATTACAGCAATGGAAATAATATATTGTATCCTTATCAAAATTTCTCTGGCACCTATCATTTACAAAAAAACAACCGTAAAAAAACGATAACGCATAATTTGCTTTTTATTATAATTTGACTTCAAACTCCCTCTGTTTTTTTAAAACAAATATTTATTGAAAGTTTTTAAGTAAATATCATAAAAAAGGGAATAAATAATATGCGTATTAAATGATATAAACGTGAATAAAGTTTTAAAACAAAATTCAAAACAGTGCATAAAGCTCATAAAGACTAAACTTGCGATCTATAAAAATTAATAAAGAAATGGACAAAAATAATCATCCCCTCTTAAGAAAAACGCCTAAAAATCAATTCTCATCTACTTTATATTAAAAAACAACCATCAATATCGCCTCTTTTGAAAGATCACACCACACGTATTCAGCATTCAAGCTTCTCACATTCACATTGAAATCTGTCCCCATATCATAACATCAAAAATTTTAGAAAAACTCCTCATCTCATAGAAGAAAGTATATAAATCATAAATCTAAGAAAGCATCTATTGTAATCTTTTATATCAAAAATAATCATATTGATTGAAGCAAAACAAATTTTAATACATTGAAAGGCAGAGAAATATTCTGCCTTTCATATAAAAATACACATTGTACCTCTTTTAAAAATGATAGCTTAATCCACCAGAAAAATGCGTTCCAGAAAAACCAACTTTCTTAAATTTATGCTGATAAGTTAAATCTCCATAAAGAGAAAGTTTTGAAGAAAGACGAGC